>JAZRXA010000079.1:0-48340 GCA_045599965.1 Lachnospiraceae bacterium | reverse complement strand
TTACTTTTTGCAAACCTTAAGTTTAATAATATTATAGTATTTGCTTTTATCAAGGATTGTATTATCGAAAACAATAGAACAACCAAATTCTTCAGCGAATTTATGAATTAGCCCTACGTCTCTTTGTGGGGCTAATATTATTTCGTCAAAAGATAAGGTTTTTTCTAGATTGTCTCTTAAGATTTTGTCTATTAATATTCCACCCATTCCCGCTATAATTGCGCATTCACATTCGTCTTTATTTATGGCTCTAAATCCGTCAGATAAGCGACATTCGATTTTATCACTTAATTTAGCATTATTTATGTTATCTTTTGCTTTTTCAAGCGTAGAGGCGCTAATATCGACTGCTATAGCGCTAGGAGAAATATTATTTCGTAGCAAATATATAGGCACATACCCATGGTCTGTGCCTATATCTGCTACTCGGTTACCTATAGTAACTAAATTTGCAATTAATTTAAGTCTTTTTGAAATACTCATTAATCAAGAAAATCTTTCAACTTTCTACTTCTACTAGGATGACGAAGTTTTCTAAGTGCTTTAGCTTCAATTTGTCTAATACGTTCTCTTGTTACATTGAACTCTTTTCCAACTTCTTCCAAAGTACGAGCACGTCCATCATCTAAGCCGAAGCGCAATTTAAGTACCTCTTGCTCTCTATCTGTTAAAGTATAGAGAACTTCATTTAATTGTTCCTTTAGAAGGACAAAAGCTGCAGCATCAGCAGGTGCTGTTATGTTTTCATCCTTTATGAAATCGCCAAGGTGAGAATCTTCTTCCTCCCCAATAGGTGTTTCTAAAGATACAGGATCCTGCGATATCTTTAAAATCTCGCGTACTCGCGTAACAGGAATATCCATTTTCTCAGCGATTTCTTCATTAGTAGGTTCCCTTCCCAATTCTTGAAGCAATTGTCTTGATACTCTCAAGAGTTTATTGATCGTCTCTACCATATGAACAGGAATACGAATGGTACGTGCTTGATCAGCAATAGCTCTTGTGATGGCTTGTCTTATCCACCAAGTTGCGTATGTGGAGAATTTATAGCCTTTTTTGTAATCAAATTTTTCAACTGCTTTCATGAGGCCAAGATTGCCCTCTTGAATTAAATCAAGAAGTTGCATACCTCTGCCAACATATCGTTTTGCAATGCTGACAACCAAACGCAGATTAGCTTCTGCAAGTTTGGCTTTCGCGGCCTGGTCGCCCTTCTCCATTTTTTTAGCAAGAACGACTTCTTCGTCAGAAGTAAGTAATGGTACTTTACCAATTTCTTTAAGGTACATTCTAACATGGTCCTCAATGTTAACATTGTTTTCCAAATCAGATATATCCAAATCAGCTTCTGTAACTTCGTCTTCTAATTCATCAATTTCGATATCATCATCGATATCAAGAATCATTTCATCATCGTTAATATCAGTACGTAAAACATCGATGTTATTACTTTCTAAGCTCTCAACAATGCTTTCAAGTTTTTCATGTTCTAGAATGATTCCAGGGAAGAACTTCGTAATTTCTGAGTATTCAATGAAGTTTTTCTTTTTTGATGCCGCTTTTAAAAGTTTAGCATACCCTTCTTCAAAAATTTCCTGTTCTTTCTCAGGTGAATCAATCACAACCTCTGCTGATTTGGATTTTTTCTGCCCTTTAGCTTTATCTGACGCTACCTCTACTTTTTTAGTGCCAGCTTTACTTTTTACTGGGACTCTTTTTAGCTGGAGCTTTTTTAGCTGGAGCTTTTTTAGCTGGAGCTGCTTTCTTTACTGGAGCTTTTTTAGCTGGAGCTTTCTTAGCTGGAGCTTTTTTAGCTGGAGCTTTCTTAGCTGGAGCTTTTTTAGCTGGAGCTTTCTTAGCTGGAGCCTTTTTAGCTGGAGCTTTCTTAGCTGGAGCCTTCTTAGCTGGAGCTGCTTTCTTAGCTGGAGCTGCTTTCTTAGCTGGAGCTGCCTTCTTAGCTGGAGCTGCCTTCTTAGCTGGAGCTGCCTTCTTAGCTGGAGCTGCTTTCTTAGCAGGAGCTGCTTTCTTAGCAGGAGCTGCTTTCTTAGTTACTTTTGTTTCTTTTTTTGCTGCCATTAATTTTCCCTCCCGAAAATATTAAATTTTTGCAACTTTTCCTGTTCTTTTTTCAACTCGATAACTTTACTAATATCGTCTTCGTTATCAAGTTTAATTTCTATGCTATTATTTTTAATACGAATAATGCAGTCATTGATTGCTTTTCGAATTTCATCTTCAGATAATTCATCCTCAATCCTAAATTCTAAAATATCAGCCGCTTCTTCTTGCACATCTGTATCCTCAAAAGCATTAACGATAGTATTCGCATTTATCTTGCCTTGGCCTAATTGTTCAAAGAGCAAACGTGCAATTGCATCATATGGTTGTAAAGAAAAATCGTTTTCATCAATTACTTGACGAACTCTATCATAAAATGACGGATCCTTAACCATATAAGAAAGCACTAATTTTTGACACTTACCTAAAGCATCAAAATTTCCATCCTTCTTTTTTACAATTTGCCTAACAGGCTCAAAACGTTTTATATCACCATTGCTTAGAGAAAGCTTCAATGCTTTATCTTTAAGCATAGAATAATCAATATTAAAAGTCGAAGCAACAACACGCACGTAATTTTCTCGTTCTATATTGTCATCAAAAAAGCTGAGACGTCTTGCAACTTCATTATCAAATTTTGTTTTATCATCTGGATCAAAAAGATCGAATGATTCTTTTAAACACTCTATCTCAAATATTAAACTATTTTTCGCATTTTTCAAGCACTCTTTAAAAGCATCAACACCTTTAGCTTTTATAAGTTCATCTGGATCCTTAAATGGAGAGAGGTCAATAACCTTAACTGCAATTCCAACATCTCTTAATTTTGGAATAGCTCTAAGTGCAGCATCTCTTCCAGCATTATCAGAATCGTATGATATATAAACACTATCAGTATATCTTTTAAGTACTCCAGCATGTCCCTCAGTGAATGCAGTACCAAGGGTAGCAACCGCATTAGTAAATCCTGCCTGATGCAAACTAATAACATCCATATATCCTTCGCAAAGAATAAGAGATTTACCTTTATATTTTTTTGCAACATTAAGACCATATAAAGTACGGCGCTTAATGAAGCAATCTGTTTCAAGAGAGTTTAAATATTTAGGTTCACCCTCTCCCATAACACGGCCACCAAAACCAATAACCTTATTTCTAACATCCATGATAGGAAACATAACTCTATTCCAAAAGAAATCATGAACATCATTATTCTTAAAAACGGCTAACTGAGATTCTTTAATTTCTTCATCAGTATACCCTTTGTTTTTTAAGAATTTATAAAGGTCATCGCGATACTTATCAGAAAACCCAAGTCCATAATTTTTAATTGTCTCATCTGAAAGTCCACGGTCTTTTAAGTACTTAAGTCCAATGTTGCCACGGTCTGATTTAAGTAAATGATAAAAGTAAGTAGCAGCATCTTTATTTATAGCTAGAATCTTTTCGCGTTTTTTTGCTTTTAATGATTCTTCTTTTGAGTAGTCTGGTTCAGGAAGTGTAATGTTTGCTCTGCTAGCAAGACTTTTAAGTGCATCGGTGTATGAAATATTTTCATACTTCATAAGAAAAGTTAAAACGCTTCCACCCTTGTGGCAACCAAAGCAATAATACATTTGTTTGTTGCCATTATCCGTAACAGAGAAAGAAGGAGTCTTTTCATTATGAAATGGACACAGGCCAAAATATGTGGAGCCTTTTTTTGTCAACTTCACATAGTTGCCAACAACGTCGACAATATTATTTGCATCAATAACTTGGTCAATGACCTCTTGCGAATAATACATCACTTTCCCCAAAACTCAGGAATAAAAACTTTCTTATAAACATCAATAGAATAATAATCAGTCATTCCTGAAATATAATCGCAAACAGCACGCTCTTTCGAAACACCACGTTCCATAAGATTTTTTATTTCTATAGGAAGCATGTCCGGATGCGCAACATAAAAATCAAATAAGTTCTCAAGCATAACAACTGCTTTTGATTCTTCGGATTTGCAATCTTTGTCAAACTTAGAATATAAATTGTCAAACATGTATTGTCTGAGTTTAATTAAAGCATCATAAACATCATCAGACATCAATATATCATCTTTATCTTTTGAACAAGAAATAATATTCTTAATCAAAAAATCTAAACGATCTTTTCTAGTCTTTCCGAGAACATCCGAAATTTCCGTAGGAATATCCTCTTCAGATAAAAGTCCGGCATGCATCGCATCATCCATGTCATGATTTATATAAGCTATTTTATCAGCAAGCCTAACAATTCTGCCTTCTAAAGTAGCAGCCTTCCCACTCATGCCATGGTTAACAATTCCATCTCTAACTTCCCATGAAAGGTTTAAGCCTTTTCCATCATCTTCTAATTTATCAACAATGCGCAAACTTTGAATTTGATGCTTAAAAGGAATTCGTAAATTAAGAGCTCTCTCGCCTGCATGACCAAAAGGAGTATGTCCTAAGTCATGTCCTAAAGCAATAGCTTCTGTTAAATCCTCATTAAGCCAAAGCGCATTCGCAATAGTTCTAGCAATCTGTGAAACTTCTAAAGTATGCGTAAGTCTAGTTCTATAATGGTCGCCAGTCGGAGCGAGAAAAACTTGAGTTTTATGTTTTAATCTTCTAAAAGATTTAGAGTGAATAATTCTATCTCTATCTCTTTGAAAACAAGTGCGAATTTCGCAAGGCTCTTCATATATCGCACGCCCTTTAGAGTTGCAACTAAGGGTTGCATACTTACTTAAAGTTTTATTTTCAAATTGTTCTCTTTCTTCTCTTATATTCATCAACTTAAGGTTCGGTTGTTTCGCCGTCAATATTATTATCTGTCATCGATTGCATAATGAGATATAAATTCTTTAATTCGCCGTCAGCTTCTAAAGCATTATTAAGATTCTCATTAGTACTAGAAAGTAATGAACGAACAGGATCTTTCTTAGCTACAACATTGACAAATTTTATGATAGAAGCATCCGTGTACATGTTCGTAACAATCTTAAGACTATTATCGAAAGCGTTATATTTAAGATAAAAAGTATCTACGCACGGAGCAAGTGTATTTATATTTGGAAATTTCAATTCGTTGTAAACAAATGCAACGATTTCATTATCCTCTAAGCCTTTAGTAACATAAACTTTAATGTTATCAAAACTTTCTACAATTTTAGAAACCTCAGTAGTAATATTAGCTTTTGAAGGTTCATCATAAAGTCCTTCAATAACAGTAGTATTACCAGCAGCAAGAGCATCGTAGTATGTCTTAAAGAAATAGTTTACCTGTTCTAAATCTGAAACAACTACTTCTTGTGTTCTCATTCCGTCAAGGTACTTAGCCATAGAATTACCTTTTTCATCTTTCGAAAAAATAAGGTAAAGCATAACAACAAGTATGATAATTAAAATCGCAAGACAGATACAAATAATACCAGTTCTATTTTTCTTTGAACCAAGCTTAAAATTTGAAAGTATTTTTTTAGGAACAGTGTTGATATCTTCTCCGAAATCATTAGACTGATTATCAGAGGTAAGATTAGAATCATCTTCAGACTTCGTTTCATCCTCAATCGAATCTTCTTTAGACTCTTCTACTTCTTTGGTAACATCCTCTTTAGATTCTTCATCAAATTTTTCATCCGTATTCTCTATATTAACTGATTGCTCATTAGATTTCTTAGCCAATAAAACCTCCAGATATTAATCGGTTCCAAAAAGTCTATCACCAGCATCACCAAGACCAGGAACTATATAACCTTTTTCATTAAGACCTTCATCAAGTGCTGCTAAAGTAATATCAACATCTGGATGATCTTTTTCAATACGCTCAACACCTTCAGGAACACCCACTAAGCAAACCAATAATATTTTCTTAGCTCCCCTTTTTTTAATATTAGTAATTGCTGCAGAAGCACTACCTCCAGTAGCGAGCATAGGATCGGTAACAACAACTAATGAGTCTTTCATCCCCTTAGGAAATCTAGCATAGTATTCATGAGGTACAAGAGTTTCTTCATCACGATACATACCAATATGTCCAATTTTTGCAGTAGGAATAATATCTCTAAATCCATCAACCAAACCAATACCAGCTCTAAGAATTGGAACAAGAACTATTTGTTCAGCAACTTCGTAGCCTACAGTATCACAAATAGGTGTTGTAATTTTCTTTTCCAAAATTGGAACATTTCTTGTAACTTCATATGCCATAAGTTTTGCGATTTCATCAAGATTTTGTTTGAAAATATAAGTAGAAGTATCTTCTTGTCTCATGATACTTAGTTTATGTTTTATAAGAGAATGATCTAGAACTGTTAACATTGTAACCTCCAAAACTTACTAAAAGTTAAACATAAAAATACATATACACATATCATTAAAAGTATATCACGATGAAGTAACATTTACAACAATAAAGGCGACACAGTGAAGTAATAAACTCACTGTGTCGCCAAGTCTTTTCAATGAATATTCTTTTTTAATTCGATAAAAAAATTGCAACAAAAAATTTGCAAAAATAAATTATTCTTTTTCTTCACTCACCTCCTTAAAAGATGCAACTTCTAAATAATGTTTTTCGATGTAGTCCAAAATTACTGTTCTAAAAAAAGAAGAGACAGTAAGTCCGTTGTGTTCCGCAAAACATTTTATTAGTTCTGCATCAGTACTATTAAGTCTGATTGAAACGATCATTTCTTTCACCTCCTTAAAAGATTTACTAAACATTAACACTAAAAATTAAAGTTGGTTTATTTCATGTTCCGAAACGCCAAAATAATGTTCCCAAAATTGAAAAAAAGATTTTTTTACCTTATATATAATTACTTGATATTTTTACCTAAATTACATATAATATTTTGAGTTTTTAAAACAACATATAATAGACACAAAAAGAAAATATAATTGTATTAATAAAACTATCTTTGAAAGGAAAAACTATGAACGAATACGGTCCAAACGGCAGAAGAAATAACGTAATTGGAAACGGCAGTCAAATTAATCGACCTGTAAGACCAGAGCAAAGAAGACCTGCAAGACAATTTGCTCCACAAGAAGATTTCCGTCTTAATTATGATGAACGTGACTATCTTCCACCAAGAAGACGCGAGGACGAAAATACAAGCAGGAAACAAAGATATTCAAATATAAGTCGTTCTAATGTTAACGCTGGATATGAAAGCGTTCCTTCAAGAGCGCGTAAAAAAGAAAGAGATTTCGACGATTATAATTTTGACTTGCGCAATGAAAGAGAAACAAGAAAACCAATTCGTTCAAGAGAAAAACAAATTGATTTCAATGCAAATGATTTTGATGATTTCGATGCGGATGATTTATTTGATACATTCGATATAAATGAATACGGCGAATTTGTAGAGAAAAAAGATAAAAAAGATCGTGAATACGAACGCAATAGAAGAAAAAATAAAAAGCAAAAAGATGATCGTAAGAATACAAAAGGAGATATCGTTTGGCTAATCGTTGCATGCTTAGAAGCTGCCCTTTCACTTTTTGTTATAGTTTTACTTATTATTCTTGATGTACTTCCAATGATTTGGTTCATAGTAGCAATAGTACTCTTAGTAGGAATTGCAACAGGCCTAATTGTTACGCAAATTAAAAAGATAAACAGAAATAAGAAACTTAGAATTGCCGGAAGAGTAATTTCTATTTTCATGTGTTTAGTACTTTTAGTTGCAAGTTACTATATTTACTTAACAAATAAAGCTATTGACTCTGTATCGAAAGACACAGGTTACATAATAAACCAAGTGCATGTTGCTGTCTTAGCTACCGATAGCGCCGAGTCACTTAAAGACGTAAAAGACGAAACATTCGGAACAATCAGTTCATTCAAGCCATTAATCTTAAATGAAGCTATGGATGATTTTGAAAAGCAAGTTGGCGGTAAACTCAAAACACAAGATTACACAAATGCAATCGATTTAATAGAGGCACTCTACTCTCAACAACAAAGAGTAATTATCTTTAACAACGATTTGAAAGGTGACATGTTAGAAAAGCATGAACAATTTGAAGAAGAAGTTAAAATAATTTATACATTCAAGAGTAAAACAAAAATTAATATTAAATCTAATACCGACGTAGACGTTACAACACAACCATTCTTGTTCTTCATTTCTGGAAATGATGAATATGGTGAACTATCTGTTGGTGGCCGAAGCGACGTTAATATGCTTGTTGCAGTTAACCCAGTATCACACGAAGTATTATTAATAAGTATACCTAGAGACTACTATGTTCAATTCCCTGGAGTTTCTGGAAGTGCAAGAGATAAAATCACTCATGCCGGAATATATGGATTAGATACACAATGCGATACAATGAAAGGCTTGTACGGATATGATGTAGACTTCTACTGTTGTGTAAACTTCTCATCGCTTATAGAAATAGTAGACGCAATCGGAGGCGTAGATATTGATTGTGAAATGTCGTTCACATCTATCGACGGATATAACTACACACAAGGCCCAATGCATTTAAATGGAACATATGCTCTACACTATGTTCGTGAACGTCATGCATTCTTTGATGGAGACTTTGCTAGAGGACGTCACCAAGAACAAGTTATAGAAGCAATAATCCATAAATTACTTTCATCAACAGGCCTTACAGTATACTCACAATTAGTTAACACACTTGAAAGAGTATGTGTAACGAATATGCCAAAAGAAAGTATTTCCGCTCTTATCAAAACACAATTAGCTCAAGGCGGAACATGGAATATATCTAAGGTGCAGGCAGAAGGTGCAACAATGACTCAACCTTCATACGCTAGTGGCGGACTTGGACTTTCAGTAGTAATGCCATACTCTGGATCAATTTCATTAATAAAAGAATTCATGGGACAGCTCTACGCAGGTGAACCTGTACAAGCTCGTCAGATGGATAGAAGTGATAACCATTCTTACGTTATAACTCCTCTACCAGTTCCACAAGAGGAAGAAGAACAACCGCAAGAAGAACCTCAACAAGAGGAAGAAGAGGAAGAAGAGGAAGAAGATCCTGGAGAAGGCGGCGGCGGCGAAGAAGGTGGCGGCGGCGGCGAAGAAGGCGGCGGCGGCGGCGAAGAAGGTGGCGGCGGCGGCGGCGAATAAAACTTGCTACACAATATGCAATAAAAAAACGGACTACTTTGAAAATTCAAAATAGTCCGTTTAATTTTTTAAATATTATTTTCTATTCATGTCGCGAACCAAATCTCTAATATAATAGAATTCGTTAGCAACATTAAAGAAAGCTTCAATATTATCAAAATCAGTAAGAGGTGGAATATCGCATCCAGAACTTATCCAGAAATTCTTAAACTTACGGCACTCAGTTAAAAGATAATAAGTAGCTGATGCACAAATTTGTGGTTTAGCAGCTATAAAAGCTTTTGCAGGTGAAACGTTACCCATAACTAAAATATCTTCAGGAGTCTTTTCAAGAACTTCTCTCATATTAATTGAATCACCAAAATGGTAAGCTTTACATCCAAGTGCATAAATATCATCAAGTTGGAAAGGAACGCCATTGCCACAGTTATGATAAATAAATACAAAATCATCATCTTGTAACTCATCAACAATTTCTTTTACATATTGATGAGAAAACTCTTTGGCAATTTCAGGAGACAGTACACCTGCTAAAGGTTCAGCAATAATAATGCCGTCAGCTCCAACCTCCTTAAAAGCACTAATATATTTTTTAATAAACTCAGTTGCTTTCTTAAGAAGAACATGAACCATCTCCGGCTCATCGTAGCAATTAACCATAGCTTCGTTTACGTCCATAAGTCTTCCAGCAAGAGAAAAAGGACCAACGCATTCAGCAAAAAGCGGTTTATCTCTAACAATTCTTCTAGCTTTAGCAATACCATCTATAACTTTTGATGTTCTACCCGCTCCAATCTCAGGAACTTTCAAATTATTAGCCTCTTCTTCAGTCTTAATAAGCTGTCCAATAATAGTAGGAATCTCATCAACAGAATAAACAGCATGAGCTCCAAAAGCTTCAGCTTCAACAGAAAGATCCATATAGCCGATAGCTGCTGGTAAATCAAATTTATCAGCAATCATCTTAATTCCAAGAGCTTGAAGTGTTGAACTTTGAACAAGCTCATTCGTAGTTACATATAACATTTGTACGGCTGGAAAAGCCAATATAGGAAGAGGTGGTTTCTTCTCACGAAGACGCATAACCTCCATCCAATTAGTCATGTTTGAATACTCGCTCATAAAATCTCCTCAAAATTATTTATTCATACATTCAGCAACTGCAACAGCAACTGCAACAGTTGCACCAACCATAGGATTATTTCCCATGCCAATAAGTCCCATCATCTCAACATGCGCTGGAACAGAAGAACTTCCTGCAAACTGCGCATCAGAATGCATACGTCCCATAGTATCAGTCATACCATAAGAAGCAGGACCTGCAGCCATATTATCAGGATGAAGTGTACGACCAGTACCACCGCCTGAAGCAACGCTGAAATATTTTTTACCCATCTCTATGCACTCTTTTTTATATGTACCTGCAACAGGATGTTGAAAACGAGTTGGGTTAGTTGAGTTACCAGTAATAGAAACATCAACACCTTCTTTATGCATAATTGCAACGCCTTCTTGAACATCATTAGCGCCATAGCAATTAACACTGCCTCTAACACCACTAGAATAAGAAGTGCGACCAACTTCTTTTAGTTCGCCTGTCGCATAATCATACTCAGTTTGAACATATGTAAAACCATTAATTCTAGAAATAATCTTAGCAGCATCTTTTCCAAGGCCGTTCAAGATAATTCTTAAAGGTTTTTGTCTAACTTTATTAGCTTTTTCTGCAATACCAATTGCGCCTTCAGCAGCAGCAAAACTTTCATGTCCCGCCAAGAATGCAAAACATTCCGTTTCTTCTTCAAGGAGCATCTTTCCAAGATTTCCGTGACCTAAGCCAACTTTTCTTTGGTCAGCAACGCTACCAGGAATGCAAAAAGCTTGAAGACCTTCACCTAAAGTAGCTGCAATATCAGCTGCTCTTGTTTGTCCTCTTTTAATAGCTAAAGCTGCGCCAACAGTATAAGCCCAGCAAGCATTCTCAAAACAAATAGGCTGGATTGCACGAACTTGCGCATAAATATCAAGCCCTTTATCTTTTGTAATTTTTTCAGCTTCCTCTATAGAGGAGATGCCGTTTTCATTAAGAACTTTATTAATTTGATCAATACGTCTTTCATAAGATTCAAATAATGCCATAACTCTCCTCCTTTCTAGTTAGCTCTTGGGTCAATAAGCTTAGCAGCTTCATCAACTCTACCATACTGACCTTTAGCTTTTTCCCAAGCAGTATTAGGATCGTCACCTTTTTTAATAAAGTCAGTCATCTTACCAAGGCTTACAAATTTATATCCAATAATTTCATCATTCTCATCAAGAGCGATGTCAGTTACATAACCTTCAGTCATCTCTAAGTATCTAGGGCCTTTTTCAAGAGTGCCATACATAGTACCAATTTGACTTCTCATGCCCTTGCCTAAATCTTCTAAGCCAGCGCCAACCGGAAGTCCACCTTCAGAAAAAGCAGTCTGACTTCTTCCGTAAGCAATCTGCAAGAAAAGTTCTCTCATAGCAGTATTTATAGCATCGCATACAAGGTCAGTATTAAGTGCTTCTAAGATAGTTTTTCCTGGAAGGATTTCAGAAGCCATTGCTGCGGAATGAGTCATTCCAGAACAACCTAAAGTTTCTACTAAAGCTTCCACAATAATTCCGTCCTTAACATTAAGTGTAAGCTTGCAAGCTCCTTGTTGAGGTGCGCACCAACCAACACCATGTGTAAGTCCACTAATATCTTTAACTCCTTTAACTTGTGTCCACTTTCCTTCTTGAGGAATAGGAGCTGGTCCAGCATTTGCCCCACTTTTAACTGGACACATATGTTCTACTTCTGCTGAATAAATCATAAAGTCCTCCTAATTATTTTCTACCAGTACTGCCAAAACCGTTCTCGCCACGATCAGTACTATCTAATTCGTCAACAACATTCCAATTAGCTGCTACAAAAGGTGTAATAACTAATTGTGCTATTCTTTCTCCATTTTCAACTACCTGAGGTTCGTCTGATTGATTAAACAAAGGAACCATTATTTCGCCTCTATAATCAGCATCTATAACACCAACTTTGTTAGCAGGAGCTAATCCTTTTTTAGTAGCTAATCCACTACGAGCAAATACAAGCCCTACATATCCAAAAGGAATTTCCATAGCAATGCCAATATGGAATAAAAAACTTTTGCCTGGCATAATTGTAACAGGCTCATCTAAACATGCATAAAGATCTGCGCCAGCGCTCTCAGCACTTCCATATGTAGGAAGAGTTGCTCTTTTATCTAAAATTTTAATGTTAACGTCTTTAATCATAAACTTATACTACGCTCTTTTCTATAACCTTAACAATATTTTCAAGGCCAACTTTATCAGTGCTGTCAAATCTGGAAAACTCAGGACTGTCAATATCTAAAACTCCCCAAACCTTTCCATCTTTATGAATAGGAATGACTATTTCCGAATTGGAACATGAATCGCAAGCAATATGGCCATCAAAAGAATGAACATCATCAACGACCAAAGTTGCATCTTGCTTAACTGCGTTTCCGCAAACGCCTTTTCCAATTTCGATTTCAATACAAGCAGCCTTGCCTTGGAAAGGACCTAATACAAGCTTTCCATCTTCTATTATATAAAATCCAACCCAATTAAGTCTATCAAGATTCTCATATATTATAGCAGAAATATTAGCTAAATTCGAAATAAGATACGGAACATCTTCTACGACAGCTTCAATACTTTTTGCTAATAAATTATAATCAATCATATTACTCCTACTTATTTATATAAGATGAAGTCTGATCTTTTTTAATTACATCATGAGCTCCACCCTCAACAATACTTGTTGCAGATACAAGTGTGAGTTTTGCTTTCTTTTGTAATTCAGGAATACTTTTAGCACCACAATTACACATAGTAGATTTAACTTTGCTAAGAGAAATAGCAACGTTGTCTTTTAAACTACCAGCATAAGGAACATAAGAATCAACGCCTTCTTCAAAAGAAAGTTTTGAATCACCACCAAGGTCATATCTTTGCCAGTTTCTAGCTCTAGCAGAACCTTCGCCCCAATATTCTTTGTAATATGTACCATTTAAGCTAACTTTGTTAGAAGGGCTTTCATCAAATCTAGCAAAATATCTACCAAGCATAAGGAAATCTGCACCCATCGCAAGCGCAAGTGTCATATGATGGTCATACACAATTCCACCATCAGAACAAATAGGAACATAAATTCCTGTTTCTTCAAAATATTTATTTCTAGCTTCACAAACATCTATCAACGCAGTTGCTTGGCCACGTCCAATACCTTTAGTCTCTCTTGTGATACAAATAGAGCCACCGCCAATACCAACTTTTACAAAATCGGCACCACAATCTGCAAGGAATCTAAATCCTTCAGCATCAACAACGTTACCAGCGCCAACCTTTACGCTGTCACCATACTCACTTCTAATCCAATCAATAGTAAACTTTTGCCAATCAGAAAAACCTTCTGAAGAGTCAATACATAAAACATCTGCACCAGCTTCAATAAGAGCCGGTACTCTTTCTTTATAATCTCTTGTGTTGATACCAGCACCAACAACGTATCTTTTATGCTCATCAAGTAACTCATTAGGATTTTGCTTATGAGAATCATAGTCTTTTCTAAAAACCATATTAACAAGTTTTCCATCTTCACTGATAATAGGAAGCGAATTAAGTTTATGATCCCATATAATATCGTTTGCTTCGGTGAGCGAAGTACCCTCTTTAGCCCAAACAAGTTTCTCCATAGGAGTCATGAAAGTAGAAACCTTTTCATCCGGACTCATTCTTGAAACTCTATAATCTCTGCTAGTAACAATACCAACAAGTTTTCCATCTGCACTTCCATCTTCAGTAACCGCTATAGTGGAGTGGCCTGTTGAAGCAGTTATATCTAGAACAGTTGCAAGTGTATCATCTGGTTTAACATTTGAATCACTTACTACAAAACCCGCTTTATAAGATTTTGCCTTTTTTACCATAGCCGCTTCATCTTCAACAGATTGAGAGCCATAAATAAAAGAGACACCACCTTCAGTCGCAAGTGCAACCGCCAGAGCGTCTCCCGAAACTGCCTGCATAATTGCAGAAACAAGCGGAATATTAAGTGTGATAGCGCTTTCTTCACCCTTTTTGAACTTAACAAGAGGCGTTTTAAGGCTCACATTGTCTGGAATACATTCACTTGAAGAATGTCCTGGAATTAAAAGATACTCATTAAATGTGTGTGATGGTTCATTAATATAGATTGACATAAAATTTACTCCTTATTTTTATTTAAATTATAAAAAATTTATCAAAAACTTGCCCTTGTGTCAATATGAAAAATAAACAACTTCACTTTACTTTTCTTTTTGACTATTTTAGTGAAAATAATGTTTGTGGCTCAATGCTGCCTTCACTACCTAAAACACCCTTAATTATTTCCTCATCAGTACCTTCAGTATCGTCAATAAAAATATAATCGTACTCCTCATTTATAAGACGATTCTTTAGTAATTGCGAAAGTTTTGCTATAGCTTGCTTATCATGTTCCGCCGCCTTTTCATATAAATCTAATTCTTCTTGGTTACTAGACATTATAGCATTATCGTAGCAAACATTTTTTACATATGCTAAAGTGCCAATGCTTTCATAAAGGCACGTTTCATGTAACAAGGAACTTTTTCTATAAGGTCCTTTAAGAACAATATAAACTTTTGCAGGACTCTTTATTGAAAAGTTATCTGCCCTTTCATCCATTAGAATCTTTTGATTCATGCATTCAACAATTTTTTTTGCACTACTTAATTTTTTGTTAGCAGAAAAATTCTTTTTCCAAAGTCCAAATGCCACAAAAGTTGTGATAACAAGTGCTATAGAAACAGCAATTAAAATAAGCCTTGTAATAAATCTATTCACATAAAATTCTCCACTTAAAGCTTTAACTCTTGCAAGTTCAAAAGTTTTTAGAGAACTTATAAATCTCATAAACAAGTATGTATAAAGCATAAATAAAAGCAAACTTGAATATCTAAGAATAGAAGCAAAATAATCAGAAAACGTATTAAGGTATCCAATATAAAAGATTACGCTTACAACAAAGAAACCAATCATCACAATAAGCATACTTTTCTTTTCGATATCTTTAGCAATAAAAGTAATTAATAAATCAATAATAATAAAAGCAAAGAAGAATATTATAAGTGGAATCTTACCCCAAGATAAAAGAACTTCGTTAAACGTACCGATAGTGCTTTTACTAATTGTAAAAGCAAAAATATCAGCATATTCTCCACTACCTTGTGTATTAATTAATAATTGCCATGAACAATAAGAAACAATAATTGCCAAAGCACATACAACCATCGCAATTACTTTTTCTTTTATCACCTTACGTTTTGTGTCAAATAAAACAATTGCAAGAGCAATTAAGAAAATTACTCCGCCAAATAAAGTTCCAGTATTTTTTATACAAGGCATAACAAACAAAACAAGCGCAAATCTAATAATCTTAAACCAACTATCAAAAGGTTTATTTACGCTAAGGAACAAAGCGTATCCAGCAACGGTTCCTAAAATCATGTCTATAAAAAGCGTTACATAATAATAAGCTAAGTCTCCACCCATTTCAGATGCGCCAAAGGTTAAAACACAAGGCATAATAACAATAATTGCAACTATAGGCGCAATTAATGGCCACATCTTCCAAGATACTTTTTTAAGTGCACTAATAATTAATGCAAAGCCAAAAAGAATCATTGAAATAAAAGGTGTCGAATCTAAATAACTGCCTGAAAGACTAATAAAGAAATAACCTAAAAGAGGCATTCCTGGTGGATAAGATTGCATTTCTGGATAAAGTACAGCATTATTTCCTATTTGCAACTTGCCTATATAAAACATTGCTTTTGGAGATGCACCCCAAAGTCTAAGTTCATCCCAAAGACTTGGGCGAAGACCATTAGAAAAAATAATTACTGCAATGGCTAGTCCAATAAAAATAGCTAAAGCCGGTGTAAAATAATCTCTAAAGAAACTCTTTTTAAGATCATCAGACTTAAATAATAAAATAGCGCCCATAATAATTAATTCTAGGAGCACCGCATATACAAAAAATCTTCCAACATGAAGAAAATTAAGACAATAAAAAATATAAAGAACTACTATAGTTCCCATAAAAACTATTGGTAAGCATTCTTCAGTTTTATGTTTAGAAACAATCGCTAGCCCCATCGAAGCTAAAATTATTCCTAAAAGAATAATAACTACTGAAAACATATTCTTATTATAGCACAATAAAAAAACCGCGTATATAAAGCTATACGCGGTTTTATTTGTTATAAAGGTTTGTTATTACATCATTCCCATGCCACCCATGCCAGGTGCACCAGCAGGCATTGGAGGAAGTGGCTCTTTTATATCTGCAACAACTGCTTCAGTTGTAAGATATGTGCTAGCTACACTAGTAGCATTTTGAAGAGCACTTCTAGTAACCTTAACAGGATCTAAGATACCAGCTTTAACCATCTCTACATACTCACCTGTAAGAGCATTGAAACCTGTACCGTCCTTAGACTCTTTAACTTTATTAACTATTACGCTGCCTTCTAAACCTGCGTTAGAAGCGATTACATATAATGGAGCTTCTAGCGCTTTAAGAACGATTTCAGCACCAGTCTTTTCGTCGCCTTCTAAGCCATCGCAAACTTTTTTAACTTTATCAATAGCGTGAATATAAGCACTACCACCACCTGCGATAATACCTTCTTCAACTGCTGCCTTAGTAGCTGCAAGAGCATCTTCCATACGAAGTTTCTTCTCTCTCATTTCAGTTTCTGTTGCAGCACCAACTTTAATAACAGCAACACCACCAGAAAGTTTAGCAAGTCTTTCTTGTAATTTTTCTCTATCATAATCAGAAGATGTAGTTTCAATCTGTGATTTAATAAGAGCGATTCTTCCAGCGATTTCTTTCTTTGAGCCAGCACCATCAACGATAATAGTGTTGTCTTTGTCAACCTTAACGCTTTTTGCGCGTCCACACATTTGCATTGTAGTATCTTTAAGTTCAAGACCTAATTCTTCAGAGATAACTTGGCCACCAGTAAGAACAGCAATATCTTTAAGCATTTCTTTTCTTCTGTCACCATATCCAGGAGCCTTTACAGCACAAACATTAAATGTACCACGAAGTTTATTTACGATTAATGTTGTAAGAGCTTCACCTTCAATATCTTCAGCGATAATTAAAAGTTTAGAACCAGTCTTAACAACTTCTTCTAATAAAGGAAGAACGTCTTGGATAACTGAAATCTTTTTATCTGTGATAAGAATATAAGCGTCATCTAATTCAGCTTGCATCTTCTCAAGATCAGTGCAAAGGTAAGCAGAAATATAACCACGGTCAAATTGCATACCTTCAACTAAATCTAATTCAGTTTCCATAGTCTTAGATTCTTCTATAGTAATAACGCCATCATTAGTAACTTTTTCCATAGCATCAGCAACCATCTCACCAACGCTGTCATCGCCTGCAGAAATAGCTGCTACTCTAGCGATTTGTTCTTTACCTTTAACCTTAGAGCTCATCTTTACTAAAGCTTCAACAGCTGCGTCGCATGCAGCGCTCATACCTTTTCTAAGGATGATAGGATTAGCACCAGCTGCTAAGTTTTTTCCGCCTTCGTCTATCATAGCTTGAGCTAAAACAGTAGCTGTTGTAGTACCATCACCAGCAACATCGTTAGTCTTAGCCGCTACTTCACGAACAAGTTGTGCACCCATATTCTCGAATGCATCTTCGAATTCAATTTCTTTTGCTATTGTAACACCGTCGTTAGTGATTAAAGGTGCGCCGTAAGCTTTACCAAGTACAACGTTTCTTCCTTTTGGTCCTAATGTAACTTTGACAGTATTAGCTAATTGATCAACGCCTCTTCCTAAAGCTTCTCTTGCTTCTGCGCCGTATTTGATTTCTTTTGCCATCTTTATTGCCTCCTATTATTTAACGATTGCAAGAATGTCGTCATGACGAACAATAACATACTCTTCGTCTTCAAGTTTAACTTCTGTTCCTGCATATCTAGAATAAATTACATAATCATTTTTCTTTACAGTCATTTTAACATCATCAGTACCAGGTCCAACTTCAACAACTACAGCTTGTTGTGGCTTTTCTTGAGCCTGTCCAGGTAATACGATACCTGATGCTGTCTTTTCTTCAGCTTCTAATTGTTTAAGTACAACTCTGTCTCCTAATGGAACTAATTTCATTTTAACTTCCTCCTTCAAATTATTAGCACTCTATCTCGTTGAGTGCTAAACATATTATTATATTACTCTATCACTTAGAGTTTTGCAAGGCTTTTTTAGATTTATTTTGCGCATAAAAAAATAGATATTGTTGTGCATATCCGCCATAATCTCCAAATTTTTCCTTGCCAAAAGCCTCTATCGTGTCTTTAGCAGTATCTTTATGGAAGTATAAATCCTCCATAATTCTCTTAATCCATACATCTACCGGGAACGCATTTGTAAACCCTAATCCAAATAAAAGAACGCAATTAGCTACCTTATCTCCAACTCCTTTTATAGAAAGAAGCTTATCTTTAGCCTCCTCATAACTCATATTAGAAAGCTTTCTTCCTACAATTTCTTTTGAACTTAACTTATCTACAGCATCTTTAAGATAAGGCGCCCTAAACCCAGCCTTTAAATCCCTAAAATCGGCCTCTGAAATCTCATTTAAGACCTTTAAGGACGGAAAAGCATAGTATTGCTTACCTTCAACAATCCCCGCCTTTTTGCCGTATGTTTCGCATATTCTTCTAACAATTTGTTTTATATTATTGATGGTATTATTTTGCGAAATAATATAGGAAATTAAAGTCTCTGTAAAATCCTGTTTCAATATATGAATACCATAATATTCGTCAATAATAGATTTAAGGTTAGAATCTGCCTTAATTATGCTTCTTTTAATTTTTGCATAATCATTATCAAGGTCAAAGTAAGGAATCCATATTTTTTCAATCTCTTCATCTTTAGCATTTTCAAAAATAAGTTCGTTCTTTATTTGCTTAACATGTAACGCCCTGTTAAAAGCAATGACAACAAAACTTCCATCTGATAATTTTTCGAAGTTAAAGCATTGTCCACATTCTAAAGTTTGAGCAAGATTGAAATCTTTTACTTTCATAATTCAATAAAAAGGACCGGCCTTGCCGGTCCCTAAACTACTTAATTATTTTTTCTTAAGGAAATCAGGAACTGAAAGATTTTGTTCCTGCACAGAAGGTTTTGGTTGTCTAGGAACATTAAATCTTAGTTCTGGTTTTTCATTACCTCTTTGAGGCATAGGGCGACCTTGTGGAGCACCTTGTGGAGCCTGAGGCATTCTAGGTTGTGCCATGCGACCTTGAGGTCCTGGAGCAGGTCTGCCTTGAGGTCCTGGAGCACCTGGACGTTGTCCATTTGGAGCACCCTTAGAACCATCTGGGCGAACTACAAATTGTTTTTCAGTAGCGCCTTGAGGTTGCATTTGTGGTTTAAAGTTTTTATTCATTTGAACAGTAGGGTTTGAAACTCTAACTGCACTATCACTAATACCAGTAGCAATAACCGTAATTGTACATGTATCTGCAGGTGTTTCTTCATAACGAGCACCAAAGATAATGTTTGCTCCGTCACCAGCAAGATCTTGTACATAAGAAGCAGCATCATTAGCTTCCATAAGGGAAATATCACCAGAGATATTGATGATAACATGTGATGCACCTCTAATATTAGTTTCAAGAAGTGGCGATGTAACAGCAAACTTAACAGCTTCTTCAGCTTTATCTTCACCCGTACCAGTACCAATACCGATATGAGCAACACCCTTATTAAGCATAACAGTACGAACATCAGCAAAGTCTAAGTTGATGAGTGCTGGAATATTAATAAGGTCTGTAATTCCTGTAACAGCTTGTTGTAAAACTTCATCAGCTTTCTTGAAAGCTTCTTCGATAGAAGTACGTCTATCAACTAATTCAAGTAATTTATCGTTAGGAATAACAATTAAAGTATCAGCAACTTCTTTAAGTCTTTCGATACCCATAATTGCATTATTCATACGAGTCTTGTTTTCGAATTTGAAAGGTTTTGTAACTATACCAATTGTAAGGATATCCATTTCCTTAGCAATCTTAGCAATAACAGGAGCTGCACCAGTTCCAGTTCCACCACCCATACCGCATGTGATGAAAACCATATCAGCGCCAGCTAAAGCTTTTTGGATCATTTCGATGCTCTCTTCAGCAGCTTTCTGACCAATTTCAGGTTGTGCTCCGGCACCTAACCCTTTAGTAATTTTTTCACCAATTTGTATAGTAACCGGTGCTTTAGAAACTTGAAGAACTTGTTTATCTGTATTAACAGCAATAAACTCTACAAGTTGAACACCTGAATCTAACATTCTATTTACGGCATTGTTACCAGCTCCACCGACACCAACTACTACGATTCGAGCTCCTTTTACATATTCATTGTAATCAAACTCAGCCATGTTTAATTAGTCCCTTCTTAATATAAAATTCTACATATATATAGTAGCTTTATTTTGCCAAAATTTCAACAGAAACTTCTTTTTTTGTTAATTATTTTTCTTAAATGTATAGCCCGCGTTATTTTCACTTACAACACTCATATCCAAGGTTCCATCTAAGCCTTTTAAATTTGTATAAAAATCCCTTAAATCACGGATTTTTTCTTCAGTATCCTCATCTTTTCCAAATAGGATTTTAACCTTGTCCACATAAACTGAAGCCGTTTTATCCGATGAAATATAAACTTTATCTGCGCTCATAGAACTTTTCTTGAAATTATCTATAAGTTTTAAGGCGTACTTATACTCATTTTTCTCATTAGGATCAATTTTTTCACCTACGACAATGCTCTTGCAAGAAATACCAGCAATCTCTATAAGGCCATTTGGTGCTTCATCTAAACTAGCTAAAACATCACCCTCATCAGAAATAACCATAAAAGCATTCATATATTTAATATAAGCGATTCCCCTGCTTATTTCAGGCCCGCTATTTTTATTAGATTTCAGATTGATTTTTATAACGCCTGTTAAAAACAAAATGCAAAAAACAATAAGTGCAAATGCAATTGCTATAACAGCTATAATTCCCTTTTTTTTCATCTCTTATAAAAATGTTGCTGGATTTCTATCTTTTTCTCTTTGATAATATTTATTTCTTTTTGCAGTATCAACTTTTATGACTTCTTGATTTCTTCCAATTCCTAAAACAAGTCCAACCTCTATAAGCATGAACATAAGTGCACTACCACCATAACTTATAAACGGCAGCGGAACGCCCGTATTAGGAATTAAATTTGTAACAACTGCAAGATTAATGAACGTCTGGACTGCAATATGTGTTGCAACTCCAACGACAATAGACTTCGCATAAATATCAGTTGTCTTATCGAATATTTTTTTCATTCTCCATAACAAAAGAACAAATAAAGCAATAAGGACTACTGCACCCATAAAACCTAGTTCCTCGCAAATAATAGAGAAAATCATATCATTTTCGCTTTCAGGAACGAATCCTAATTTTTGAGTTCCTTGACCTAATCCTTTGCCAAAAATTCCGCCAGAGCCTATAGCATAAAGGCCTTGTGTAATTTGATATCCGATACTATCAGAATATTTATCTATATTGATCCACGCTTCAATTCTTTGAAGTTTGGATGATTTGAGCAACACATAACCAGCGCCAATAATAACAATCGCGACAATGCTTAATAGTAAATATTTGACCTTTGGACATGCAACGTAAATCATTAAAAATCCCATAGCCAAAATAATAATTGAAGTTCCTAAATCGTCTGTGATTATTGCAGTCAAAATAGCACCTGCAAGACAACCTGATGCAAGCATAATAAAAGCAACAATGTCATCAGTCTTTTCTCTTAGATTAGTAATCATTAAGGCTGTAAAAAGTATTACCGCAACTTTTAATATTTCCGAAGGTTGGACTGTTGTGAATCCAAAATCAAGCCATCTTTTAGCACCATGGCTAGAATATCCCAAAGGTGAAAGGATAAGAAACATAGCTACAACCGAAAGAATGTAAATCGGAATTGCCATCTTCTTTAAGAATTTATATGGAATATACGCCGTTACAAACATAACGCCAATACCACCAACAGCAAAAACTAACTGCCTTAATACATAATATGAAGGTTCTCTTTGCTCAATGCTTGCGTTATATGAGCTGGCACTAAAAAGCATTAAAAGACCGAACGCAATAAGCAAGGCCACTATGCCTACCATAGCCCAGTCGAACTTACCATAAGCTCTTTCTGAAATTGTTTTTTCGTCAACTTTCTTTTTCATTAAAGTCCTAAAACATACTCCTTAAAGCATTCTCCACGTTGTTCATAATTCTTAAACTGTCCCCAGCTTGCGCATGCAGGTGAAAGTAAAACGCACTCACCTTCCTTTGCTAGCTTAGAAGAAAGTTCAACAGCTTCTTTTAAATTTTCGCATATATGAACATTTGTAAAATTGCATTTGAGTGCACATGCTTTTATTTTTTCAGCCGTCTGGCCAATTAAAACCATATCTTTAATTTTCCCGTTAAAACTATTAATCCAGTCTGTATAATCAGAACCTTTATCATATCCGCCAGCGATTAAAACAGTTTTAGAAGTCATGGCTTTTACTGCCTTTATAGCTGCATCTGGGTTAGTTCCTTTTGAATCGTTGTAATATTTAACTCCATTAACAGTTGCTACGTACTCTATTCTATGTTCAACTGCTTTAAAGTTTTTAACAACTTCTTTAATTGTTTCTAAATCGATTCCAAACAAGATTCCAATAGCGCAAGCCGCCATAACGTTTTCAACATTATGATCACCTAAAAGAACCATATCGTATCTATTTATAATTTTTTCGGTACATGTTCCGTCGGAATAAACTATTGTATCTGCCTCAAGATAAATACCCTTTTCTAATTTATTCTTTAATGAAAAATAGAATTTTTGAGGGGTTACATCTTTTGCAAGCTCTCTTAAATATTCGTCATCATAATTAATTACAATATATTCAGATGGAGTTTGATTTTTAGCAATAAGCATTTTAGTTTTTGCATAGTTTTCAAAACTTCCATGTCTGTCTAAATGATCCGGCGTAATATTTAATACTGCGCTAACTTCTGGATGAAAATCATAAATCGACTCCAATTGAAAACTTGAAATCTCAGCAACTATTCTATCTGTTTCTTTAGTTTGATTAGCTATTGATGCAAAGCTTGTACCAATATTTCCAACTACAAAAACTTTATCGAAATATGCTTTGAAAATTTCACCTGTAAGTGCAGTTGTAGTAGTTTTTCCATTAGTTCCTGTTATTGCTGCTAAATGGCCCTTCTTAATTAAATAGGCAATTTCAATTTCGCCAATAACATGGACGCCTTCTTCTTTTGCCATTGAAACAAAAGGTGCATTAATAGATATTCCAGGACTTAAGACTAAAATATCAATACCTTTAAAATTTTCTTTATTTAAATTACCTTTAATGACTTTTGCCTTGCCTAAAAGATCCAATTCTTTTAAGAGTGCGTTTTCATCTAACTGTTCGTTAGAATCATATAAAGTAAGTGCACATCCTTCATTTTTCAAAAGATGCGCTACTCCTTTTCCACTTATTCCCATTCCAAAAATCATTATTGATTTATTTTTTAATTCCATTTTTTACTTCCTAAATCAGATATAAACCTAAAAATGCAACTATACAAAGTATAAACGTAACAAGTGAAAATACTGTTACCACTTTAACTTCACTCCATCCACCAAGTTCGTAATGGTGATGAATAGGTGCCATTCTAAAAATACGTTTACCATGTGTTAACTTAAAGTATCCAACTTGTAAAATTACAGAAATGATTTCAACTAAATAAATGAATGCAACAAGAATTAAGAATATTGGCATCTTTAATACATAAGCTTCTGCCGCAACAAATCCACCTAATGCCAAACTTCCTGTATCGCCCATAAATATTCTTGCTGGGTAATGATTATAAATAAGAAACGCCACTAAAGCACCCAACATAGCTAAAGAAGCTGTATCAAATTTTTGATTAATAATAAAATATGCAACGAACATAAATGCGCTAATTACTATAGTTACACTAGAAGCTAAACCATCAAGACCATCTGTGAAATTCGCACCATTAACAGTTCCTAAAATTGCAAAAATTGAAATTGGATAAAACCAACCTTTAAGATCAACTTCACCTAAAAACGGAATTATTGTTGTCGTTCCACCTTCTGTAAATTGAGATATATAAACTATAAGAGCAACTGTAAAAATAATTTGAAGTCCGATTTTTTGCCATGCTTTTAAACCTTCGCTTTGCTCTTTTTTGATTTTTAATAAATCATCTAAGAATCCTATTAATGCAAAAAGAAAAGTAAAAATCATAGTAGGAAGTGCATCTAAACCAAAAGGCAAGAAAATAGCAGTTGCAACAATAAAGCCAATAACAATTACTACTCCACCCATTGTTGGAATACCAGCTTTTTTAAGGTGCGCCTCGGGACCTTCTTCTCTAATTTGTTGGCCAAATTTAAGTTTTCTTAATGCCGGAATTGCAATCGGTAAAAGAATAATGCCAATTAAAAAACTTATTAAGATTGAAAGTAAAGTAAACCAGTTCATTTTTCTTCCCTCTATTTTTCAAAAGTTTTATTCTAAATTGTCTGCAGGAACATTCATGTAAGATAAAACTTCTGTCATAATATTTCTAAATAATTCTACAGCAACACTACTTGTTGCATATTCTTCAGCTGGTTCGTCTATAGCAACATAACAAACAACTTCTGGATTATCATAAGGTGCAAAGCCGATGAATGAAATAACATAAAGATCTTCAGATTTATCGTATTTTTCTGCCTGTCCCGTTTTTCCAGAAATTTTGTATCCATCGATTGCCGCTTTTTTAGCGGAACCATTTACAACAACTTCTCTTAAACATTCTTTTATATAATCACAAGTGTTTTGCGAAATTGTTTGTGAAACTAATGTCTTGTTATTTGATTTTACTAATTCATTATTAGCATTATATATATTCTTAACTATATATGGCTTATATAAATTCCCACCATTTATTAGTGATGAAAATCCCGTGCAAAGTTGAATCATTGTTACGTTAAAGTTCTGTCCAAATGAATTTGTTGCAAGGTCCAATATAGTCATATTATCTTTTGTATATAAAAGTGATGAACAACTCATCTCATTAGGAAGGTCAATTCCTGTATACTGTCCAAATCCAAACTTTCTTTGGTATTTTGTAAATATCTCTTGGCCAATTTTTTCAGAAATTTGAGCAAGTGATATGTTACATGATTGAGCTATAGCGCCTTTAACATCAAGTACTCCTTGGCCTTCTCTTGTCCAACACCAAATAGTCTTTTCCCATGGAGTTTGTTCAAAGAACATCTGAGAGCCACCACAATAGAATGTATCTGTTGGTGAAATTTTATTTTCTTCAATACCCATAGATACAGTAAAAGGCTTAAAAGTTGAACCCGGTTCGTAACTTTTTGTTACGCAATCATTTCTCCAAACATTAGTAAGCGCTTCTAGTGTCGCTTGGTCATCCATAACATCAATTTCTTCTTGGCTGTATCTTGCGGTTAAATTCCTTGGATTATTGCAATCAAAATTACCTGAGTCTGCCATCGCTAAAATTTCACCTGTGTTAGGATCTTGAACAATTGCTGTAACACCTTTTGCTCTCGTTTTTTGGTATGACTCTTCGATATGTTTTTCCACAATTGCTTGGATGTTGTAGTCTAATGTAAGCAAAATCGTGTTGCCATCAATTGGTTCTCTTCTGACAGTTTCGATAGTATTATCGCTATTAATATACGAATACTCCATTCCATCTGTTCCAGTTAATTCTTTGTTGTATTGGAGTTCTAAGCCTAGTTCCCCTACGCCATTAGTTGTAAAACCTAAAACAGATGACGCTAAAGTATTATATGTGTAGTTTCGTTTGTAATTATCTTCAAGCCAAACTCCATTAACTTTTGTGTCTTTTTCTTTTTCTTTAATAAACTTTTCGACCTCAGTAAAAGTTAATCCTTTTTTCAAAACAACATATGAACTTTTCGGATTTTCCTCGATATCTTTTTTAAGTTCATCTTTTGAAATCTTAAAATGTTTCTCTATTAAAGAAATTGTTGGCTCTAAATATCTTTCAGGATTAGTCAATATAACTTTTGGATCTAAAATCAAATTGTAAACCTTAGTGCTCGTTACAAGTTGTACATTATTTCTATCTAAAATTTCTCCTCTTTTAGCTGGAATCGAAAAGTTCCCAGACTGAGTTTGTCTAAGTGCAGCCTTTTTATATTTGTCACCATCAATAACCAAAATCCATAATAATCTAGCAACAACAAGTCCGATTAAAACAAAAAAAACTATAGCAATTATGCTAAAGCGTTTGTTCATAATTTTATTGGCTTTGTCATTAGTGCTTTGTTTTTTGCTCATATAATTCTTATTCAAAGATAACGAAATACCAACTATCTAGTTGGTATTTTCGCTAATTGTTGGGTATATTCTGAATCATTGGAATCATACGTTTGTATTTGTCCTATGCCACTTCTAACCATGCCTAACTGCCCCGTCGCTACTTGGACTACATAATCTAAATCGACGGTGCTGTTAATTTCATATTCTTTCGAGTCGTTTTGTTCTTGCAACTCGCTAAGTTCATTCTCTAGCCTGCTTATCTTTGTCCCTAGGTCAACTCTCTTAACCGATAGTGCCAAGGTAATTACAAATAATGTTGCAATAAATCCTCCTGCAAAAGCAGCTGCAACTCTTCTTATTTTTTGTTGTTGTTTCAAGAGTTTCTTTTGAGCAAGTTTTCTAGCGTTAGACTTTTTAGGCTTAGTAGAGATTACATACTCTTCCTTAGCCGAATTGCCTTCAACGTAGATACGTCTTACGCTATCAATTTGTGAATAATTTCTTGATCTTGCTCCCATTTTTTTGCCTTTTTTAGGCCCTTTCAAAAACTCTTAGTTTTGAGCTAGTTGCTCTTTTATTTGCTTTGCATTCCTCATCAGAAGGAATGATTGGCTTCTTAGTAATTACTTTTCCTTTAGATACTGCACCGCATCTGCAAACTGGAAATGATGGCGGGCATGTACACGGATTCTCAGCTATCTTAAATGCATTCTTTACAATTCTGTCTTCTAAAGAGTGAAAAGTAATGATGCAGAGCCTTCCTTTTGGATTAAGAAGATCGATCATAGTATCAATCGAGTTTTCCAAAACACTTAGTTCTGAATTTACTTCTATTCGAAGTGCTTGGAAAGTCCTTTTAGCAAAACCTTTTTGACCCTTCCTAACCTTAGCTGGAATAGCCTGTTCCACTATGTTGCTAAGTTGCATTGTAGTTTCAATTGGTGCTTTTTCTCTTTCATTTACAATGTGCTTAGCTATATTATTAGCGAAATTATCTTCGCCATATTTGCTTATGATTCGTGCTAAATCTTCTTTTGAATAAGTATTAACAATATCTTTAGCACTTAATGCTTTTTCCTTGTCCATTCTCATGTCCAAAGGTGCATCTTCTCGATATGTAAAACCTCTATCGGGATTATCTAGTTGGTAGGAAGAAACTCCAATGTCTAGAAGTATGCCATCTACTTTAGAAATTCCTAATTCTGAAAGAACATTCTTGATATTCGCAAAATTGTCTTTAACAATAGTTACTTTATCTTGAAAAATGCTAAGTTTCTTCTTTGCTGCCTCAATAGCTTCGCTATCTTGGTCTATTCCGATAAGTCTTCCGGATGAAAGTTGTTTTGTAATTAGGAATGCATGTCCCGCTCCGCCCAACGTTCCATCTACATAAATCCCGTCTGGCTTAATATTTAAGTTTTCAATGGTCTCTCTTGGAAGAACTGATTCGTGCTTAAATTCCAAATCCTAATTCTCCAATTCTCTCTGCGATAAGATCTGCATCTATTTCAGCTTCCTCATCGTTCCAGGTCTGTGTATCCCAAATCTCTATTCTTGGGCCTGTACCAACTAATGTAACATTAGTTGTGAGATTAGCGTATTCTCTTAAATTTTGTGCAAGTAATATTCTTCCTTGCTTATCAAACTGTGCGTTCATAGCTCCTGCCATGAAATGTCTCATAAACTGTCTGCTGTCTTTATTGGTAAAGGTGAGGCTGCTACGTAGTTTTTCATAAAAAGCTTCCCACTCATCAGCAGGGAAAACCCATAAGCAGCCCTTATCAACACCCTTCGTGATAACAAAGCCTTCTCCAAGAGAATCTCTGAATTTTGAAGGGATCATTATTCTGCCCTTGGCATCTATGGAATGGTTGTATTCTCCCATGAACATAGTGCTCACCTTTTACCTCCCAGCGACATGTCTGTCAAATTTATATTAAGCGCGGCAACGCATAATATATAACTTAAGGAGCTCCGTGCCCTTTACTCAAAGGCTATTTCTAATAAAAATTTTTCTATTTGGGGCCTTGAGCATTTACCACTTTGCTCCACTAAGTGCCACTTTTTACCACTTGTGGAGTTATTTTAATACTTTTTAGACCAAAAAGCAACCCTTTTTTAATAAAAATTTAAAAATAAAAAAACAAGAAGTTCCTCTTCTTGCTTATCACCCGTTCGTCTAAATGATTGTCTGTTGCTAGATCATCTGTGCATTAACTAGATTAAAATATTCGCCGCGATTTGCCATAAGTTCATCATGTGAACCTATTTCCATTACTTTATTATTATCTATTACTGCTATTTTATCAGCATTGCGAATCGTGCTGAGCCTGTGTGCAATAATAATAGAAGTTCTTCCTTTTGCAAGTTCGTCAAAAGCGTTTTGAATTCGCATCTCTGTTACACTATCTAATGCGCTCGTAGCTTCATCTAAAATAATAATAGGCGGATTCTTCAAGAAAACTCTGGCGATACCTATCCGTTGCTTTTGGCCTCCAGAGAGCATAACTCCTCTCTCGCCAACATACGTATCATATCCGTCTTTCATTTCTAAAATTTCTAAATGTATTTCTGCTCTTTTTGCAGCATCTATTATTTCTTCTTCAGTTGCATCTGGTTTTCCATAAAGAATATTTTCTCTTATAGTTCCAGCAAACATAAATACATCTTGTTGAACAACACCTATAGATTTTCTTAATGAGTGTTGAGTAACATCCTTTATATTATATCCATCAACTAAAATTTCACCTTGATTAATATCGTAAAAACGCGGAATTAAATTTGATATTGTTGTCTTTCCTCCGCCAGAAGGTCCAACAAGCGCAAATGTGCTTCCCTTCGGAACCGAGAATGAGACATCTTTTAATACTTCATTAATATAATTTTCGTCTTCATCTTCTTCGCTATAATGTCTTCTTTTATAAGCGAAAGAGACATGTTTTAATTCGATATTACCTTCAACCTTTGCCAAAACATGAGCATCTTCTTTATCAAGTATTTCCGGATCTGTTCTCATAATTTCCAAAAATCTCTTAAAGCCTGCCATGCCTGTTACATATTGTTCTACGAATGCGCCAAGTTTTCTTATTGGATTTATAAATGTAGAAACATAAAGACTAAATGTAACAAGTTCAATGTATGACATCGTTCCTCCCATAATATAGTATCCGCCTACCATAATTACCAAAACAGAAAGTATAGACATAGCGAACTCCATTCCTGAATGGAACACTGCCATAGCATTATGAAAATCTTTTTTGATTTCAAAATATTCTTCGTTTATCTTTTGAAATTTTGCTTTTTCAATATCTTCATTTGCAAAAGCTTTCGCCGTTCTAATTCCAGAAAAGCCTCCTTCTACGCTTGCGTTAATTTCTGCCATTCTAGATTTAACTGCCATAGAAGCTTTGGTCATTTTATTTCTTTGAATAACTGTGAACACTCCGAACACTGGAATAATAGCAAAAACTATAAGTGCTAATCTCCAATCAATTCCTAAAAGGATAAAGAAAGCGCCTACTATAGTTATAATAGAAATAAGAAAATCTTCCGGGCCATGATGCGCAAGCTCACTAATTTCAAAAAGATCATTCGTAACGCGGCTAAGAAGTTTGCCTGTGCGGTTTTTATCAAAGAAACTAAAACTTAGATCTTCTATATGATTAAAAATAACCTCACGCATATCAGTTTCTAGTCCAACGCCCATGCGATGGCCCCAATAAGTAATTATGTAATAAAGAATAGACCTTACTATATAAGCCACTATCATAATAGACATTACAATAAAGAAAGTCTTAAATGCATTTTCCGGCAAATATATTTCCATACATTCTTTTGATATATATGGGAAGATTAAATCTACTGCAGCCACAGCTAAAGCACAAACCATATCGAGTAAAAATAACCCGATATGGTTTTTATAAAATGCCGCAAATATTCTTAATGAACTCCAATTTTTATAATCAATTTTCATCTTTTGATTCTTCAGATTCTTTTGCTTCTTCAGTCTCTTTTACTTCTTCAGTCTCTTTTACTTCTTCTGTCTCTTTTGTCTCTTCAGGTTCTTTTACTTCTTCTGACTCAGAAACTTCTTCAGCTTTTTCTTCGCCTTTATTATTTTTAGCCTTTCTAGCTTTTACTCTCTCTTCGGCATATTCTTTCGTGCCAACATCGCCAGGCTCTAATATGAGTTTAAATTTTGGTTTCCACCCTTTACTCATTCTAATTATGTTGTAAACAATTGCAAATGCTGCAAGTATAACAACAATTAAAGAAAGCAATTGTGAAACAGCTATATTAGAATGGCCAATAAGAAGTTGGTCAGTTCTTAAGCCTTCAATCCAAAGTCGGCCTAATGCATAACCACCAAGATACCAAACCATGATTTCACCATTATATTTTTGATATTTTCTAAATATCAAAATAATAACAAGGATTAAAATGCACCAAAGTGATTCATAAAGGAATGTGGGATGAACTTGAATATAAGCCTCTCCGTCTATATTAACTAAGTGTGAAAGAATATCACTATTTGTAATGCCTGTAACCTCAGATTGTTTAATTTGCATAGCAAAAAGATTGTCAGTATATCCACCGAAAGCTTCTCTATTAAAGAAGTTGCCCCAACGTCCTAATGCTTGTCCAATTAAAAATCCTGGTGCGCATGTATCCATAACTTTAAGAAAACTAATTTTCTTCGCTTTTGCAACAATAAGTGTTGAAATAAAAGCGCCGATAATTGTTCCATAAATAGCAAGCCCACCGTTTCTTATATTAAAAATCTCTCCAAGATTATCTTTGTATGCATCCCAGCTAAATATTACGTAATAAAGTCTAGCACCAATAACTCCGGCAATGATTCCGAAGATAATCATATCAACATAATCATCTGCAAACTGTTTTGTGTATTTAACACGATTAAAAACAATAACGCATCCGAGAATAATTCCGATTGCAATTAAAATTCCGTAGAATGCAATTGAAAAATTACCAATTGTAATTTGATTTGGAAATGCTCCAATTTTAATCCCTAGGTGTGGAAAAATAATACTATACATCTTTTTCTCCTTGTTCTATTTATTATATAACAAATCAAACATTAAATCTGAAAAGAATTATATCATCATCTTGAACAACATACTCTTTTCCTTCCATACGAATGAGGCCTTTTTCTCTAGCCGCATTATATGAACCTAAATTAATAAGGTCATGATAGTTAACTACCTCTGCCTTAATAAATCCTTTTTCAAAATCAGTATGAATCTTTCCTGCTGCCTGTGGAGCTTTCATACCTTTAGTAATTGTCCAAGCTCTAACTTCTTTTTCACCTGCAGTAAGAAAACTTGTAAGACCTAAAATAGAATAACTTGCCTTAATAAGTTTATCGAGGCAACTCTCTGAAAGACCCATGTCTTCTAAGAACATTGCTTTTTCTTCATCATCTAAATCTGCTAATTCAGCTTCCATCTTTGCAGAAACTACAAAAACTTCTGAGCCATTGCTAGCTGCATACTCTCTAACTTTTTGAACATTTAAATTAGAAGCGCCATCATCAGCAAGGTCGTCTTCTGCTACGTTAGCTGCATAAATAACTGGCTTATCAGTTAAGAGATTAAAATCTTTACTGATTTCTTTTTCATCATCACTAAGTTCTAATGTCTTAGCTAAATTGCCTTGCTCTAAATGTGCCTTAATCTTTTCTAAAAGCGCTACCTCTGCTGCCAACGCTTTATCATTCTTAGCACCTCTCGAAGACTTAGCAATTCTTCTATCAATAATTTCAATATCAGAAAAAATAAGTTCTAAATTAATTGTTTCTATATCGCGAAGAGGATCAACGCTTCCATCAACATGAACAACGTTGTCATCTTCAAAGCATCTAACAACATGAACAATTGCATCAACCTCTCTTATGCTAGCTAAGAATTGGTTTCCTAACCCTTCACCTTTAGATGCTCCTTTAACAAGTCCAGCAATATCTACAAACTCTACTGTTGCTGGTGTAATCTTTTGTGAATTATAAAAATCAGATAAAACCTGAAGGCGTTTATCTGGCACAAAAGCAATACCTATATTTGAATCGATTGTGCAAAAAGGATAATTTGCACTTTCTGCGCCAGCTTTAGTAAGCGCATTAAAAAGTGTACTCTTTCCTACATTTGGCAATCCAACAATACCTAATTTCATCTTATTTGCCTTCCTTTAGCATAATCTTTACTAATTCAATTTTATTTACGTCCATGTCTACAACGGTTATCGTTGCATCATCTAATTCAACTATGTCACCTGGCTCAGGAATACGTTCTAACTTTTCAATTACAAAACCACCAATTGAATCCATCTCTTCAGATTCAAAGCAAAATGTATCCTCGCCTAAATCATCTTCTAATTTATCATTAAGGTCAGACAGCGATACATGTCCCTGAACTAAATATATATTTTCTTCAGTACGCACGATTTCGTCTTCTTCTGCTTCGTCGTACTCATCTCTAATTTCGCCTACGATTTCTTCAAGCAAGTCTTCCATAGTAACTATGCCTGCGATATCGCCATACTCATCTAGAACACCCATCATAGATCTTCTTGTTTGTTTCATTTCGATAAAGAGCTCAGATAAATGCTTTCCTTCATAAGTAAAGTCAATATCTCTCATTACTTCTCTAACGCTAAATTCGTCTTTCTTTTCTGTATCATATAAAACGAGGTCTTTAACGTTTACCATTCCAATAAAGTTCTTTCCTTCTTCATCATATACCGGAAGCCTTGTAAAAAAGTCTTCCTTGAATACACTCATTACTTCATCATAAGTTGAATTAATATTAATAGTTGCTACGTTAATACGTGGCACCATAACTTCTTTAACCGTTGTGTCTGTAAAGTCAAAAACATTATTAATAATTTCTTTTTCTTCAGAAGTTGTTACGCCCTCTTCATGACTCACTTCAACAATAGATCTAATTTCGTTTTCAGTGTATGATTCAACTTTTTCGCCTTTCTTAACACCAAAAAGTCTAATTACACCTCTTGCTAAAAAGTTAATAGCTGCCGCAATAGGTGTGAAAACAATCATGAGTGCATTAATTATCGGACAAAAAGCAAGTGCTAACTTCTCTGCTCTATGCGTAGCTAAAGTCTTAGGTGAAATTTCTCCAAAGATAAGAATTAATAAAGTTAAAACTCCAGTGCCAACACTAATAAATACGCTACCGAAAAGTTTTTCCACAACTACAGTCGTAAGTGCTGATGCTGCAAGGTTAACAATGTTATTGCATATCAAAATTACGCTAAGCATCTTAGTCTTTTTAGAAAGAACTTTTTCTAAAAGATAAGCATTTTTAACTTCTTCATCTACTAACGTCTTTAGCCTATGTTGACTAATAGTTGTAAGTGCTGTCTCCGATGAAGAAAAGAACGCTGACAATATTATTAAAATTACAATAATAATTATTTGAACTGTTATCATTATTTAGCCACTATATTAATAATTTTTCCTGGTACATAAATTTCTTTTATGATTTCGCCTGAAAGTTTACTTCCTAAAGCTTCCTTTGCTTTTGCTAATGCATCTTCTTTAGAAGCATCCACAGCAATAGTTACTGTAGCTTTAACTTTGCCATTAAGCTGAACCCCAATTTCAACTTCATTATCTTTGCAAAGTTCTTCGTCAAATGTTGGCCAGCCAACATTTACATCAAATACACTTTCAGCGTGACCATAAGCACTCCAAAGTTCTTCCGAAACATGAGGAGCAAAAGGAGCTAAAAGTCTAATATAACTTTCAATAGTTTCTTTATCTACTCCGCCTTCTTTCTTAACGATATCAGCAAGCTTATTGTTGTACTCCATAAATCCGCTGACTACAGTATTAAGGCTAAAGTTTTCTAATCTCTTTGTAATATCTCGAACCAACTTGTTACGAAGCTTAATCATTTGCTCTGTTGGAGCTACATTAGCTTCTAAACTGTTCATAGCAAGTGCATAGAACTTACTTAAGAATCTATAAACGCCATCGATTCCTCTTTCGTCCCATTCGCTATCTAACTCAGGAGGTCCAACAAATAGTTCATATAGTCTAAGTGAGTCGCAACCATAATCTCTTACTAAGTCGTCTGGCGATACAACATTACCTTTTGACTTACTCATCTTAATTCCGTTCTTACCAGTAATCATGCCTTGGTTAAAGAGTTTTGTGAAAGGCTCATCAAAATCAAGCACACCAATATCTTTTAAGAACTTCGTATAGAAACGTGAATAAAGTAAGTGAAGAACTGCATGTTCAACACCACCTATATACATATCAACAGGCAAATACTTATCTGCCTTTTCTCTATCAACTAATTTTTCTTTGTTATGTGGATCAACATATCTTAAGAAATACCATGAAGAACCCGCCCATTGAGGCATAGTATTTGTTTCTCTCTTAGCAGGTTTTCCGCAGCATGGACAAGTTGTATTAACCCAACTATCAATAGCTGCAAGTGGGCTTTCGCCTGTTCCGGTAGGCTCGTACTTTTCTACATCGGGTAGTAAAAGAGGAAGTTCTTCTTCTGGCACTGGAACGCATCCACAGTCCGGGCAATGAACAATAGGAATAGGCTCGCCCCAATATCTTTGACGGCTAAATACCCAGTCACGAAGTTTATAATTAACTTTCTTCTTTCCAAGACCCTTATTTTCAATTTCCTCAGGAGCGTTTTTCTTAAGCTCAGCTGAATCTCTTTTGTTCCACTCTTCTGAATTAATAACAATACCTGTTCCGATATAAGGCTTTTCGGAAACATCTAAATCGCCTCCATCTGGAGAAATAACTGGAACAATTGGAAGTTCAAATTTCTTTGCAAATTCGTAATCCCTCTCGTCATGTGCCGGCACACACATAATAGCGCCAGTACCATAATCAGCTAATACATAATCAGCAAGCCAAATAGGAACTTTCTTTCCATTAAGTGGATTTATTGCATAACTTCCAGTAAATACGCCAGTCTTTTCTTTATCCTGAAGTCTATCAACAGATGATTTCATAGATGTCTTATATATGTATGCATCAACAGCTTCTTTATTTTCTGGAGTTGCTAGCGCCGCAGCATCTTTATATTCAGGAGCAAGTACCATAAAAGTTGCACCATAAAGAGTATCTGGACGAGTTGTGTAAACTGTAATAGTCTTATCACTTCCATCAACCTTAAAATCAATTTCAGCGCCATAAGATTTGCCAATCCATTCAGTTTGCATCTTAACTACCTTCTCAGGCCAATCAAGAGTTTTTAAGTCATCTAAAAGTCTATCTGCATAAGCAGTAATCTTAAGCATCCATTGTTTTAAGTTTTTCTTTGTAACTTCAGTGCCACATCTTTCACACTTGCCATCAACAACTTCTTCATTAGCAAGACCAGTCTTACAACTTGGGCACCAGTTAATAGGCATTTCCTTTTCATAAGCTAGTCCAGCCTTAAACATCTGAACAAATATCCATTGAGTCCATTTATAAAACTCTGGATCCGTTGTATTAACTTCTCTATCCCAATCGTAAATAGCAGCAATCTGATTAATTTGTCTTTTTATATTAGCAATATTATCTGCTGTAGTTTTAGCAGGATGAATGCCCATCTTAATAGCATAGTTTTCAGCCGGAAGACCAAAAGCATCCCATCCCATAGGATGAATAATAAACTTACCTTGCATAAGTTTATATCTACTCCAAACATCACTTATAACATATCCTCTCCAATGGCCTACATGAAGACCCGAACCAGAAGGATATGGAAACATATCTAGGCAATAATATTTTTCTTTCTTTCCATCATCGACATTTACTGGGTGTTCTTCCCAAATATCATGCCACTTTTTTTCAATCTCTTTGTGGTTGTAAATGCTATTCATTTTCAATGCCTTTCTTTATTAAAACGCCCTTTATTAAGCGCATATTTTGACAAGATATTTTACCACACCTACGCCTTATCTTCAATAACCGCCCAAGTTATGGAACTTAGTTGTAAACCTATTAAATGTAAACATTGAATTTGCTCGACGACTGTTGTATTATAATACAAGTCAATTAAGATATTCTGAAAATTCTTTTATTGATTCCGATTAAAAAGCGATTAGAAAAATAGGTGTTTAGGCATTTTATGCCTTTACATACGGAGCTACCATACGGTATGCGGTTAGCCCTCTATTACGAGGGTACATACCCTCTTGCAGAAAGGGGGAATGTCTATGACTGATTATGAAATTATTATGACCATCTTAACGATTGTCCTAATTATTATTTCTATAAAAAGCAAAAAGTAACCGCGTCGTCCAATTCGGTTACTTTTTTGTAACTAACAATTCGGGCTAACCGTCTATCGGTAGCTCCTCTTTTATAGTTCTATTCTACACAATTCCCCTTTAATTGCAAGCAGTTGAAGAAAAAACAGAGGCAAACTCAATTGAAATCGCCTTTAAAAAATAGACTTCATCCTGATTTAATGTAAAAGTGGCATTTTAATCGTTATAGTGATAAAATACGCTAGTTATGAATTTGCATGATTTTTATTATGATTTACCAGAAGAATTAATAGCACAAGATCCTCTAGTAGATAGGAGTGCTTCTCGCCTTATGGTTATAAATAGAACCAAAGGTTTTGAAAAGCATGATACTTTTAAGAATATAATCGACTATCTTGAGCCTACTGACTGCCTTGTAATAAATGACACAAAGGTAATCCCTGCGCGTCTTTTTGGAACAAGGCAAGACACCGGCGCTATTATTGAAATACTTCTTCTTAAGCGTATAAGCGATACCGACTGGGAGTGTCTTGTTAAGCCTGGCAAAAAGGCTCGTGAAGGATGCAAATTAATCTTCGGAAACATCATAACAGATAGAAACTTACTTCATGGCGAAATCATTAAGGTTCAAGACGATGGTAACCGAATAATTAGATTTACTTATGATGGAATCTTTGAAGAAGTTCTAGATAGGCTCGGCCAGATGCCCCTTCCGCCATATATCAAACATAAACTTGAAGATAAAAATCGCTACCAAACAGTTTATGCTAAACATGACGGCTCCGCAGCTGCTCCTACAGCCGGTCTTCACTTCACAACCGAACTTTTAGATGCAATAAAAGCTAAAGGCGTAAAGATTGCGCACGTAACGTTGCATGTAGGTCTTGGTACATTCCGTCCAGTTAAGGAGGAAAATATTCTTGACCACCATATGCATTCCGAGCTTTGTATGATTGATGAAGAAAACGCCAGTATAATAAATGAAACCAGGAAAAAAGGTGGCAAAATAGTATGTGTTGGCACTACATCAACTAGAACCCTTGAATCAATAGCCGATAAAAAAGGCTTTGTAAAAGCCACATCAATGTGGACTGATATATTTATTTATCCTGGATATAAATTTAAGATAACAGATTGTTTAATTACAAACTTTCATCTACCAGAGTCTACTCTTTTGATGTTAGTTTCTGCATTTTCAAGTCGCGAGATAATGCTCGATGCATATAAAAAAGCGGTCGATGAACGATACCGCTTCTTCTCATTCGGCGACGCCATGTTTATCTATAAATAAAAAAACAAATTAAGAATTTATCGAGGTCTTTGGGCTGTGGATTTATGGATAACTGGCAAAGAGCCAGTTACCCACAAATCCAACAGCCTCTACTACTATGTCCCATTGCGTCCGACTAAAGTCGTCCGCTTCGCCGGTGTGACCACCGGCTCCATATATGAAACCAAAATAAAAATTATTTATAAAATTGCAGAAAAACGACGGTTTTGTACGCTTTAAGATAACCATAAATTAATGCTATTTTTTTACTTCTATGACAATCCTTTATTTTAAGGGATTTCTTGAAAATAAAATTTGAATAATTTTTCTCAGATAAAATTACAAAGTAGAAATTCTTGATAAAATGCTTAAAAAGCGTACAAAACCGTTAAAATCCTGCAAAAATAATTAAAAAAATTTTTAAATAATATTTTTACCGAAAATGGCGGCATTGGTACCCAATAGGCGTTGTGAAAAATTTTGATGTATTTTATAAAAGTTTAAAAACCTTGAAAAATAAAGGTTTTTAGTTTCTATACTTTTCCAACAAGTTCTCATAATGAATAAATTTAATGGATTTACTTAAAAAATATATAGATTCGGGTACCAATGGTGCCTTTTTCGGTAATTTTATCAAAGCATTTTATTTTGGTCTCATATATAGAGCTGGCGTAGCCAGCGAAGCGGCGCCGTAAGGCGACGCAATGGGAGATAGTAGTAGAGGCAGTGGGTTTGGTGGATTATCGGCGTGGTTGCGAAGAAGTGTAAAGAATGAGGACAACATTTTGTTGTCCTTATTCTTTGCACTTCGTAGCGCCGATTATCCACCAATCCACGGCCAATAAAAAAGTGTCAGAGGACTACCCTTTTGACACTTTTTATGTTCTATATATTATATAACAAGCATTTAATATATAATAACTATATGGTATATAACGACTATGCATCATCCCTTGTTAATTTTTTTATCCATGTATATTTTCTAAAGTGAATGAATGTTGGAAGTCCCTTAAATAATTGATCTGATTGGATAATTAAAACTACCCATACAACTGGAAGCTTCCACCAGAATGCCGCCATAAAAGAGAATGGCATAACGATTGCCCATGTACAAATTAGGTTCATAGCCATAGCGAACTTCGCATCGCCACCGCCTTGGAAGATGCCAAAACTTACAGGCATTTGGTAACTCATGCCGACCATAATTAAAGACATAAGTAAAATTAAATCACCTGCCATTGAAGTTGCTGATGGGTTAAGCTTGTAAAGTGAGAGAAGAGGATTCTTTAGAATTATAAGTAAAAGTCCTAAGACAAGACCAATGCCAACATCAATACATGAAAGGGTTCTACCGGCTGCTTTAACCTCTTCATAATTTCCTCTTCCAATAGCTTGGCCAATCATAACTGCGCTAGTAGAACTCATAGCAACTACGATTACTTTTAGGTATTGATAGAAAGTTGTTGCAACAGAGTTAGCGGCAATAGCATCAGCACTTAAGTGACCTAAGATAGCCGTTTGCATTGGAACGGATACGCCCCAAAGAACTGTCGCACACATAATTGGAAGATAAATTTTTAAGTAATCTTTCCAAAGATTTTTATCATTATCTATAAGCCAGCTTAAGCTAAAGCGGCCCTCATCGTTTTTGAACAAATTAAGTTTTTTATCAATAAAGATTAAGTAGAAGAGAACTATTAATAGTTCTAAGATTCTTGCAATTAATGTTCCTATTGCTGCACCAACTATTCCAAGTTCAGGAAAACCTGCCTTACCGAAAATCAAAACGTAGTTTATTCCAACGTTAATTACTAATGAAACAATTGAAATATAGAAACTAATATTTACAGTACCTACACTTCTAAGTGCGGCCATGAAAATATTAGTAAATATATATAGGATAAAAGTCCAAACAATTATGGCAAGATATTTTTCTCCTTCTGCAATAATGTCTGGCTCATTTGTAAAAATCTTTAAGAGTCCATTAGGAATAGCAAGGCAGAGAATAACTAAAACGAGCGTTATTGCAAAGCCAATTTTTAGTGCGATTCCAGAAAGCTTCTTTATAGGATTAACTCTGTTTTGTCCCCAGTATTGTGCAGCGATAGCCACAAGCGTATTACCAAAAGAAATAGCAAATTGCTGAATCATGAAAAAGATTTGGTTAACGGTTGCGGCGCCACTTAATGAGGCTTGAGAATAGCTACCAAGCATTATGTTGTCTGCCATGTTTACAGAGTAGGCAACAACGTTTTGAAGTGCTACAAAGGCAAGCATTCCAAAGAGCGATTTATAGAAATTTTTATCTTTTGTGAAAAATGATGTTTTAGTTTCCATACCAAATAATAATAGCACAATCAAGTAAAAATTAAAGTCAAAATCTTTGTAAAAAACTAAAAATATCATGTTGAGGAGGCCTTGGTTTAATGGTAAAATAGAAATGAAAATTGTAGTTTATACAACAATGTGTTGAAAAAAATAGGGGGAAATTATGTCAGATAAAGATTTGAGAGTAGTAAAAACTCTAGATAGTATTGATAAATCATTACTGGTTAATCTTAAAAAAACATCTTTCAACAAAATAACAGTTGATGCACTTTGCAAAGAAGCTCGTATTAATAGAACTACATTTTATAAACATTACACAGATAAATATGATCTTTTAGATAAGTATATTGCAAAGACACTTAAAGAATTTAAGGAAAACAACGATGTTGCTTTTGTTGATGCTGAACCAGATACTGTTAATGAGGATCAATATAAGATGCCTTTTAGAAAAACAGTAGAGTTTATCGTAACAAAAAAAGATGTCTATGAGGTGCTTTGGACAGCACAAATAGATAGAAATATTTTCGATGAGATGGTTGAGACTATTTCCGAAAATATTTTAACAAAGAGAATTGCAAAAAATCCTGAAATTAGAACCGACCAAGAGCGCTTCTTTAAGGAGTCATTGTTCGCAAACCTTTTTGCTTATAATCATCTGGTTTCGGTTAGATGGTGGTTTGCTAATGACTTTGTAATAAGTAAGCCAGAGTTCTTCAAACTCTTTGATGATATGATGAGAGAGGGCCTTTTCAAGGTTTTCAATGACCAGATAAAATGATAAAATTATATAGCAGTTTTTAACATAAAATTAACAAACATTTTTAATAATATAAGAGGTAAGATTATGAGCAAATATAAAAGAGTAATGCTAAAACTTAGTGGCGAGGCAATTGGCCAAGATAGCGGTTATAACGAAGAACAAATCGAAGAAATTGCTAGCCAGGTTAAGAAAATTTGCATTGGCGGCGTTAATGTTGGCATTGTAATTGGTGGCGGCAATATTTGGAGAGGAAAATCTAATCTTCAAATAGATAGAACAAAGTCAGATACAATCGGAATGCTTGCAACAGTTCTTAATTGCATCTATGTATCAGAGCATTTTAGAGCTAAAGGATTAAAGACAGTTATCTTTACTCCATGGGCATGCGGCACAGTTACAGAAGTTTTTAGCATAGACAAAGCTAATAAATATTTTGAAGAAGATTATGTATGCTTCTTTGCTGGTGGTACAGGACATCCTTACTTTACTACTGACACAGGTGTAGTACTTAGAGCTATAGAAATAGGTGCTGACGTTATATTAATGGCTAAGAACATTGATGGTGTATATGATAAGGATCCTAATAAATATCCAGATGCAAAGAAATTCGATAAACTTAGCATTCCAGAAATTGCAGAAAAAAAATTAGAAGTTATAGATTTGACAGCTTCAGCACTTCTAAATGAGAAACCAACTCCACTTAAGATATTTGCACTTAAAGAAGAAAACTCAATCGTAAATGCACTTACAGATAAAAAGTTTAATGGAACTGATGTTGTTGTAGATTAAGAAAAGGGGTATAGATATGGACGAAAAGTTAAACGTATATGATGAAAAGATGACTAAAACACTTAATAATCTTAATGAAGAGTATGCAGGAATTAGAGCTGGAAGAGCTAACCCACATATCTTAGATAAGATTATGGTTGATTATTATGGAACACCAACACCAATTCAACAAGTAGGTAATATTTCTGTTCCTGAGCCAAAGAGTATTCTTATTACTCCTTGGGAGCCTAGTATTGTTAAGGAAATAGAAAGAGCTATTAACGCTTCTGATATTGGAATTAATCCTACTAATGATGGAAAGAATGTTCGCCTTGTTTTCCCAGAACTTACAGAAGAGCGTCGTAAAGAACTCGTAAAAGATGTCAAGAAAAAAGGTGAAGATTCTAAAGTTGCAATTAGAAATATTAGAAGAGACGGCGTAGATATGATTAAGAAAATCACTAAAGCCGGAGAAGTTCCTGAAGATACAGGAAAAGATTTAGAAGATGAAATTCAAAAACTTACAGATAAGTATATCGGAGAAATTGATAAACTTGTTGCTGCTAAGACAGACGAATTAATGACAGTTTAATTTATGAGTGAAGAATTAAAAATACCACAATCTGTTGCGATTATAATGGATGGAAACGGCAGATGGGCTAAGAAGCGCCATATGCCTAGAACTTATGGCCATAAAGTTGGCGCGGATGTTTTAGAACAAATCCTAGAAGACGCTGACAATATAGGTATTAAGTATTTAACTGTTTACGCTTTTTCAACTGAAAATTGGGCTAGGCCTTTAGAAGAAGTTAAGGTTATTATGAATCTTTTTAGAGACTATCTTAATAATTCAGTTGATAAATGTAATAAAAATAATGTGCGTTGCAAGATTATTGGAGAAAGAAGTAGATTAGCTCCTGATATTGTTGAAGCGATTATTAATCTAGAAGAGAAGACAAAACAAAACACTGGTATTACTTTCGTCATAGCTATTAATTATGGATCTCGAGATGAGATTATTAGAAGCGCAAAGAAAATAGCTATAGATGCAAAAGAAGGAAAGATAAATCCAGATGATATTACAGAAGAAAGTTTTTCTTCATTCTTAGATACAAAAGATATTCCTGATCCAGACTTGCTTATTCGCACTAGCGGCGAAGAAAGATTATCTAACTTTCTTATGTGGCAATTAGCCTACACAGAATTTTACTTCACTGATGTAGCTTGGCCAGACTTTAATAAAGAAGAACTGTTAAAGGCAATAGAAAAATATTCAAACAGAGATAGAAGATATGGCGGAGTTGAATAAGATGAGTAATGAGCAAAAGTATGTAGATGATAAAAGCAAAAAGTTGTTTGAAAATCCAAGTTTTTGGGTAAGAACTATTAGCGGAGTAGTCCTTGCGGCAATATTGGTTGCGGTTTTCGTTTTAGGCGATTATGTAATGTGGGGATTTTTACTTCTTATTTCATTGATTGGACTTTATGAATTTAATAAAGCGCTTAAGCTTAACTGGGGCGTTTTTGCATGGGCCGGTTATATTTGCACACTTGCATATTATGTATTACTTCTTTTCCTTAGAGAATCTTTAAGTTTTGCGCTCTTACTATTTGGATTCTTGCTTGTAGCGGACTTAGCAGTTTTTGTATTTACTTATCCTAGATATGAGCTACAACAAGTATTTGCAGGCTTCTTTGAGGTTATATTTATACCGGTTGCACTATCATTTCTTTTTATCTTAAGAGAAACTCCTCCAGCAGGTGCATATTTAGTATGGCTTGCTGTAATAGCTGCATGGGGCTCAGATACATGCGCTTACTTAGTTGGAATGATTTGCGGAAAGACTCCTTTTGTTCCAAAACTTTCACCTAAAAAGAGTGTTGAAGGTGCAATAGGTGGAGTTGTTGGTGCAGCTATAATAGGTGTAATCTACGGATTAATTGTTCAAAAGTATATTGTAGGAACTGTTAACCTTGCGCCACTTGTATTTGGAGTATTTTGTTTATTTGGTGCGGCAGCAGGCCAAATCGGAGACTTAGCAGCATCAGCTATTAAACGTAAAGTTGGTATTAAAGATTATGGAAAAATTATTCCTGGTCATGGAGGAATCCTTGATAGATTTGATAGTTTAATTATGACAGCACCAATCGTATTTTTAATAACTATATGGATTAATATAATGTAATGAAAAATATATCAATTTTAGGCTCTACTGGATCAATTGGAACTCAGACATTAGAAGTTGTTAGAGCTAATGCCGATTTAAGAGTAGTAGCAATCAGCGCAAATAATAATATAGAACTTCTTGCCAAACAGGTTTTGGAATTTAAGCCAGAGCTTGTTTGCGTTTTTGATGAAAAAAATCTTGATGCTTTTAAAGCAAAACTTAAAGAGTTACGCGTAAGAAAGCATCCTAAAATTTATACAGGCAAAGAAGGTTTAATAAAAGTTGCAACTGCGCCAAAAGCAAAAATAGTTGTAACTGCTATAGTTGGCATGGTTGGAATTATTCCTACTATGGAAGCTATAAAAGCTAAAAAAGATATCGCACTTGCAAATAAGGAAACTTTGGTTTGCGCAGGCGAATTAATTATTAACGAAGCTAAAAAAAGAAAAGTTCATATCTACCCAGTAGATTCCGAACATAGCGCGATTTTTCAAAGCTTAAATGGTGAAAGAAAAGTTGACGTTGATAAAATTATTCTTACAGCTTCGGGTGGACCTTTTAGAGGAAAGACTAAAGAAGAATTAGAAAATGTTACTTTAGAAGATGCACTTAACCATCCTAATTGGTCGATGGGTAAGAAAGTTACTATCGATTCTTCTACACTTGCTAATAAAGGATTAGAAGTTATTGAGGCTAGATGGCTTTTCGATGTTAAGCCAGAAAATATTGAAGTTGTAATTCAGCCGCAAAGTATAATTCATTCTGCGGTTCAATATAAAGATGGTGCAATTATAGCGCAACTTGGAACTCCAGATATGAAGCTTCCAATTCAATATGCACTTTTTAATCCGCAAAGAAGATATCTAGATGAAAAGAGAGTAGATTTCTTTGAACTTGGATCGATTACATTTGAAAAACCTGACACAAATACTTTTAAGGCTTTAGCGCTTGCTTACAAAGCTATTGAAATTGGCGGAACTATGCCAACTGTTTTCAATGCAGCTAACGAAAGAGCAGTAGCTAAGTTCTTAAAAGGCGAAATAAAGTATCTAGACATTGCTGATGAAATCGAAAAGGAAATGGATAAGCATCCAGTAATTCAAAATCCAACGCTAGAACAAATAGTTACTATAGGAGATATCATCATTAATGAGCGTTGTTAGTATTATTCTTTCAATTATTATTTTAGGTATTCTTATTTTAGTCCACGAGTTTGGACATTTTATTTTAGCGAAAAAAAATGGAATATTTGTAAAAGAATTTTCTATCGGGTTTGGTCCTAGAATAGTTAGTAAAGTAGCTAAAAGTGGAACAAGATTTTCTTGGAAGGCTATTCCTTTTGGAGGATCTTGCATTATGCTTGGCGCACTAGAAGATGATGAAGAAGAAAATGAAGATGAAAGATCTTTTGATAAAAAGAGCGTTTGGGCTAGGATGAGTGTTATTCTTGCTGGCCCAGTTTTTAACTTCTTCTTAGCTTTTGTTTTAGCTGTAATAGTTATTGGTAGTGCAGGATTTGACCCGGCGCAAGTTATATCCGTAGAGGAAGGTTCGCCGGCATATGAAGCGGGTCTAAAAGAAGGCGACATAATAACAAACTATAACGGAACAGCTATCGATTTTGGACGAGAAATTTATTTAGAAGAATTTATTCATCCGATTGATTCGAGTTTAGATGAAATAAATCTTACTGTTAAAAGAGTTGGTAAAAAGAAAAAAATAAGCATTACTCCAGAAGAATATACTTACTATATTATGGGACTTTCTTATTACGCTACCGATGAACCTGCAAAAATTACGGAAGTTGTAGAAGGCTCATCTTTAGAAGAAGCGGGCGTAAGTGCTGGAGACATAATTACTAGCATAAATGGAACAAAGATAAATTCTGGAGTAGAACTTAGCGAATACTTTACAAGTAATAAGGTTGGAAAAGATGCGATTGAAATTACTTATTCGCATAGAGGCGGAAATGATATTAGCGCATCTATTACTCCTAAAAAGCAAAAAGCTTTCACAACGGGATTTACTTATAATCTTGAAAACAAAAAAGCTAGCGTAGGAGAGACTATTAAGTATAGTTTTGCCGAACTTAAGTACCAAATAGTATCGGTGTTTAAGAGCATCGGATATCTATTTTCTGGTAAGGGTTCTTTGGACATGCTTAGCGGGCCGGTAGGTATTGTTGATATTGTAAATACAACCTACACTGTTTCAGCGCCGGCGGGATTCTTAGCAACACTTATTAATATTTTAAGTATAGTAATTCTTTTAAGTGCTAACTTAGGAGTTATTAATCTTCTTCCTATTCCAGCGCTAGATGGCGGTAAGTTTTTACTTTTAATTATTGAAGCTATTAGAAGAAAGCCTATCCCTAAAAAATACGAAGGCATAATCACAACGGTGGGCGCAGTTCTAATTATTTTATTAGCAATTGTTGTTTTGGTTAATGATGTAACCAAGTTTTTCTAGGTAGGTAAATTATGTATACGAGAAAAGATACAAAAGTAATAAATATTGGCAGCGTTTTAATAGGTGGAGGAAACCCTATTGCTATTCAGTCTATGACAAACACTAAAACAGCTGATGTAAACGCGACAGTTAAGCAAATTTTAGAATTAGAAAAAGCTGGATGCGATATTGTAAGATGCACAGCTAATACGATAGAAGCTGCAAAGGCTTTTAGTGAAATTAAAAAGCAAATTCATATTCCGCTAGTTGCTGATATTCATTTTGATTATAAGCTTGCTATTTTAGCAATGGAAAACGGCGCTGATAAAATTAGAATTAATCCAGGGAATATTGGAAGTAAGGAAAATATTAAAGCAGTTGTAGACCTTGCAAAAGAAAAAAATATTCCTATTAGAGTTGGAGTTAATTCGGGATCTTTAGAAAAAGAATTAGTAGAAAAGTTTAATGGCGTAAGCGCTGAGGGGTTAGCGCTTAGTGCATTAGATAAAGTTCATATTATTGAAGATTTAGGCTACGACAATTTAGTTATCTCTATTAAGAGTTCAGATGTTTTAATGTGCGCTAAGGCACATGAAATAATTGCTGAAAAAACAAACTATCCACTTCATGTAGGAATTACAGAGTCGGGTACAGTTTATAGTGGAAACATTAAGTCGGCTATGGGCTTAGGAATTATTCTTTATCAAGGAATTGGAGATACTATTAGAGTTTCTCTTACAGGTGACCCGAAAGAAGAAATAAAAAGTGCTAAAAAGATTTTAAGTAACTTAGGATTAAGAAACGAAGGTATAAATTTAGTTAGTTGCCCGACATGTGGCAGAACTCAAATAAATTTAGTTAGTCTTGCTAACAAAGTAGAAGACTTAATTGCAAATTATGACCTTAATATAAAGGTTGCTGTTATGGGATGCGTTGTAAATGGACCAGGAGAAGCTAAGGAAGCTGACCTAGGTATTTGCGGCGGAGATGGCGAAGGCCTAATTATTAAAAAAGGTGAAATTATAAAAAAAGTTCCTGAAGATAAATTGTTAGCAGAATTAAAACTAGAATTAGATAACTGGAAGTAATGAAATTATTTTTTGATGTTTTTTCAAGATTAAATATTGATGAAGATTTAAGAAGACTCTTTGGAGACGTTGAGGTTATTAGTGTTACAAACGTCAAAGTGGGTGCTTTTTTGCGTATCAAAATTTCTTCGAAAGATATTATTCCTGATATCTATCTCGATAGAATGAGTAATGAAATAAAAAATCAGATGCTAGAAGGAAAACTTGGCGTTCATATTGAGTATGAAAATGGATATGAGTTTGCGCAGGTTGGAACTGGTACTTATGAAAATAAACAGTCAGAAACTATAGAAGGAGAAAATAATAAAAGTTCTTCAGCTAATGAAAATAATACGGCATCTTCTAAAGTGACTTCTAAGAGAAAATATACAGTAAAGAAAAAAGAAACTGATCCAGATATGCTTTATGGAAAAAGCTTTGAAGGAGAGTTTACACCAATTTCAAATATTCTTTCAGAAATGAGAGAGGTTTTAGTTCGAGGAGAAATTTTTTCTACTGAACTTTCTGAGACTAAGAGTGGTTATAAAATT
>JAZRXA010000077.1:0-27043 GCA_045599965.1 Lachnospiraceae bacterium | reverse complement strand
CCGCTTATCGGGTACCAATGCCCCCTTTTTCGGTAAAAATATTTTTTTAAAATAGGTTTGTATTTTATTATTGAAACGCGAAGCTAGCGGTGCCAGCGCTAAAGATGGGCGCGCACCTTGCTTCGCTATTTACGGCAGCTGACTTTCGTTCGCCAAAACATCTTCGTCCGCCTGCTGCCTCAGGATATTAAAAAATTTCTTTAATTATTTTTGCAGGATTTTAACGGTTTTCTGCAATTTTATTTATGATTTTTATTTTGGCTTCATATATGGAGCCGGTGGTCACACCGGCGAAGCGGACGACTTTAGTCGGACGCAATGGAACATAGTAGTAGAGGTTGTGGGTTTGTGGATTATCTTTGATCATCCACAAGCCCCACAACCAAAAGAGTTCGAGAAATTAACGCAACGCACTCAACATGCCTTGAGTTCGTAAGTCTAATGTCGGGTCGTAAAAGGGAATATTTCGCTTGATTGCCATGCTTCAATTTTCGTCATGGTTTTTCTCTGGCCTGTGTGCGAAGTAAATCATCTCTGGATGGTAGGACATAATCCGATTCCAGTCATTCTTTAAAACCGTGTTACTACCATATGCCTCAATATATTCTGACGGTTCCAAATCTCCTACAAAGCAAGAACCATTATCGAGAATCAAAGATATGCTATCTTTACTATGACTTGGAGTGTGTATTATTTCTCCGGATATTCCTATAGAGGACAACATCCTTCTGCTTTCCTCGCATGAAATTATTTCGGCATCCGCTTCGTTTATCACGCTGAAAGGTAGCTTATCCTTTTCAAAGATTTTATCGGAAAAGTGTACCGCCTCTTTCTGCACATCTACAAGCAACAGCTTAATCCCTTGCTCGGCAAATTGTCCGATAAGCCCCATATGGTCCGGATGATAGTGCGTAGCAAGCACATATTTAATATCAGTCATCTTGATGCCTGCATTTTTTATCGCTTTATAGAAGGCAGGCAGTGTTCCGGCATAATCTGTGTCAATCAGCAGACCTCCATCATTCCCCCTGATGAAAAATGTATTTGTATTGCCATATTTCAGTTTAATCATAGTGTTTCTTTGCAAGTGCTATTTCTCCCGGTGGTGTTTTTTGCCTTTTTCTCCACCTAAATTATAACATTATTCTCCAGCGAAGTTATCTTTGAAACATCTAACGATTGTAATGTTTTAAGTTGTTGAATTGCCAAGGCACGCAGATATACAATTCTTTCTGACTGTGAAATTTCTTGCTTAATCATAATCGCATTGTAGTTCTCTCTATCCATTTTTTTGGTGACATTGTAAATGCATGTGCTCCTGCTTGCATCCTAAACCCCTCGAATTCGATGGGTTTAAAATCAGGATTGTGAAGAAACTTCCGCAATCCAAGAAATTCCATAATATCTCTTCCTCTTAGCCAATTATGAATAGTAATGGCCGGTTGAATGCTTCGATAGATTACCAATTAAAAAATAGCGGCCAGGATTGCTCCTAGCCGCGTGTTGTTATTTGTGTTTTGATAACAGTGCCACCGTCTCATCGATTGTTTGAAAAGGTGCGGCAAAATTTTTAATATCCCACTACCTTAATTTAAATTTTTTCTTTGCCAATAAACAAATCAATAGCATTAATATGTTTTACTCCTTCTTGTCTATCGCAAAATTTGTCTAACGAAATAATGTATCTAGGGTAGCCATCTTTAATATTCCTAAAAGGACGGTACTCTCGTTCTTTTATACGTTCTGTTGCCTTTTGATCTTCGCCTTGAAGTGTATATGTAACTTGGATATATGCATAATTTTGGGATTTATCTCGAACAATAAAATCACATTCAAAATTACCAATTTTTCCGATGCTTACTTGATAATCATTACTTACAAGATATAAATACACAATATTTTCAAGTGAAGGTCCATAACTAAAGTTGTTATCTGTGTTCATAGCAAAGTATATGGCTAAATCAGCAAGATAATACTTTTGATCTCTTTTGATGGCCTTCTTGCTTTTTAAATCAAAACGATTGCATTCATAAATAATCTTAGCTTTTTGTAAATCCTCAATATATCTTCTAACCGTTGAAGCCTTAGTTGAAAATCCCTCCTTTGACAAACAATCCAAAAGATTTTTTAACGAAAATGATGATGCATAATTATTCAATAAAAATGATTGGACCCTTTCAAAGACTGCAATATTAGTAATTTTTTTTCTAGTTTTTACATCTTTTTCAAAGATTTCCTTAATAATGCTACGAGTATATGTCTGTCTTACATTAAGTTCATTAAATTCCAGTGCTTTCGGAAATCCTCCATTAATAATGAATTCATCAAATTCCGAATAGTCATCTAATATTTCCATTCTAAAAAATCTCTTCATATCAAGATATTCCAAGAAATCCAATGTAAATACTTCAAATGATAAATATCTGCCTGTCAGTTTTGTTGTAATCTCATCACTAAGTAAATATGAATTTGAACCTGTTAAAAAGACTGAAAAACCTTCTTCTGCGTACGCTTGAACTACGCTTTCAAATCCTTTTACATTCTGTATCTCATCAATAAAAAGATACTTAAAATTATCGTCCTCTATAATAGATTCAATCTTTTCTTCAAGCTGCTCAGAAGTTTTAATGCTCTTAAATCCCCTTTTATCCAAAGGAATATATATTATATCTTTCTCACTAATTCCATTATTAATTAACTCGTTGATAATACCTTTAATGATGAAAGATTTTCCACATCGTCTTATACCACTAATAACCTTTATAACATCGGAGTCAAAAAATGGACGTATTTTTGATATATATTTTTCTCTAGGGTAAACATTTTTGAACATTGTAACCCTCCCTTCGAAACAAATTGTATCACAATATGCCATTTAACGGTACTCTTTTTTTGTTTTTTTATTTTTTAGTGCCCTTATCTTGCATTTATCGTTGTGTTTTCTGTCAAAATATTTTTCTATACATATCGAATTCGATACGTTTAAATAAAGTTAGTATTAAAAAGCGGCAAGGTTTTCTCCTAGCCGCTGAACGAAAGCTTATTTTTATTCTTTTTCCTATGATAGCAGTACTACCGTCTCCACATGAACTGAGGTAAAATGTTCCCTATCATTTTAAAGATAGGCAACTTACGACTTCGACATGTCCCGAGTTCTTTTCGCTGATGTCTTGTGGTATTTGGGAACATTTTGCTATCAGGTTTAATTTTATTTCTAACCTCTCTTAACTGGAATAAACTCAAGTTTTAGTCTCATGCCCATTCCAGCTGCAAGCCGTTTCACCATTTCCAAACTTGGATTTCTTGTTCCGTTTTCTATGCGACTAATATCAGCCTGTGTAATTCCTGTTACTTTTGACAACTCCTTCTGTGTCATGTTCTGGCTCTTTCTTGCATCAATCATAGCCTGAATAATATCGTATTCCGGCTGAAGTTCATCATACATCTTTTTTATTTCTGGATTTTCTAAAGATTTCTTTTTAAACTCAACGTAACTACTCATTATAGATTTCTCCTCTCATAATCAGCTTTATATTTCTTTGCAAGCGCTATTTCTCCCGGTGGTGTTTTTTGAGTTTTCTTTACAAACCCATCTACAGGGCATTTTCCATCATCCGTATCATAAAACTCGATATTTATTTTCCCCATTTACTAAGTACTCCTCTGTTTATATGATATGTTGTATTCAACATATTGTCAATCCGTTTTTTATATGACAAAAACAAAAAAGGAATCTCTCCTCCCAGATTAGTCCCTTCTTTGTATTAGCTTTATACCATTCCAAAATGCCTAAAGGCATCCATAATAGCTTTTTCCTTTTTTGTTTATATCTTTCCATTCTTTCGCTGTCATTCCAAATAAAGCTACATTTAACATATCAGCCTCCTCTGCATTAACAAAAGACTTTTATGCCGTTTCGACCAACTTCTTATATCGATACTCCATAATTATATCATTGTTTTATAACTACATTGTAATTTTTCGTATTAAAAATTCTCAAAATACTCTCATGCGCTAATGGGTATCTCTATGAGAGTATCAAAACACTCTCTTTGATTAAAAAAGTACTCTCATAGAGCGAGGGGGCTTCGTATGAGAGTATTTTCGTCTTTAATTATTACTTATAGATACTCTCATACGAGAAGGGGTCTGCCTATGAGAGTATTTTAAGTTCCATTTAAGTTCGAGAAATTAACGCAACGCACTCCACATGCCCCGAGTTCTTTTCACTGATGTCTACTCGTGTTTGGGAATATTTCATAGCCAAAATTTGATGCCTTGTGGTATTAGGGAACATTTCGTTTCAAAAATCGCTCTTTTGTGGTGTTTGAGAACATTACGCTTGTTGCCCATTTCATATCATTTATTAAAACATTATTTTAAAAGTATATCATACCCTCATAACAAAAATAATCCCCACCTTTGATTTCGCTTATTTTTCACACGTTGCTCCGGCGCCGGTTCCGGGTCGGTGCCCCGTAGAGATATACAGCCCCCCTGGGTTACATGATAAGAATCTTTGTGTTTTTGGATTGCATGATATGTTTCAATTGAAATCATAGGCATCACATCCTTTCTGGAGAAAAGAAAAGCGTCCACCATAATGATGAACGCTGCATACATATTTGACCTTTTATCCTTAATCTATTATTTCCCAATGACCGCTGTAACCACTTCCAACATATTTTACATTCGGCATTTCTGCTATTCTACGCCTTATAGTACGTACACTCACTCCCGTCATTACAGACATTTCTTTGACTGATGTTTTATTATTGTTTGTAATAATCTGCAGCAGTCTTTCTTCGAGTTTTCCTTGAGTGCCATCTTGAGTGCCACCTTGAGTGCCATCTTGAGTGCCATTCTGACTTATATAGTTAAGATTAGGCATGACAGCAAAGAAGCTTGCTCTGTCAGACCGGAAAGATGGTTTTTTATCCTCTTTGTAATTTACCTGAAACTCATATGCATCGAGAATCTTTCCAAACCCACTGCCTTTGCGCTCCATGTATCCGAGCCGTTCAAAGATATCTGCAAGTAAAGGATTTCTTCTCGTTGACGGAACTGACAGCGGATCCCTATCCTGAATTGCTGTACCATCAGCCATTCCTCCCGGAGAATAAATCTCCATCCTGTCATCAAAAATATCTATGTGAACCTCACTGCCGTTTACAAGGTAATCCCTATGAACAAGAGCATTGATTAATGCTTCATGATAGCTGCGCTCAACATACTCCGGCATCTCTTCACGCGAGTTCGGTGTCTTTCGCCACATTTTCCTGCAGTTTCTTTTTATGAATTCTTCCCCATTTTCAAGAAGATAAATTAGGCTACCTGAAAATTCGGAATCATCCAAAGCATCAATTGTTCCTCCGCTTTTATTAAGACCGTTCCAGCGGGTACAAAATACTCGTGACCACCAAATCGGACATTCATCCGCAAGCAGTGCACCGGCATTAGTAAGATATCCCTCATCAGTAACAAGCCCAAATGAAATCATATCCTTATCTTCAAAACTTTTTCCGGTCCACTTCTTATATCTTTCACGAAGTTTTGAAAAAGCGTAATCAGATGCCTTGTATGAAGAAACCTGTGTGTCAAAGGACATGTTTCTGCCTTTCATAATCAGACGTTTCTGTTCCATGGCAGTAGCTTTCACGCTTTCATTTCCGATACGGATATATGCCTCAAGGACACCGTCCGCAGAGTAATAATATGGCGTATCATCGCCCGACATGATATCAAGAATAATAACCATCTTGTTATCCACTTGTTCAAAACGGAGATTAAACTCCGGAACCGGATCAAGACGCGATTTGATAATCTCACTTATTTTTTCCGCATCAAAATCCGGATTGTCAAGTCCGACAATTTTTCCATCATCTGCAATACCAAAAATCAATACACCGCCGGAACCATTAGCAAAAGCACTGACACTCTTGCACCAGCTCTTCGGCTTCTTTACTTCAACAGCCTGCTTTTTGTCGTATTCAGTTGTTTCTCCGATTAAAGTTTTTAAATCAATACCGTTATTCACTTATTTGTACCTCAACATTTCATTGGTTGTTCACAATACATTTCAAATTCCGTAATTGTTTGAACATATTGTTGCAGTGCTTCTAATGATTCAAACTCATAAAATCCTTTATTCTCTTTTCTTGGATGCTGCTGTAAGATAGCATCAAATAATGTTTCAAGGCTAACTCTAGGGTTCTGCCACAAAAGTGTTTGTTTAAATGAATCCGTATATTGGAGCATCTTTCCATCATAAATAGTCTCCCATTTTTTTAACTGATCTTTTTTACAGCTTTCGAGATTTACAATCGTAAATGGTGCAATCATTCTGATATCACTTTTGATATATGCATCTCTTAAAAGATTCAATGCTTCAATATCCGTTTCCGGTGCCCCATAGCCCCATATTGTTACACCTGCTGCTCTCTGTAAATAATCTCGAGCCATGTTCCATTCATTTTCAATTATCTCACCATCTTGATATTTCTTTTGCTTAACCGGATATAGTAATTTCATATCGGTCAATGGTTCATAACACTTAGGACAAAGGCAATCCGAATATTGCTTTATTCTACATTTATAGCATAACCCAACTCCTGTATTTCCATGAAGAAAGAATACTTGTGGTAAATTGCCAACCGAAATATTTCTCTTATATGCCTGCATCAAAAACGGGTCCCAATTAAACGATACAATTGCATCTTTCTGCGTTAAAGATAAAAGAAGGTAGTCATATAATGTTGGCTCATCTGGTATTACAAGACTTTTAAAGTACTCTTTTACTCTACTTTCCAGCAATTCTTGTAAATCAGAATACTCTTCCATTCCAGCTATGCTGGAAAATAGTGCCTCAAAATCTTCCATCTCATCTTTTGAAAACCCATACTTCAGAAGCAACTCCTCTAATCCTAAAATTTTATGAATATCACGAAGCGCAGGAACCTTTTTCCCACTTTTGTCTACAGGACAAGCTGCTATTGTGGCTCCTGCTCCAACAATTACTACATGCGGATCCTGTAATAAACGATTTTTAATTTGGGGCAATCTATACGACAAATCGAATCTCGACATGAAATTTCTTTCTCCTGAAATTATAAAATATTAACTCTTATTTTATCTGTGCCTTTAACTCCTGAAAACTTTCTAAAGCACTCTGCAGGTTTTCAATGATATCATCCGCAAGCACATCAGGAGATGGGAGATTGTCGAGATCGGCAAGGGACTTATCTTTGATCCAAAAAATATCAAGACTTGTTTTATCTCGTTCAAGAATATCCTGCACATCGAACTTTCTCCAGCGACCTTCAGGGTTCTCCTCGTTATATGTTTCCGTACGCTCATAGCGGTTTTCCGGATGATAGCAAGTAATGAAGTCCTGCAGATCTGAATACTGCATCGGATTCTGTTTCAGCGTGAAATGGATATTCGTGCGGAAATCGTAAATCCATACCGTCTTTGTCTGTGCTTCAGCACTTGCAGGACGCTTATCAAAGAAGATAACATTCGCCTTTACACCTGGCTTATAGAAGATGCCTGTCGGCAGACGGAGAATCGTATGTAGGTCTGTAGTCTGTAATAACTTCTTTCGGATAACTTCACCTGCGCCTCCCTCAAAGAGAACATTATCTGGCACAACTACAGCAGCCTTACCGGTGGCTTTCAGAATTGTATTGATATGCTGAACGAAATTCAGCTGTTTATTGCTGCTCGTAGTCCAGAAATCTTGCCGATTATATACGAGATCTTCTTCCTCCTGTTCGCCCTCTTCATTTGTAAAGGTGATAGATGATTTTTTACCAAAAGGCGGATTGGTCAAAACATAATCTACTCGATACCCTGGATCTGTTAAAAGAGAATCGCCATAAGCAACCGGAATATTTCCGTAAATGTCACCTATATTATGCAAATACAAATTCATAAGACAGAGTTTTCGCGTAACTGCAACATTCTCTCCCCCATAAAATGTCTCATTCTTGAGGAATTCCTTCTGTTCACGGTCAAGAGAATAATTATTCGGATCGGCAAGGAATGACTGTGCTGCGAGAAAAAATCCTCCACTGCCACAGCATGGGTCTGCGATGGTCTTCATTGGCTCTGGGCGCATACAGGCAACCATAGTCTGTATCAGAGGGCGGGGAGTAAAATACTGACCAGCGCCGGATTTTACATCTTCGGCATTTTTCTGGAGCAATCCTTCGTAAATCTCTCCCTTGACATCAGAGGACATAGATACCCATTTTTCTTTGTCGATCATCTGCACTATACGATACAGGATGGCAGCATTGCTGACCTTGTTGATTGCTCCTTTAAAAATCTGACCGAGGATACCTCCTTGTTCACCGAGTTTTTCAAGAATATTTTTATATTTGCTTTCCAGTTCAGCGCCGGTCAGCGTGTTCATATCTGCCCAACCATAACCTTCCGGAATGCCGGTTTGCTTCTTGTATGGCGGCTTGGAATATTCATCCGACATCTTTAGAAAAATCAGATAGGTCAACTGCTCCAGATAATCACCGTAAGAAACGCCGTCATCACGCAAAGGGCCACACATACCCCAAACTTTTGATATTATAGATGCTGTTTGTTCAGACATATACATTCTCCTTTATTCCTATGTAATCAGTAATCTGATTTGCAAAAAGCTGCAGTTCAGAATAAATTCCTTTCTTCAGGTAAAAATAATCACAACCAAAATATTTCTGAGTAAGGCCAAAAAAGAGATCTTTTTCGATTATTTCATCTGGCTTCAACGAAACACCGATTTTATAGTGAGCCATTGCATTGCGGAAAGGCTTTGAAACATATTTATCGTCAATTGTAAACCTTGTCCCTAATTTTTTATTCAGCTCATCAAGCATTTGGCTCATATAATAATACTGCAGATATGCAAATCTGAGTTTTGTCGGACATTCTTCCAAAACAAAACCATCAATGCAGATAAGCATGAAATTGATTTGGCAGAGTAGCGAGAACAAAACAAATCTATCGCTAAATTGATTCCCCACAGGTGATTTTTTGAGCTCACCATAATCAATAAAAGAAAATTTCATAGTAGTATCTACGGTATATGCGTTGGTAGCTTCAAAGATTGAAATATATTTTCCGCCAATAACTGCTAATCTTTTAATTTGTTCACCATTCTCTTGACCAAATCGATAATACGGAGTATAGCAACTACACAGAATTGTGTTCCCACAATATTTATTATTTGCGATATCAACCCCGTATATATCATAGAGTTTCAGTGTCTTTGCAATTGGTTTGCACAGATTTGAGAAATATTTATCACTTTCAATATATTTATCACTCAGCAATTGCCGTACTTCACAATAGGATTTATCCCACATTTTAATTGATGACCGAAGTACTTCGTAAAAATATCGTTCTTCTTCTAAAAAAATAGGCACATCAAGTTTTACTTTATGCGAATTATTAAATGCTTCTATCCAGTCCTCTGCGCCATCAATTATTGTACCGATAAATGGAAAAAGCATACAAAAGAAATTCGATTTAATAATTTCCTTGTTTTTCAGTATTGTATAAATAAAGCGTAAATCATTCTTTATCAAGGATACTGTAGCCTTTTGCTGTTTATTAAATATTATTGGCTCTGCCAATTTTTACAGCCTCCCTTCAAAGGCATCTTTCAGAATACTTTGACGCATAGCCTCTGCCTGCCCCAGCGCATCATCTACCGTCTTTCCTATATTATCGCAAACAGAAAATTTTGTTTCGATATCGTCAATAATGATCTGTTGCTCTGCAATAGAGCAATATGGTAGGACTAAATTTTCTAACGTGTCTAGATTAATATTCTTTTGTGCGGTAGCCGGGGCAAATGCCCATAAACGTAATTTTTGCGATTCAATGAAATATTTTACATATTCAGGGATTACATATTCATTGGCAGTAAATCCCACAACGCTATCCGGAAAGCAAGCATCTATACCAAGAAACGCTGTTTCTGCAATGTTCGCAGCAATAGTAATACACAGCGTCCCTTTAGGCCACAACTTACTTTGAGAAAGCCCAAACTCTCCGTACATTTTTGAATACTCGGTAATGTATTTGTTTGCTGCTTTTACTTCTCCGGTCTGTAAAAACGGATACTTCCCATTTTCAAATAGCTTCGCATCATTTCGTGGACGGTGTTTAGAACGACCTCTTCCTAAATCTCCCAACTCAGACAGTCGGATATATTTCCATTCCGTTGGTATTTCTGGAAGGTCGGCAACATCTGCCCCTGCCACCCAATTTAAATCAACAGAAAGAGAATAATGATTTTGGGTTATTTTACCTTCAAAGGCTGCTTTTATGACTGCTTTTTTATACACTTCAAGCTGTGCCTTCGTCTTTTTCAGCATTTCCTCACCTGCATCCAGCTGAGAGAATAATTCTTCGATACGACTGACAATACGTTCTTGCTCTGATAGTGGTGGTATGACGACTTTGATTTTAGAATACTGCTGAATCCAATAACGCTTATGTGTACTATGGTCGAACTGAATCACCTGCATACGATAATAGATATATTTTGGCAAAACAAGTTCTGTATTTGGCATCAGAATCTTCATTGCAGAAGATTTTACTTTGAATGGAAAGTTAACATACTGACTTGCCGTAGTGAAGTCATCAAAAATTACTACGGGTAGATTTGTAAATATCCCCGTTTCTTCGTTTGTATATCCAAGAACAAACGATTTCCCAGCTGTCAATACGGGAGTCTTGTAGTCATCGTTATAATCTGTGGATTCCACAATATATGCCGTGGGCTGCTCATATATCAAGAGGTCACCCACTTCATATTCTCTGTATTCCAAAATAGGTTACCTCCTTACGCCACCAGCTCAACATTCATTTCATTAAGCACATCTTCAAATCGCTCACCGAAAACTTCATAAAACCGTCCAAGTCCACCCTTTCTATCAAATGGACTCAAATCAAGATCTCCCGGCTCAATAGAAAGAGAAGTGATGATATGCTCTTTTATAAGACGAAGCCATTCCATTTGTTCCTCGGTAAAATGAACATTACCGGCGTTGCGGCGAAGAGTCCACTGCATAAAGTTATAATTTACCTTCTCTGCAAACGGAGCCAGATTATCAGTGTATCCTAACTCAAAACGAATTATACAGATAAGATCAGTAATTTGTGCCATAGTACCTCTCTTTACCTTTTCCGGCTTCTTGATTGCATAGCAATCCCAGAGGCGTTCCACTGTAATGTTCTCCATTCTAAGCCTGTCATATAAGGATCTTAAATTATCAATCGTTATTTTCCTATTTTTATATCTCTGATCATACAGAAAACCAAGTGCTATGATTTCATCTTTATTCTCTTCAATAAACTCTCTGAATTTCTTCAGAACCCTGTCAGCATTTGCCTGTTGATCTGTATCATAACCTGCAAAAATCACAGAGTCTAGATTTACAGAATCTATAACCTGCTCATGGCTACGACGAATATCTTCTATGAAGTTGCGGATTTCCGGATCATAAAATGGCTGCACAGCTTCCTTGATAAAATCTTTCTTCACATCATTCATGCGTTGCTGTTCCTCAGATGTCGGCTCATGATTATCAGAAAGATCAATACCAGCTTTATGGGAAATAAAATCTATATCAAATGCATCAAGCAGATTCTGTGCTATGTTACCAGCATTTATACCAACTTTCTTTGTAAATTCAGAACGTTCTTTTGAAGTCATCTGAGTATTAAGGCGTATGATGCGGTTAGCTAGAGATGTAAGTGTGTCTTCATCTTTTGCACCCATAGCCACATTGAGCATCAGTTCCCTCATGCTCACAGTTGGTTTACGTTCAAGTGTGCGTGTCTCTGTTTTCTTCGATTTTGTAACACCTACTGCATCAACGATTACAAAATGATCTTTGTTTTCTGTAGCAGATGGAGTAACTTTCTGTAGATCATCCTTATCGAGAGTACGGGTTCCACGACCTTTCATTTGCTCGAAATAGTTTCTGCTTCTTACATCACGCATGAAGATAAGGCACTCGATAGGTTTAACGTCAGTGCCAGTAGCTATCATATCTACAGTGACAGCTATACGAGGATAATAGTCATTACGAAATGCACTTAAAACAGTTTCAGGTCTGTCAGCCTGACAGGTTATCTTTTGACAGAATTCATTGCCTTCACCAAATACATCACGAACAATCTGGATGATATCATCCGCATGACTATCAGTCTTTGCAAATATCAGCGTTTTGGGGACTTCATGACGATGTGGAAACAACTGCGTAAAAAGGTTATCCTTGAAAGTTCGGATCACAGTACGAATCTGACTTGGATTAACCACATCTCTGTCCATCTTTGCAGAATCATAATCTAAATCTTCGTCCATCTGTTTCCATCGCTTCGCACGTGTCAGTCGGTCACGGTACTCAATCTGCTGTTTCATGATATGAGCACCATTCTTTGTTACTTCAGTTTCAATAAGGAATATGTCTTCACCTACATTTACGCCATCAATAATAGCCTGCTCTCTTGAATATTCACTGACAACATTCTGATTAAAAAAAGCAAATGTGCGCTTGTCCGGAGTGGCAGTAAGGCCAATGATAAATGCATCAAAATATTCAAGCACCTGACTCCAGACATTATAAATTGATCTATGGCATTCATCCACTATGATGCAATCAAAAAATTCTGGTGGATATTTTTCATTGTAAACAACCTCTTTTGATGACTGTGAATAAACATCGCTCTGCTCATATAATGATTCCTCCTCAGCAGATTCATCCATCTCTTCCCCTCTGAGAATAGAATACATACGTTGAATTGTACTAATACATATCTGCACATCATCCGGAATGTATGAATTCTTAAGGCGCCTTACCCCATACAATTGTGAAAAAGAACGGTTATCATCATTTGGCGTGTATGCAAGGAACTCTCGTTCTGCCTGTTCCCCAAGCGATTTGGTATCCACAAGAAACAATATACGCTTCATCTTTCCATACTTTAATAGACGATAAGCAGCAGTGATTGCAGTAAATGTTTTTCCTGCTCCTGTAGCCATCTGCACAAGTGCCTTTGGATGATTGTTTGCAAAAGAATCATCCAGGTTTTGAATTGCCGTAATCTGACATTTACGGAACCCGGCAGTATCAAATTCCGGAAAATGCTTCATGTGGTTGCGGATAGTATCATCCTTTTCAATTAGGGCAAGCAATGTTTCAGGTCGATGAAATGAAAAAATGTTTCTTGACCGATATTTTATATCAGCATAATCAGTAAACCGTGTAAGTTGTCCTGTAGCCTCATAGGCAAATCGAATATAATAATCAGTGGTTATATATTTGAAAGTGCTGTTTGCATAACGGCCTGACTGTCCCTCAACTACAGTAATATTCTCACCCATCGCATCTCTTTTTGCCTCAACTACACCAACAGGCTTTCCTGAAACAAAAAGAGCATAATCAACCGGCCCAGTACTGGTAGGATATTCTCTAACTGCCACACCGAGCGAAGCCATAGGATTCACTTCCTGCAAGTCCTGTAATACCCAGCCGGACTGCGTAAGCCTTGCATCAATAATTTGTCTTGCTTTTTCTTCTGGAGTCATGTTCAGTTCTCCTTCCTGATCAGTCTCTTTTTGTTTAGCTTTATTGTACTTTTAATAAATGTATAAAGGTGATTTTATTGTATCAAAAAACCAAATATCTTTTCCATCTTCTTTTTATTCGCGCCAATATCAGTTCCACTAACTTAATTTTGATTTTTCGCTATTCTATAAACTGTGCTTTGATAGCAGTACAACTGTCTCCACATGAATTGTATTTGGGAACATATCGACGGGCTGGGCTGAAATCAATTTATAGACTGGGCCGGTAGGCTTACCTTTTTCTTCGCTACTTGCTCTAGCGCCTTCTTGTGTGCATGCTCCGGTTAAAATTTTGATATCGCGGGCGAGGGTAGCGCTGTCGCAGCTTACATATACGATGCGCTCTGGGGCAACTTCTAAAATTTTATCTAACAAAATTTTATCACAACCTTTGCGCGGAGGGTCGAGCACAACGACATCGGCACCTCGAATATTTCCTTCATCATCTAAGCTTTCCACCAAATCAGGGAAAACTTCTTCGGCTTTTCCACAGAAAAACTCAGCGTTTTCAATGCCGTTTAGCTCGGCATTTTCATTTGCATCTTCGATTGCCTCTGGGACAATTTCAACTCCAATAACCTTCTTTGCTTTTTGCGCAAGGAAAAGAGAAATCGTTCCGATGCCGCAATAAAGATCCCATATCGTTTCATCGCCCTTAAGGTCTGCTGCCTTAAGCGCTGCATCGTAAAGTTTAGAAGTTTGCTTAGGATTTACCTGGAAAAACGAAAGCGGAGAAATCCTAAAAGTTAATTCTTTCATCGATGAATCCGCGCTAACAATTTTATCTTCTATATAAAGCGGCCCATGTATCGGAACATTTTTGTTTCCAAGAATAACATTCGTGTTTTCTTTATTTATATTCAAGCAAATGCTCGTTATTTTCATATAGTCATCTTCTAGCGAAAGAAGTGTCTTAGCAAATTTTTCTTCGAGAGATCTCAACGAATCTCCATTAATAACTAAGCACACTAAAGTTTGGCCCGTATTAAATCCATTGCGAATCAAAACATGGCGAACCAATCCCTTACTAGTTTCTTCCGAATAAGTACTAATATTATTCTCTTCTAAAAACTTTCGTATCGTAGCAAGAATTTTATCGTTGAATTCTAAAGAAGCGGGGCAGTTATCAGTTTCAATAATATAGTGCGTGCGGCCGGCATAAAATCCAGAAATAATTTTTCCATCTTTATTTTTCCCAATAGGGAACTGCACCTTATTTCTATAATGGAGCGGAGTTTTTTCGCTATCCATGCCAATAATTGGTAAAAACTTTGCGCCACTATCACCAAATTTTACTCCGCCTAAACGTTCTAAATTATTTTTAACTTTGTTTTCTTTAAGACGAAGTTGTGCGTCATAATTTATTTGCATGATTTGGCATCCGCCGCACTTATCGCAAATCTTACAAGAGGCAAAGCATCTATCTTTTGACGGCGCGAGAATCTTAGTCATCTTCGCAAAGCCGTAACCTTTATTCATCTTAGTAATAACAGCCTCAACCTTGTCGCCCATCACCGCATTTTTTACAAAAAAGGTATAGCCATTGGCTTTGCCTATACCTTCTGCGCCGACACCAACGTCAACAATATCTAATTCAATCTTGTCATTCTTTTTCATTTTCTACTCAAATAAATTTCAAGCATCAAATCATTCTTCTGCGCAGTCTAATGCAATCTCAATCATCTCATCTAAGTTGCGTTCTCTAAGAAGCGGATCCATTTCCTCTCCTGTTAAAATATTATTTGAAACAGTAAAAATCGAAAGTGCTTTTTTATTTGCCATATAAGCATGCGCATATAAAGCAGCTGTTTCCATCTCGATTCCTAAAGCACCCTCGCCCTTCCAATAATCCATGTAGCCATCTTCCATTGAATAATAAAGTTCGCAAGTTAGAACTTTTCCAGCAACTGCGCTTATTCCAAGTTTTTTGGCGCTTGCCTTTGCGCGCTCTAACAATGCGGCATCTGGATGAGCAACATAGTCTGCAGGCACTTTCAAATGTTTATAAAAGTCTGAATCTGTAAGTGCTGTTTCGGCAATAAGAACATCTCCAACCTTTACATCTTCGCTCAATCCGCCGATAGTTCCAACGCGGATGATTGAATCCGTATCGTAAAAATTAAAAAACTCGAAAGAATAAAGACTCATTGCGGGAATGCCTATTCCGCTAGACGTTACAGAAATTCTTTTTTCCCTCCATGTTCCGGTGTAGCCTTGAACTCCACGAACATTATTTACAAGTTTGGCATCTTCCAAAAATTTTTCTGCGATATATTTTGCACGCATTGGATCGCCCGGCATCAAAATTGTTTTTGCGTAATCTTCTTTTAATCCTGAATTGTGTGGTGTTGGAATCATAACTTTACCTCAAATTTTTATTTTCTCATAAACATCTCTTTTTCTTATGCCTCTATCTTTTGCAACTGCTTTCATTGCGTCTTTTTCATCTAAACCTTTAGCTTCGTAAAATTCAACATGTTCTTTAAGCGTTAACTTTTCCCAGCTCTCTTGTTTCTTTGCGAGAAGTTCTTCTTCGTCCATGCCTTCAATGATGGCAACCATCTCGCCCTTAGGTTCATTCTCTTCAAAATAATTTATTGCTTCAGAAATCTTAAAAGCTAAAACCCTTTCATGAATTTTTGTAAGTTCCTTACATATGCGAATATTTCTATCGCCGAGCACTTCAAAAATTTCTTTAAGCGTTTTTAAGATTCTGTGAGGCGCTTCATAAATAACAATCGTGCGAACTTCGCCGTCTAATCTAGAAAGTGCTTCCTTTCTTTCTTTTTTATCGGATGGCAAAAAACCTTCGAAAACAAATCGCCTTGAAGAAAGCCCGCACATAGAAAGAGCAACAACTAATGCCGATGCGCCGGGTAGAGAAGTGACTTCTATTCCTGCTTTATAGCATTCTTTTACAAGTTCTTCGCCCGGATCAGAAATTCCTGGAGTTCCTGCATCTGTTACAAGCGCAACATTTAATCCTTCTTGCATCTTTCCTACAAGTTCAATAGCTTTTTCATATTTATTGTGTTCATGATAACTAGTAAGCTTCGCCTTTATATCGAAATGATTTAAAAGACCAAGAGTATGACGAGTGTCCTCGGCTGCAATTAAATCAACACTCTTAAGAGTTTCAACAACTCTAAAAGTAATGTCATCAAGATTTCCTATTGGTGTTGCGCACAAAAATAATTTTCCTGCCATAATTAAAACCCGTAGATTTCGTGAATTTCGTCTGTGTAGACATTTTCTTCTTTATAAATAATCAGCGGTTTTTCAACTTTCATAAATTCGTTTCCGCCCTTGCTCGCTTCGAGTAAAAACATCGTCGCTTCACTATCTATATAAGAATGAACCATCTTAAGTCTCTTTGGCTCAAGCTTGTTTTTCTTTAATGTATCAATAACTTCTGCAAGTCTTTCTGGGCGATGAACTAAGAAAAATTTTCCGCCCGGTCTAAGAAGAGCTGCGCCCTCTCTTGCAACATCTTCAAAGGTGCACTTTATTTCATGTCTCGCAATCGCTTTAGCTTCATTAGGATTAGGAAGTCCATTATCACTTTTTTTATACGGCGGGTTTGTAACTACCACATCGAAACTAGCTTTTCCAAAAATCTCACTAGCTTTAACAATATCGCCCTGGACAATTTCTATGTCTTCTTCTAAATCATTAAGCTTAACCGAACGACGCGCCATCGAGGCGCTTTCTTTTTGAATCTCTAATCCGGTTAAATCTCTAGAAGAAGTTTTTGCGCGAAGCAAAATTGGAATGATTCCTGTGCCAGTTCCTAAATCAATAATCTTGCTTTCCTTTTTTCCTTCGAGTCCAACGGCAGCGAAATATGAAAGAAGAACCGCATCCATTCCAAAGCAAAACGATTTCTTGCTTTGAATAATGCGGTATCCGTTTCTTTCTAAATCATCGATTCTTTCATCAGGTAATAATTCTACGTTCACTTATTCCTTCTCTAATTCCTTTAACGCCTTCATCTCTTCTTCTGAAACTTGCTCAACGTCATTATTTTTCTTTCTCTTCTTAACAAATTTTAAGTCGTCCGGGCCGTACTCCCTAGCTTCTCTTTCGTCTTCGCTTAAATCAACAATAACGCGGATTCTTTGTTTTAAGATATTTACAGAATCAACAACGGCGTGGTATCCGTCTTCGGTTGTTGTCTCATCACCTGGGTGAGGAAGTCTTTTGCTTAAATCTAGATAAGCATCATCTTCATATTTTATACAGCACATAAGTCTGCCACAGCTTCCCGAAATTTTTGTTGGGTTAAGTGAAAGATTTTGGTTCTTCGCCATTTTGATAGAAACTGGAACAAACTCAGATTGAAATGAGTGACAGCAAAATTCTCTTCCGCAAATTCCATATCCGCCTAAAGCTTTTGTCTCATCACGAACACCAATCTGACGAAGCTCAATTCTTGTTTTATAAACAGATGCTAAGTCTTTAACTAATTCTCTAAAGTCAACACGGCCGTCCGCTGTGAAATAGAAAAGAATTTTGTTTCCATCAAAAGTGTACTCAACATCAACGAGTTTCATATCTAGTTCATGTTTCGCAATTTTTTCTAAACATGTCTCGAAAGCTTTCTTTTCTTTTTCTTTGTTTTCTTCGTTCTTCTTTGCGTCCTCTTCAGTTGCAACGCGCATTACTGGTTTAAGCGGACTAACAACTTCCGAATCTTCAACTTCCTTCGGGCCGACAACAACTTCGCCGTACTCAACACCACGTGCAGTTTCAACGATTGCAAAGTCGCCCATCTTTATTTCCAAATCCACTGGATCGAAATAATAAATTTTTCCAGTCTTCTTAAATCTTATGCCTACTACTTTTATCATTTAAATTTCCTCTCTATTTATATTCCTGTCTTATCTTCATAAGAAGGCCTTCTATTACTGCTTCAATTTTTACACTATTTTTTATTTTAACTTCAGCGTCTTGCAACGCATCGATTATTTTATTAATTGCTTCGAACGAAAGTTTTTCAGCTTGGTTTTTTATAACCGCCTTGTCATTTTCGTTATAAAGGTCTTTGTCGTTTCCAGTTGCTTTAAGTTTTAAGACATCTCTATACCAAACGAGCATAACCTTTAGCGCCATCGATGCTGTTACCTTATCTAGCTGCTGCGCAGTTTCAAAAATTTCGAACGCATCGAGCCTTTCAATTTTCTTTAAGTTCATTGTCATCTCGTCTTTTATAGATGCAAGTGTGCTTTCGCTTGCAAGAAGAATCGCTTTTCCTAAATTTCCTTTTGTATAGGCAGCAACTTCTTTTGCCTTCATCTGCGAAACGCCTTGCTTTACCAAAACTTTTTCAACAACTTCTCTTGGAAGCGCTTCCATATCTAAGCGCACACATCTGCTTCTTATTGTTTCTAAAAAACCTTCCGCATTATCTGTCAGTAAAAATATCACTACATACTCCGGTGGTTCTTCAATAGTTTTAAGAAGAGCATTTTGTCCGTTCTCATTTAAGAGATGTGCGTCCTGAATAATATAAATTTTATAAGGGCCATAATAAGGCGCCGTGTTGACATCATAGATAACTTGATCTCTAACTTCGTCAACGCTTAAAAGTTTTTCCTTTTCATGTTCCACCCAAATGATATCTGGATGGTTATGTGTCAAAGCTTTTATGCAGGCGGGACATGCGCCGCAAGGAGCTTTATCTTTGTCCTCGCATAAAAGAGTGCGCGCAATAAAGCCTGCAAAGGTTTTCTTTCCGCTTCCTTCTTCGCCATTAATTATGTAGGCGTGCGAAAGTTTTCCTAACTTTGCTGCGCTTAAAAGATGATCGATATTTTTTTGATTTCCAATCAGCTCTTTTGCTTGTGACATAAAATTTCTTCTTTTATTTCTTTCATGCACTCTTGCATGTCGATATTTTCAAAACGTTTTTTTATTCCTGCTGCCAAGATATTTTCTTCACTAAAATCTTTTGCGTCGCCTAAAAATCTTCTGCACATTTCTTCGTAACCCGGTGTTTCTTGCATGCGTTCTCTTTTTATTGCGCGCTCGAGTCGAAGGCCATCTTCAACTTCAACGTAGAGCGGAACAATTTTTTCTTCGCCATAATAGTCGCGCATCTTTACAAAAGATTCGAGTGTTCCGATGTATAAGTAATCGTTGTTATCTAAATCAATTTTGTCGCTGTCGACGCTATAGTAATACCAATCGCCGTAAACCGTATGATAAACTCTCGACTCAATTAGTTTTCCATCTTTTTCATATGCGTCTAAATCTTCTTTTGTCGTAAAGAAATATTCAACGCCGTCTGTCTCGCCCGTTCTAATAGGTCTAGTTGTATAGCCTACATAAGGCTTAAGGCCCAAGGCTTTATCCGATAAAATTTCGCTATACATGCTATCCTTGCCGGATGCACTTTTTCCCATTAAGAAGAAAATCTTTCCCATAACATTACTTCCAGTCCTTCGTTTATGCACTTAATTATGTGCTCTCTATCTTTATCCGAATAAACCTCACCCGGTGCAACTATTGGGCATCCCGGCGGGTAAACGTAAATAAAATCGTTGTATTCTTTTCCAATTTCAAAGGCGTGTAAGAGCGCAATCTTTTCTAAATCTTCTTTTGATGCTGACCTTCTTGGATTATATTCTAGCAGAAGGTCTGCTTTCTTTAACGCTCTATTAAGTCTTGCAAAACCACTTTCAGTATCCATGACCGAAGTCATTCCGATTACATGTTTTAGGCCAGCCATCTCCATCTGAATTTTTCTTTCATGTAAAAGAAAATGCGAAAGTGCTACGCCTGTCATCTTTTCAGCAACAAAGACTAGTTTTGATGGGTCGACATCGTAGATGTCTGCATGGCCACGCACCTGCTCCTTGGCGATAAGATGTATGTTTTTAAGTTTTAAATATTTTTTTCTATATTTGTTAAGTAGCTTTACGTATTCTTCGAATTTCTTTTCGTTTTCGTTGCACCATCTTACGCAATATTCAGCGCTTGCAAGGAGCATATAAGATGGAGAAGTTGTTGTGAACGCGCTAAGCGACCTTCTTACTGCCATTTCAAGATCTTGATTGTTAACAAAAACGAGTGCCGTTTGGTTTAGAGATGGCAATGTTTTGTGAAGACTTTGAACTACAATGTCTGCTCCTAGATAGATTGCTGACTTTGGAAAGTCTTTGCAAAACGGAAGGTGTGCGCCGTGTGCTTCATCCACAACTAAGATCGCGTCGTGCGCATGAACAACTTCGGCAATTCTTTTTATATCTGAAATAAATCCTTCATATGTCGGCGAGGTAATAACTACCGACTTTATATCTGGATGGCGCTCTAAAAGACCTTCAACCTCTTTGGGCGAAACGCCACCATAAATAGTTTTTTCTTTATCTAATGTTCTTGGATAAAGGTAATAAACTTTTTTCTTGTTTATCGACACCGCATCGAAGACCGACTTGTGACAATTTCTTGCAACGATAACGTTTCCTTGGATAGCGGTAATTGCGGCCAACATCCCTGCGCTACTGCCATTAACCGAAAGCAACACATTCGGAACGTTGTAAATTTCGCTAAGCTTATCCTCGATGTCTTTTATAATTCCATGCGGGTCATGCAAATTATCGAATCCATCAACTTCAGTAATATCAATCTTGTATGGATTATCAATTTTATGGATTTTAAATCTACGTTTATGTCCTGGCATGCAAAACGGATAAATCCCAGAATGTTCATATTCAATTAGCTTTTTATACAAAGTTTTGCTCATTTTTACACAGTACCCCACATTAAATCATTTTATCATGAATGCATTTCTACAACAAGCATTGACAGCACGCAAAAACCGTTTATCATTTAATTATATTCAAGTGTGGGAGATGTCCTACGGGAGCGAGCTCGGATAAGATTTTGTTAGGAGGTTATTATGCTGTATACAGATGACACCTATATTCAAAAGACACTTTTTAAACGAGAGAAAAACACGCATAAAGGAAACTACGGCAGACTATTAGTATTTGCCGGCTCACCAGGAATGGCAGGCGCCGCTATATTCGTAGGCCGCACAGCCGTAAAAAGCGGAGCCGGATTGGTAAGTTTTTTACTGCCAGATTTAACAGATCCGATATATCCAATTTTGCAGCTAAGTGTTCCAGAGTGTACATGCGTCGAATACTCAGAAGACTTTGACCTTTCTGCCTATGACGTAATTGTAGCAGGCCCAGGTCTAGGTTCATCAGACGATAGACTTTTTATCTTGAATACGATTATAGAAAATTATGAAGGCATCCTCGTTTTAGATGCAGACGCACTTAATGAAGTTTCCAGATATCCGGCTCTAGCCGATTCATTAGCCGAATCAAAGGCGCAAGTAATAATTACACCGCACCCAGGCGAAGCTCGCCGGCTCATGAAACTAGATCCCGACCTAGATGCTATAAGAGAAAGCGGCGATAGAGCCGCAATTGTAAAGGAACTTGCAAAAATGTTTAATTGCACCGCCGTACTTAAAGGCTCTGGCACTTTGGTTTGCGGAAATGCTGCTGCCACAACCTACAGCGATGCGATATATGATGTGTTTGAAAATATTACGGGAAATCCAGGAATGGCTACTGGCGGTGCTGGCGATGTGCTCGCGGGACTTATTGGTTCTTTAGCCGGCCAAGGCTATTTGCCTTTGGACGCTGCGCGCATCGGTGTTTATATTCATGGAGCGGCAGGCGATAGGGCTACTAAACTTATAGGCGAGATGGGTGTCACCGCCTCTGATATCGCTGGACTTGTACCTACCGTTTTGAATGACTATTATAAAGAACTCGCATAACTTTTTGCTTGCGAGTAAGAATATAATTGCAGTTTGCGATGCGAGCTAATATTAAAATTTACGACTGATTAAACTTTCGATAAGTTGTTCCAAGAAGTCGCTTCGATGCGGGAGCGTCGAAAGCATATTAAGGGCTTCGTCGGAAAGGTAAGCGACTTCCTCTTTAGCTTTTTCAAGCCCAACGAATGTCACATAAGTAATTTTAGAATTTTTATCGTCACTACCCGCCGGCTTACCTAGAACTTCCGACGAACTAGTGACATCTAAGATATCATCTTGAATTTGGAATGCAAGGCCAACATTTGCGCCGACCTTTTCAATAAGATTAACTTCCGCCTTACTAGCGCCAGCTAAAATTGCGCCAATCATCATGGCAGCTTCAATTAAAGCTCCACATTTCTTTTCATGAATAAATCTTAAAGTTTCAAAAGAAATTTCTTTACCTTCAGATTCAATATCGACAACCTGTCCTCCGACCATGCCGTAGATTCCTGCCTTTTTGCTAAGGACCTGCAGAGCATGAGCAACTTTAGGAGAGCAGTCAAAATCAAAAGCACTAGAAGCAACTTCAAAGGCGTAGTTAAGTAAAGCGTCGCCGGCTAAGATTCCCATTGCTTCGCCAAACTGCGCGTGCGTACTTTTTTTGCCACGACGGTATTCATCGTTATCCATTGCTGGGAGGTCGTCATGAACAAGCGAATAGGTTTGAATCATTTCCATTGCAACCATGAATGGCTTAACGACCGCCTCTTCGCCGCCAAAAAGTTTATAAGTTTCGCTAATTAAAAGCGGGCGAATCCTTTTTCCTCCGGCTAAAACCGAATAGTTCATCGCTTCCATTATTGTTTTTTGGAAGCCTTCTTCTTTCGGCAAATATTCGCCAATAATTTTATTTATTTCTTCAACTTTAATTTCTAACTCTTTTTGAAAATCCATAAAAACTCCGATTATTTACTTAAGAACAATAAATGCAACTATTTGCGCAATTAAAATCAGTGGAATAAAAACAACAAAATACCAATGTTTCGTTTTGTGTCTAAAGATATACATGCCGGCCCATGTGCCAAGGCTTCCTCCGATAATGCTGACAATAAAGAAAACTTTTTCCGGAATGCGCCAAGCTCCTATCTTCGCTTTCTTTTTGTCGACTCCCATTAAGATAAAGCCGATGATGTTTATTACTATCAAATAAACTATTAATATTGTTGGATTCATAGTCCCATTTCTTTCTTATTTTTATTAAATCATACCATTTATTATTAATTTTTTAAATGCTATAATCAGTTGACATGACAGCGGAAAATACTAAAGAAAAACATAATACTGTCGATTTGACTGAGGGGTCCATTTGGAAAAAACTCCTTTTATTTTTCATTCCAATCGCAGTTGGTACGCTTTTGCAGCAACTTTATAATGCGGTGGACTCTATTATCGTTGGACGTTTTGTAGGTACGAGCGCGCTCGCAGCTGTTGGCGGAAGCTCGGCTATTATGACGCAACTCGCAATTAATATTTGTGTCTCACTTGCAAGCGGTGCAGCTGTAGTTATAGCGCAAAGATTTGGCGCAGGTGATGCACGCATTACAAAAATGGCTGTTGGCACAGCTGTAACTTCGTTTTTATTAATGGGCATTATTATTGCGATTGCTATGTTTTTCCTTTCACGTCCAATTTTACTTTTACTTAATACGCCGGCTGAAACGGTTGAGCAGTCTTTAACTTACTGCCGAATTTATTTTGCCGGTTCTATATTCATGGTCTTCTTTAATATTGGCTCGGCTATTTTGCGTGCTGTTGGAAACTCAACTAAGCCTCTTATTTATTTGATAATTAGTTGCCTTAGCAATATAGCGCTCGATTTAATTTTCGTTCTTGCGTTTGGATTAGGCGTTGCTGGCGTTGCTCTTGCGACAATAATCGCGCAAGCAATTAGTTGCGTGTTTATCATTTTAGATTTAACAAAAACAAATGAGATTTACAAATTAGAAAAAAATAATCTTCGCATTAACTTTACGCTTTTTGGAAAAATGATGAAGATTGGTGTTCCTTCATGCATTCAATCTTCAATGTATGGAATTTCAAACCTGATTATAACTATCACCGTTAATTCTTTGGGAACTGTAACCGTTGCATCCTGGGCAATGAGCGGAAAAATTGATGGTGTTTATTGGGCAATCTCAGAAGCTTTCGGCGTTGCAATCATGAACTTCGTTGCGCAAAATTACGGCGCAAAAAAATATGATCGAATTCGCAAAGGTTCTAAGACTTGCACATTAGTTTTCCTTGGTGTTACAGTTCTTCTTTCTTGCCTTTTGCTTTTAGTTGCACGCCCACTTCTTCGTGTATTTACTCCTGATGTTGCGGTTCAAGAGACAACATGGCACGTTATTACTTATTTCGTTCCTCTGTACTTTACATGGTCTATCATTGAAGCGCTCTCCGGAATTTTGCGTGGACTTGGTGACACAATTGTACCCGCTATTATCCTAGCGTTCGGCGTATGCGCAGTCCGCATAGTTTGGCTTTTTACAATTTTCAAATTATACCCAACGCTCTTTATCGTCAGCATGAGTTATCCACTTTCATGGGTAATTACTGACATTGCTTTAGCTATTTATTATTTTTACAAGCGGAAAAAGTTTTACGCGACTGCGACATAAAGTTTATTCAAGCGAGCCAATGGCTCGCTTTTTTTGTGTTTATTCTTCCGAAACATGTCCCGGATAATTTACAGGTTCATTATAAAATATAAAATTGGAATTGTAATAATGCAAAGCAGATTCATCATGACCGTGGCGTAGGTCGCTTGGTCGGCGTTTGCTTCGGCTGAGACCGCTACCATTCCGACGATTGCTGCTGTAGGCATTCCTATGTATAGCGTAAGGACTTGTGTCAGCATAGTATTGCCCCAGATTGCCTTAAAGATAAAGAACGTTATTAGCGGGAAGATAAGCAATTTAATTGCCGCCATGATATAAATTTTCTTTTGTGTGAAAACTTCTTTAAGTGAATAGGACGCTGCCGAACTACCTATTACTACCATAGCCAGTGGGCTTGTTATATTTCCAACAAAATGAATTGGCTCCAAGATAAAATCTGGAACTTTAATCCCGCAGAAAAATACAATAATCGCTATCGAGATTCCAATTATTCCAGCGTTTATTAAATCTTTTGGTTTAAATTTGTTTTTGCCTGGTGCTTCGCGTTTTATGAGATAAAAACCATAGCTGTAAACCGTTAGATTAAAGTGCATATTCATTAGGGCCATGTAGAAAAGTCCGACCGGGCCAAAGAGTGATTCCGCTATTGGAAGTCCTAAAAATCCTACATTTCCAAACATAAGAGCCGCCTGGTAAACGCCCGCAAGGCTTCTTTCAACCTTAAATAATTTTGTGATTAAAAATGCGAGTGCCGCAAGAACTACATACACAATAACGCACACCCATATAAGTGTAAGCGCGTTTCCTCGCTCGCTTGAATCCATCGTTACAATGCTGTAGAACATAAGGCAAGGTGTTGCTACATTGATAATGAGCCCTGATATTCCCTTGTTAACAGTTGTATTTAATATCTTTAGTTTGTAAAGTAAAAATCCGACAGCCATCGCCACCACGATTTTTATCATTGTAATAATTAATGCACTCACGTTCTATATTATACTCCGTGCCGCCTTAAACCCCAAGAATTTCAGTAAGTATTTTTTGGCACCCTTCTACAATATCGTTATATGTTCTTTCAAATTCGCCCGTATACCAAGGATCTGCTATGCCTCGTTCTAAAAGCAACTTCACCTTATTATCTATGTCGCCTCCAAAAATATTAAGGGTCCGACGCATGTTAGACTCATCCATAACATAAATATGGTCAAAGCGTTCATAATCATTCTTTGTGATTTGACGAGCTGCGTGGTGTTCAAATCTTATGCTGTGTGTCCTTAGCGTTCTTTGCGCTGGCGGATAAATATCGTTTCCAAGTTCTTCTCGACTAACCGCCGCCGACTCCACATAAAAGTCATCTCTTGCTTTAACCATATCTTTAAATATATATTCCGCCATAACCGACCTGCAAATATTGCCGTGACAGATAAATAGAATTTTAATCATGTTTTATTTCCCTTCGCATTATAAAAATAATACTACACTTTCAAACACAACAGCGTCAACTATTCTAACCCCACCTCAATAACTTGCAATTTGCCAAGCTCTTTACTAAAAATGCCGCTCCACAGAAATTATTGTTCTGGAGGGGTAATTTCTAAAATTAATTTCTCATAAAATGCCGCTCCACAGAGATTATTGTTCTGGAGGGGTAATTCTTAAAATTATTTTCTCATAAAATGCCGCTCCAGAACAAAACTTTTCCTGGAGCGGCATTTTATCAAATTTAAGCAGCTTAAATTGCACCTCCACAGCAAAATTTCTTCTGGAGCTGTATTTTTAGAAAACATCTATTTTGGCATGTATTTTTCATCAAGGTAGGCAGCAGGCGGACGAAGATGTTTTGGCGAACGAAAGTCAGCTGCCGTAAATAGCGAAGCAAGGTGCGCGCCCATCTTTAGCGCTGGCACCGCTAGCTTCGCGTTACAATAATAAAATGCAAACCTATTT
>JAZRXA010000076.1:0-30601 GCA_045599965.1 Lachnospiraceae bacterium | reverse complement strand
TGGATATCGCCTGATGTTGTAAGGTTAAGAACGATATCACAATCTTCATGAGCTTTGATAAGTTCAACAGTCTTTTTGAATCTAACAGGATCCATAGCACCGTTTCCGTTTTCATCTCTCATATGAAGATGGGCTACAGCTGCACCGGCTTTCCAGCACTCATATACGTCCTGGGCGATCTCTTCTGGATCCATAGGAACGTTAGGGTTATTTTCTTTCTTTGGCCAAGCGCCTGTAGGAGCTACAGTAATGATTGTTTTGTTTTTCAATGCTTTTAAATCTGCCATTTTTTCCCTCCAATAAATTTAAAAATTAAGCTTAATATTTAAAATTTGTAAACAAATTTCTATATTCATTATATCACTTAGATACCCTTTTTCAAGGTTTGTCACTATATTAATCTTAATTTTAGGATGCCTTCTTTTTCTAATTTTTCTAAATTTGGCTCGCCTTCAATATCAAAAAGTGCATATCCAAAATCACCTTTTGTATTAGTTGCCATATTCTTTATAGTTAAGCCGTTTTCCTTTAGCAAATTCGTAAGATCTGTTATATCTTTTATGCCTTCATAACATATAGAAAGTCTTTTTCCTTCTTTCTTTCCTAAGTCCACATTTGGATAATTTACGCTGTTTTTTATATTTCCATTTTCTAAGAAATCAACTATCTCTTTTACAGCCATAATTGCGCAATTATCTTCACTTTCTTCTGTTGATGCTCCTAAGTGTGGAATTAATATTGTGTTAGGAAGTTTTGCACCGTCCGCCGTTGGGAAATCGCAAATATATTTTTTAACCTTTCCACTTTCTAATGCTTCATTCATATCGCAGGCATTTACTAAAGTATCTCTTGCTAAATTAATTACTACGAGCCCATCATTAGCTTTAGCTAAGAAGTCTTTATTAATCATTCCCTTAGTGTCTGCTAGTGCCGGAACATGTATCGTAAGAAGATTCGAAAAAGCGGCCACCTCTTCCAAACTATTTGCAATTTTTACCTCTGGCTTTAGGTTTGCTTTCATAGCATCATTTAAGAATGCATCATATCCTAAAACATTCATTCCTAAATCCACTGCAATGTTAGCAACTTTTGCACCTATTGCGCCTAGACCTAAAACGCCTAAATTCTTTCCTAAAAGTTCATTTCCTACAAACTTTTTCTTTTCTTTTTCTGTATCTTCTGCGATGGTTTCAGAAGCGCCTTGATTCTTTGTCCATTCCACGCCACCAATAATATCTCTAATTCCGGCTATCGCCGCAAAGATAAATAATTCTTTAACGCCATTAGCATTTGCGCCTGGTGTATTAAAAACTACTATTCCTTCTTTTGCGCATCTTTCAAGTGGAATGTTGTTTACTCCCGCTCCTGCTCTCGCAATTGCTTTAAGATTTTTATCAAACTCCATCTCATGCATCGTAGCGCTTCTTACTAAGATTACATCAGCGCTTTCGTTTTCTTCTACTTTTTCATAAGTGTCTGGAAAATTATTTAGTCCTATCTTTGCGATTGGATTTAAACATTTATATTTATACATATCTTTCTCCTATTATTTGTGTTCTGCGCGCGAGCAGGGGCACCAACGAAGTATGGGAGATGTCCTGCGGGAGCGCAGCCCTGTTAATTAGATGTTCTGCGCGCGAGCAGGAGGGCACCATACGAGTTGGGGGGACCCTTTTCGGGGGGCACCAACGAAGTATGGGAGATGTCCTGCGGGAGCAAGGCATTATTTTTTCTATGAAATCTTCCTCTCGATACAAAAGGAACTTTAGAAAAAAGGCACGCCTCAGAAACGAGGTGTGCCTTGGATTTTATGCCTAGAAAAACCTTTTGTCAACACGAATTTTTAAAATTTTATGTAAAACTTTTTCGCCTATTTTGTATGACAACTTTTATTATTTTAGCTTTTGTTTTTTGTTTTTTATTGTCTGCCGCGAGTTTCTCTGTACTTCTTTGGCGTAATACCAACAATGTTTTTAAAGACCTTTGTGAAGTAACTTTGATCTTCAAAACCGCAAAGATTTGCAATTTCAATTATGCTTAAGTTCTCTTCAAGAAGAAGTGATTTACTTCTGTCGATTCGAACTATGTTGATATATTCTGAAATACTGTATCCCGTTTCTTTCTTAAAGAGAGAACTAAGATAAGTTTTGCTAAGGTATGTGTTTGCAGCAATTTCTTCAAGTGTTAAATGCTTTCTATAATTTGCCTTTATATACTCAATAACTTTATAAACTGCGTCTGCATGTTTAACTTTATCAAACTCGAATGTGAAAGAAATAAATCTTTGAAGCATGTTAGAAACCCATGCGCTTAAACCTTCTAAGCTCGTGAACTCTTCAATGTTTTGTGTAAAGTTTTCATTAATCAAAAAGATTTCATTTATATCTGCACCAGCATCAACGGCTGCTCTTGAAAGAACAACTATTAGCTCTGTTATTCTAGGCTTAATTGCTTCTAGATTGTTATTGTTTGTAACGAAGATATTTGCAAGAATCTGGTTGAGCAAAGTTTGCGAACCTTCTTTATCTCTGCTTCTTACAGCCGTTCGAAGTTTTCTTTCGATTGCAATAGGGTATGTGTAATAATCAGTTGTTTCGCTTTCTTTCATTCTCTCTACATACATTGCATTAAGCAAACTATCTTGACGATAAAAATATCGGCCCGCCTTTCCATGAGAAAGATTTGAAATTGAACCTGCTATTCCAGCTAAAAGTTCTGCAATTCCTTGAATCTTTGAAGGCTCTAACTCTGCAACTTCTTGCAATGCTTTTTTGTAGCCCTTTGTTGTTGCCTGCGCTAAAAGCTCTTCTTTATTGTCTAAGCATATCGGTCCAAAAACGAAACCACCTGCTAAGTCGCCTTTTTCATTTGTGATTGAAGTGCAAACAAGAACCATCTCTTGGAGACAATGGAAGGTATAAAGTCCGTCCCATCTGTATGCTTCTTTGCATCCATATGCAAATTGCTCGTATCCTTGGCAATTTTTTTGTGGGCAGTGCGCGCAAACGCTAATGCACTTATCACCTCTGTCTGTTTCCATTTCTTTATTGCCTAGGTCTACGACGGAACATGGTATTTCTAAAACTGCATCAAAATGCTTCGCATATTTTAACGCTTGGTCTCTAAGTGTCTTGTCCATAACAAATTACCATTCCTTCCACATTTTTTTGATTTTTGTAAAAATATTATATGTGACCGCAAAAAAAAGAACAATATTTTTTCATAATGTTCTTTTTTTGTGCAATTTTATAAAAATTTTTCTTTTATACTATCTTTTACTCGTTTCCCGCTCATTATACCTCTACTACTTAATAACTTGCTTAAAAACTAATTATCAAATCCTTTGCATTATTCAATCATGCTATATCTTCTTAATTCGATAAATATAAATTTCACGAGTTCTTTTATAAAAACTAAAAGTGGTGCTCTAGGGGACGAGACACTGTAGAGCACTAAAAATAGCGTTAATTTTTTTTAAAAGTGGTGCTCTATGGGATGAGATACTGTAGAGCACTAAAAATGGCGTTAATTTTTTTTGAAAAATGGTGCTCTAGAGTAAGATGTGATGTAGAGCACTAAAAGTGAATTTCTTTTTTTTAAAAAGTAGTGCTCTGAAAGAAAAAATTTTGTAGAGCAACACTTTTTGATTTTAATGTTTGAAACGCGAAGTTGCGGGCGCCTGCGGTGTGTGTGGGCGCGCGCCGGCCTTCGCTATTTACGGTGGCAAATGCTTGTTCCCCAAAACACTTTCATTCGCCTGCCACCTTGGTTTGTGAAAAAAGGCAAAAATTATTTTTCATATAGGGAGGCGGAGAGAAGCGACGCCGACACGCGGGAGCCGACGGCGACCGCGATGGGTCATAGTAGTAGAGGCGGTGGGTTTGTGGATTATCGGCGAGGTTGCGAGAAAGTGGGAAGGATGCGGACAACGTCAAGTTGTACGCGGCCTTTCCACTTCGAGTGCCGATCATCCATAAATCCACTGCCCAAAAGCGCTAGGTAAACTGCACTATCAACTTCATATTTATCAAGCACCTTTTTGCACTTTTTGTAAATTAAAAAAGTGCAAAAACTGCACTTTTTTAAGAAATTTTCTATATTTTTTGAACTTGTCTTGTAGCTATTACTCGCCGCTTACTTCATTTTCTTCGAAAACCTCGGCTACTTCATCGTCATCTTCAATAAATTCAGCGAGAAGTCTTGCCATGCCGGCGAGTTTAACGTCGCCATCTTTGGCGATGTTCATAATCTTAACGCCTGTTGTGTTACGACCGATTATAGAAACGCCGTCAACTGCCATACGCATTACAATGCCTTCGCTCGTAATAAGCATAACCTGGTCGTCTTCATCAACTGCGCTAGCAGCAACGAGCTTACCAGTTTTTTCCGAAAGTTTGTAACAGAATACGCCCTTGCCACCACGGTGCTGTGCGGTAAATTCTGAGAAGCGCGTACGTTTGCCCATGCCATTCTCGGTTGCGAACAAGATACATTCGCCCTGAGAATCAATAGCTAGTGTAATAACTTTGTCATCACCAATAAGGTTCATTCCTGTAACGCCCATAGATGAGCGACCTGTAGGTCTTACTTCTTCTTCATTGAATCTTATGCTGTGGCCGTCGCGAGAAATAAGAACGATTTCTCTCTTGCCATCAGTAAGATCCGCATCTATAAGTTCATCGTCTTCACGAAGACCAATCGCGATAATACCTGTTTGACGAATATTGCTAAAGTCTGAAAGAGGAGTCTTCTTAATCATACCTTTCTTTGTAGCCATAAGAAGGTTTGCTTCACCTTCCGTTTCCTCTAAAACCATAGCTGTTGCGATAGTCTCGCCTGGTTGTAGTTGAAGCAAGTTAACGATTGCTGTTCCTCTAGCGGTGCGGCTTGCTTCAGGAATTTGATAAGCTTTAAGTTGGAATACACGGCCAGTATTCGTAAAGAATAAAATATTGTGATGAGTCGTCGTAATAAACATCTTATCCGTTACGTCTTCATCAATCGTGTGCATTCCCTTAATTCCTTTGCCACCACGATTTTGAGCTTTGAAGTTATCGATGTCCATTCTTTTAACGTAGCCTAAGCGAGTCATTGTAATAACTGTGCTTTCGTCAGGAATTAAATCTTCATCTTCAATTTCTCCATCGTCAATGCCGATAGTAGTTTTTCTTTCATCGCCATATTTTTCTTTAAGAACGATAATCTCTTCCTTGATAACTCCAAGTAAAAGTTTCTCGTCAGCTAAGATGGCTTTATAATATTTTATTTTTTCTAAAAGATCAGCTCTTTCTTCTTCGAGTTTTTCTCTTTCTAATCCTGTAAGAGCTCTAATTCTCATGTCGACAATCGCTTGAGCTTGTACATCATCAAGACCAAATCTCTTACATAAAGCGTCCTTAGCATCTTGAGTCGTTCTGCTGCCACGAACAATTTTTATAACTTCGTCGATATTATCAAGAGCAATTAAAAGTCCTTCTAAAATATGTTCGCGCTCTTCAGCCTTATTAAGGTCATATTTCGTTCTTCTTGTAACAACTTCTTCTTGATGTTTAAGATAAGCTCTAAGCATCTCAAGAAGATTGAAAACCTTAGGCTCATTATTAATAAGTGCAAGCATGATTACGCCGAAGCTATCTTGCAACTGTGTATGCTTATAAAGCTGATTTAAGACAACGTTAGGATTAACGTCTTTTCTAAGTTCGATAATTACGCGAGTACCTGTTTGGTCAGTCTCATCGCGAAGATCTGTGATTCCATCAATCTTTTTATCTCTATGAAGCTCGCCAATTTTTTCAACAAGCTTAGCTTTATTTACTAAGTAAGGAAGCTCGGTAACAACTATTCTGTTCTTGCCGCCTTCCATAGGCTCAATTTCCGTAACGGCGCGAATCTTAATTTTTCCACGGCCCGTTCTATAAGCTTCGTCAATTCCTCTGCGGCCTAAAATCGTCGCGCCTGTAGGAAAGTCCGGTCCTTTTACTATCTGCATAACATCTTCGATAGTAGTTTCGCCATCTTCAACTTTGTCATCAATAATCTTAACAACAGCATCAATTATTTCTCCTAAGTTGTGAGGAGGAATATTCGTTGCCATGCCGACAGCAATACCAGTTGTTCCATTCGCCAAAAGGTTAGGATAGCGAGAAGGAAGAACAACAGGCTCTTTTTCTGTCTCGTCAAAGTTAGGAACAAAGTCAACAGTGTCTTTATTTATATCAGCAAGCATCTCCATAGAAATCTTAGAGAGTCTAGCTTCTGTATAACGCATAGCAGCAGGTCCGTCGCCGTCTTCAGAACCGAAGTTTCCGTGACCATCAACTAAAGGATATCTCGTTGACCACTCTTGGGCCATGTTTACTAACGCACCGTAGATAGAAGAGTCACCATGTGGATGGTATTTACCCATTGTATCGCCGACGATACGTGCACATTTTCTGTGTGGTTTATCCGGTCCGTTATTAAGTTCAATCATAGAATAGAGTACACGACGTTGAACAGGCTTAAGTCCATCTCTTACATCTGGCAATGCTCTGGACGCGATAACGCTCATCGCATAGTCGATGTACGAGTTTTCCATAGTCTGTTTAAGATCTACTTCTTCTATTTTGTCAAAAATATGCTCGTCCATTTATAACCTTCCTTAAATGTCTATGTTTGTTGCGTATTTAGCATTAGTTTCAATAAATTCACGTCTTGGCTCAACCTCATCACCCATAAGAGTTGTGAAAGTTACGTCCAAGTCTTGAGGGTTTTCCTCATCAATCATAACCTTAGAAAGAATTCTGCGCTCTGGGTCCATAGTTGTTTCCCAAAGTTGGCTAGCATCCATCTCTCCAAGACCTTTATAACGCTGAACTTTGTTTTGATTATCACGGCCAATCTCTTCCATGATTTTATTTAATTCAGCATCCGAGTAAGCATAGTATTGCTTTTTATTTCTAGTAACCTGATATAGAGGAGGCTTAGCAAGATAAACATGTCCCTGCTTAATAAGCTCCGGCATAAATCTGTAGAAGAAAGTTAAAAGCAATGTTGCGATATGCGCGCCGTCAACATCGGCATCAGTCATAATAATGATTTTGTTATAACGAAGTTTAGTAATATCAAAATCCTCTTTGATGCCTGTGCCAAAAGCCGTAATCATAGTTCTGATTTCAGCATTGCCTAAAATTCTATCAACTCTGGCTTTCTCAACATTTAAGATTTTTCCTCTTAAAGGAAGAACCGCCTGCGTCTTTCTAATTCTAGCTTTCTTAGCGCTGCCACCAGCGGAATCACCTTCGACTATAAAGATTTCGCAGTTTTCTGGATTCTTATCAGAGCAGTCTGTAAGTTTTCCTGGAAGAGCGCCGCCAGCAAGTGGAGATTTTCTAGTTGCTTCTCTAGCTTTTCTAGCTGCATCTCTCGCGCGCTGTGCAAGTAAACTCTTTTCGCAAATCATCTTTGCAATAGAAGGGTTTTGCTCTAAGTAGTAAGTAAGCTGCTCGCTAACAACCGCTTCAACCGCTGTGCGCGCCTCGCTATTACCTAATTTTTGTTTTGTCTGACCTTCAAATTGAGGATCTTCAACTTTTACAGAAACGATAGCGCTTAAACCTTCACGAATATCTTCGCCAGATAAGTTTTCTTCTTTCTCTTTCAAGATTTTATTTTTTCTAGCGTAGTCGTTAAAGATTCTAGTAAGCGCACGCTTTAAGCCTTCTAAGTGAGTACCACCTTCCGGCGTATTAATATTGTTAACGAAAGTATAGATGCCTTCGTTGTAACCATTGTTGTGTTGCATAGCAACTTCTACGGCAACATTATTTTTACTGCCTTCGAAATAAAGAATGTCTTCATATAGCGGAGTGTTTGACTTATTGATATAAGCAACAAACTCCTTGATACCGCCTTCATAGTGGAAGGTCTTTTCTTGCTCTTTACCTTCACGCGCATCTTTTAAGACAATGCGAAGACCTTTTGTAAGGAAAGCCATCTCTCTAAGTCTTTGTTGAAGAACTTTATAGTCGTAAACAGTCTCTTCAAAAATTTCTCTATCAGGTAAGAAAGTAACAGTAGTTCCTGTTTTCTCAGCTGGGCAATCTCCTAAAATTTGAAGTTGTCCCTTCGCATGACCTCTAGAATATTCTTGATGATGAATTTTTCCATCTCTGTAAATAGTAACTTCTAAGTGTTCAGAAAGAGCATTAACAACGCTCGCGCCAACACCATGAAGACCGCCAGAAACTTTATATCCGCCACCGCCGAATTTTCCGCCGGCATGCAACTTTGTAAATACAAGTTCAACTGCCGATACGCCTTCTTTAGAATTTATACCTGTTGGAATTCCACGGCCGTTATCTTCAACCGTGATTGAATTATCGTTATTAATAGTAACAACAATATCCTTACAGTATCCTGCCAGCGCCTCATCAACCGCATTGTCTACAATCTCGTAAACAAGGTGGTGAAGACCTCTAGAAGAAATACTGCCGATATACATACCTGGTCTTTTTCGAACAGCCTCTAAGCCCTCTAAAACCTGGATATTGTCGGCACCATATTCATTAGTTACTTGTGTGTCTTGTAAATTTTTCTCTTCTGCCATTTCTAATCCTTTTTATTTTTCTAAAACTTGTGCGTCCTTTATATAAAACTTCTTTGCAGTTTTTATTTCGTTCTCAACAAACTCATCAACGCCGGTACATGTAATTATCGTTTGCGTATCACCAATACTTTTAAGAAGTTTTAATTGTCTGTTCCTATCTAGTTCCGATAAAACATCATCTAAAAGTAAAATCGGCTTTTCATTTTTTAATAATTCAATAATTTTTATCTCGGCAAGTTTTAACGAGAGCACGCAGGTCCTTTGCTGGCCTTGGCTGCCATAAAACTTTAAGTTTTTCTTATCTTCATAAAACGAAAAATCATCTCTGTGCGGGCCGACTGATGTGTTTTTATAAATAGAGTCTTGTTTTCTAGCCTTGATTAATTCTTCGTAAAACTCCTCTTCATGTACCGAAGGCTCATAAACTAATTTAATTTTTTCTTTTCCTTCGGTAATCTCGTAATGAATATCAAAAATTATTTCATTAAGCTCTTCTAAAAATTTTCTACGACGCTCAATAATTCGTTTTCCATAATTTACGAGTTGTAAATCCCAAATATCTAGTGTTTCAAAAAGTTCGTCTTTTTTCTCCGGATTTTTTTCTGCCTTCTTAAAAAGTTCATGTCTTTGCTTTAATATTTTTGAATAATTAATTAAGTCATCTACATATATCGGATCAACCTGGCAAAGTTCTTGGTTTATAAAACTTCTTCTTACAGATGGACCTTGCTTAACTATTTCTAAATCTTCCGGCGAAAAAATAACTGTACTTACTTTTCCGTATAATTCGCTTAATCTTTTAATTGGAATTTGGTTTATTGCTATTCCTTTATTTTTATTTTTCTTAATATGAATATCTATTCTTTCAGGAATATCATCTCTAATAAATTCGCCTTTTATATGTGCTTCAGATTCATTAATTTTAATTAATTCGTTTTCTTTATTATGTCTGTGACTTTTTCCAAGCCCGCACATATAAATACTTTCTAATATGTTTGTTTTTCCCTGAGCATTTTCGCCATAAATAATATTTATGCCTTTTTCAAAATCTATTGAAAGACTTTCATAATTTCTATAATTTTTAAGCTCTAAGGATTTTATTTGCATATTTCTACCGCGTTATTATTAAATTCAACCAAATCTCCTTCTCTTAATTTTTTTCCACGCTGATATTCGACCTGACCATTAACAAAAACTTTACCTTCTTCAATAAAAATTTTTGCTTCAACACCACTACTTACTAATCCAGCAGCTTTTAACGCCTGACCAAGTTTTATATATTCGTCTCTTAAAATTATTTTTTCCATTATCTATTAATATTTACTGGTAATAAGATGTATAAATAATTTTCATCTTTATCTTTTATTACACATGGAGCGTTAGCATTTACAAAATAAATACTAATTTCTTCATCATCTATTACCTTCATAACATCTAAGAAGAATCTTGGATTAAATCCAATAGTTACATCTTTACCTTCTTTATTAACATAAACATGATCATTCATAGAACCAAGTGAAGAAGAAATTTCAACATTCATAAGTCCATCTCTAACTTCTAAAACTATAGGTTTCTTTTCTCCCTCTCTTGTTAAAGTTACGGCTCTTTCAATTACATTAATAAATTCATTTTTATTTAATTTAACTACGCAGTCATAATCAGATGAAATCATTTGTTCTACATTAAAATATTCACCTTCAATTAATCTTGAAATAACCTTTGTTTTATCAAAACTAAATTTAACAAATTTTTTATCAAAAGAAATATCAACCATTTCTCCATTTTCACCTGTTAAAATTCTACTAATTTCAATAAGTGTTTTACCTGGAATAATTGACTTAAAATTATCATAAGCAAAAGGTAATTTTTCTTTTCTTATAGAAATTCTATGACTATCTAAAGATGTAATTTTAATATTGTCTTTATCAATACTAAAAAGTTCACCACGCATAATTGCGTTAGCATCATTTAATGAAATAGAAAAGATAGTTTGTTTTATTAATTCTTTTAAGGTGAATTGTGAAATTGTAATTTTATTTTCTTCTTTTGTTTGTGGTAACTCTGGAAATTCAATATAATTATTTCCATTAAGTGTAAATTCAGCATCTTCACATTTAATTCTTACCTTAAAATTAGAATTAGCTTCAATTAAAACATTATTTTCAGGAAGTTTTCTTACAATATCACTTAAAATTCTTGCATTAATCGCAATTTTTCCTATTTGATTAACTGTTCCATCTATAATAGTTTCAATTCCTAAATCATTATCATTAGTTGTTATCTTAATATTTTCATTAGCTTCAATTAAGAAACATTCCAAAATAGGAAGTGAACTCCTAGCTGGTACAGCTCTTAAAGCAATATTGAGACCATTTAATAAATCTGTTTTTGAACAGGTTATTTTCATTTGTGTAAATCTCCCTTCTTGATAAAAAATCTTATAAATAAATATATATAATTTTAGTAGTAATAGTAGGTATTGTTAATTTGTGAAAATATAGGTTAAAGCCTTAATATAAAAGAAAAGTCGTTGTTAATATTATTGTTAAAGTAATTCTAATAAAATGTGTAAAAGTAAAATTTAAATTAGTTAAAAATATATCAATTAAATAAATTAACAACTAATTAACCTAAAAAATACATTAATGTTTATAAGTTGTGTATTTATGAAGGTATAATTTTTTTCTTTAAAATTTCTACATCAGAGCGAACTTTATCATTTACATCTATTTCATGTTGAATCTTTTCATAACCATGAATAATAGTAGTATGATCACGGCCACCTAAGCGTTTTCCTATTAAAGAAAGGGCTACATCTGTAAGTGTGCGGCAAAGATACATAATAAGTTGTCTAGGATAAACAATATCCTGGCTCTTCTTTTTAGAAACAATATCATTAACAGAAACATTAAAATGTTCTGCAACAATTTTAATAATCATTTCCGGAGTAATTTCTTTTTGAGCTTCATTAAATAAATCATGAAGAACATTTTCAGCAAATTCTAAAGTAATTTCAGAAGATGAAAGCTTTGAATAAGCAACAATTTTAGTAAGAGCGCCTTCAAGTTCACGAATATTAGAACTTACATTTTTAGCAATATAATTAATTACATCATCAGAAATATTAGTAGTACCCTCAAGTTCTATTTTTTTCTTAAGAATAGCTACACGAGTTTCATACTTAGGAGACTGAATATCTACAGGAAGTCCCCAAAGGAAACGAGAACAAAGTCTCTCTTCAAGATTATTAATCTCTTTAGGAGGTTTATCTGAAGAAATAATAATTTGTTTTTTATGTTCATAAAGATCAGTGAAAGTATGATAAAACTCTTCTTGAGTACTCTCTTTTCCACTAATAAATTGAATATCGTCAATTAAAAGAACATCAACGTTTCTATATTTTTCTCTAAATAAAACATTGGCATTAGGATTTTCATTACCTTTACGAATAGCTTCAATAATCTCATTTGTAAAAGTTTCACTAGTGACATAAAGAACCTTTAAGTTAGGATTTCTTTGTAAAATAAAATGAGCAATTGATTGCATAAGGTGAGTTTTTCCAAGACCAACACCGCCATAAATAAATAAAGGATTATAAATTTCACCAGGAGATTCAGCGACAGCTAAACCCGCAGCATGAGCTAAGTTGTTGTTATCACCAACAACGAATGTAGAAAAAGTATACTTAGGATTTAAGCCAGCTTTTTCATATATATCAGGTGTTTGCTCAGGCTCTAAAGGAGCTATAGTAGTTAAACTCTTTAGCTGATCTGGAAGAACAAATTCAATCTCGAAAGATGAACCAATAACCTCTTCAACACAAACTTTTAATGGAAGATAGTATTTCTTTTTTATGTATTGAAGACCAATTGTTTCTTCTGGAACAACAATAATTATTGTATCGTTTTCTAACGCAGCAACTTCTAAAGGAAGTAGCCATGTGTTGAAAGATACATCTGAAATGTCGTGTTCTTGTTTCAAATGGTTTAAGATTTCAGGCCATTTTTCTTTAATGGTTTCTAGCATAAAAATACTCCTATTTACAAGAATAAAAGCGGTAAAAAACGCCGCTCGAAAACTATATGTATATAATAATATATATAAGGAAACTTTTCAATAAAATAAGGCAAAAAGTAATACCCAAAATTTTGTGGAAAAGCGGTGGATAAATTGTTAATTTAACACTTTACCGCGTGAGTTACCTACATGTTATGAACAACTAGTGGAAAACAAAAAAAGCAGCAGTTTTGCTTGAAAATAAAGGAAATTTTAAGTTAATAAAATATCAAACCAACAAAGAAATCCACAAAAATTAACCAGTAAAAAGGCCGATTGTCAAAAAATAAACAAAACATGTGCATGTGGATAAAAAAAGATAAAAAAATACTTGACTAAAAAGTAGTCCTTACATATAATAATTCATGCTATTTTTCTAGAAAACAAGGAGGTGGTAGCCTTATGAGTAAAATGACCTTTCAACCTAAGAAAAAATCACATGCAAAGGTTCATGGTTTTAGAGCAAGAATGAGTTCTGCAGGCGGAAGAAAAGTATTAGCCGCAAGAAGAGCTAAAGGAAGAAAAACATTATCAGCTTAAGACCACCAAAGAAGAAGGTGGTCTTTCTTCTTATATGAGGAAGGAAATTTAACTTGAGAAATATTGATTCGTTAAAGAATTCTGCTCAATTTAAAGAAGTTTATAATAAAGGAAAAAGTGTGGCTAACAAGCTACTAGTTCTTTATGTTTATCCTCAAGAAGGAAGCAAAAAATTAGGAATTTCCGTCAGTAAAAAAGTCGGAAACAGCGTTGTTAGACACAGAACAACAAGATTAATAAGACAAAGCTATGTGGCGCTTAAAGATAAATTGCCGGATGGCTTTCATTTTGTAGTTATTGCTAGGAGCGCCACCAAAGGCGTTGGGCAGCAAGACATGAACGAGGCTTTAGAGCAATTGTTCAAAATGCAAGGATTGGTGTAGACATGTTAAAAAAGATTTTAATAGCACCAATAAAGTTTTATCAGAAAAATATTTCGGGTTTGAAGCACTATGGTTGCTGCAAATATTACCCTACCTGTTCTCAATACGCGATCGAGGCGATTGAGAAGTATGGCCCGCTTAAAGGGCTGGGATTGGCTATCTACAGAATCCTAAGATGCAATCCATTCTCCAAGGGTGGTTACGACCCGGTACCATAAGGAGGATCTATGACAGTTTCTAACATTTTATTGGCATGTGGCGCAGCTACACAAACTGCTGCGGTAGCAGGTAACGGTTGTTACGATTGGCCAGTAATCAAACAGATCATTTGGGTTTTCGGATTTGTAATGGAATATATTTTCAAGTTCTTCGACCTTATCGGAATTGGTAATGTCGGACTTGTAATTATCGTGTTTACCCTTATTATCAAGTTTGTTTTATTACCACTTACAATCAAACAACAAAAGTTTTCAAAGTTAACTGCCATTATGCAACCAGAACTCCAAGCAGTTCAAGCTAAGTATAAAGGCAGAAACGACCAGTATTCTATGCAACAGATGCAAGCCGAGACTAAAGAAATTTATGCTAAGTACGGCGTATCTCAAGCAGGCGGATGCTTACAGACATTTATTCAAATGCCTATATTGATTGCGATGTATGGCGCCTTAAGAGAGCTTCCAACATTCATCAATATCTTAAAAGCACCATTAGAGAAAGTTGTTGGAATATTATCAGATGTTGGACCACAAGCATTTGAAACAATTTCAAAAGGCTTAGGCGATTCAACAATCGATATATCAAACCAGATTACAACACTTTATAATTTCTCACATGCACAGTGGGATCAACTTATTGGCGCAGCTGGTTCGCAATCGGGCGCACTTACCCAGTTGCACAACCAGATGATGGCAGCAAACAGATTCTTAGGCTTTGATATAAGCCAGTCACCACTTAACTTAATTAAAGGTGGCGGAATTGGAATCGTTGCAATAATTCTTCCATTGATTGCTGGTTTCTCTCAATGGTTATCATTCAAGCTTACCCAGACAAAACAAAGTGCACAGCAAAAAGATGCGTCAGCAGCAACAATGAACTCAATGGGATTTGTAATGCCATTGTTCTCAGTATTTATCTGTTTGACACTTAACTCAGGACTTGGTCTTTACTGGGCATTCTCATCACTCTTCCAAGTAGTATTACAAATTATCATCAACAAGCGTTACCGCAAGATTGATATGGATGAGTTTGTAAAAGAGAACTTAAAGAAAGCTGAAGAAAAAGCAGAAAAGAAAAAAGCAAAACAAAAAGATAGAGTTAGCGCATCTTCAATTTACCAAGGTGCTAGTACAAACACAAAGAGTATCGACTCGCAGGCTCCAATGTCACTTGCTGATAAAGCAAATGTAAATGTTGAAAACACAGCAAGCACAAACCAGCCAGTTAATCCAAACTCATTAGCAGCGAAAGCCGGCCTTGTTGCGCAGTTTAATAAGGAAAACGGAATCGACATGAGCGAAGAAGCGGGAACAAAAACTCATAGAAAATACAAGAAGTAGTCGGGAGGCAAATATGGAATATCAAGAGTTTACAGGAAAAACCGTAGACGAAGCCATAACAGAAGCAACAATTGCCCTTGAAACTACAAGTGATAACATAGAATACGAAGTAGTTGAAGAAGGCAACGGCGGACTTTTAGGTTTATTCTCTAAAGAAGCAGTTATAAAAGTAAGAAAAAAACAATCTGAAGAAGGAGCTATTAAAGAATTCCTCACAGAAGTTTTAGAAAAAATGGAAATCAAAGCCGAGCCTAAAATCGAAATAGATGAAATCGAAAAAGTAATCAGTATAGATTTAGAAGGCGAAGATACAGGAGACTTAATCGGAAAAAGAGGACAAACGCTAGATGCATTGCAATATTTAGTTAGCATAATTGCAAACAAAGAAAAAGAAGATTACTACAGAGTTAAATTAGACACAAAAGATTATAGAGACAGAAGACAAAAAACTTTAGAAAATCTTGCAAAAAATATTGCAACAAAAGTTAAGAAAACAAAACATAAAATTACACTCGAACCGATGAATCCATATGAAAGAAGAATCATCCACTCATACTTACAAGCAGATAAGTTTGTAACAACAAAGAGTGAGGGCGAGGAGCCTAACAGAAAAGTAGTTGTTTACTACAAACGATAAGAAACTTTTAGCGCCTCGGAAAATCCGGGGCGCAAATTAAATATGATTAATACAACCGAAACAATCGCCGCAATTGCAACAGCAATGAACAATTCCGGAATAGGAATAATTAGAATTAGTGGCGATGAAGCATTCAACATCATAAAGAAAATTTTTAAGCCGGCAAAAGAAAAGGATCTGTTACATGTGCCGTCGCATTCTGTGCACTACGGAAACATTGTAGATGGCGACAAAGTAATAGACGAAGTGCTGGTTCTTATTATGAAAGGCCCACATACATACACGCGTGAAGATACAGTCGAAATCGATTGCCACGGCGGAATGTATGTCTTAAATAAAACATTAGAGTTAGTAATAAAAAACGGAGCACGAATCGCAGAGCCAGGAGAGTTTACAAAAAGAGCTTTTGTAAATGGCCGAATAGATTTGTCGCAAGCCGAAGCAGTAATTGACGTAATAAATGCGGAGAATGATTTCGCACTTAAGTCTGCCCTCTCGCAGCTTAAAGGTAGCGTCTCCGAAAAGATAAGAGCAAAAAGAGCGATACTTTTAGAGCAAATCGCGTACATAGAAGCGGCGATAGATGACCCAGAGCATATAGAAATGGAAGGCTATGGCGAAAAATTATTACCAATAGTCGATTCATGTATCGCAGACATTAAAGAACTTCTAGACAGCGCCGACGATGGCAGAATTATCAAAGAAGGAATAAAGACGGTAATATTAGGAAAGCCAAATGTAGGAAAGTCTTCTCTACTTAATGCGTTGCTCGGAACGGAAAGAGCGATTGTTACCGATATTGCGGGAACAACCAGAGATGCGCTAGAAGAAAGTTTGCGTTTGGGCGATGTAACTCTTAACATAATTGATACCGCTGGAATTAGAAACACAGAAGATGTAATTGAGAAGATGGGCGTCGACAAGGCGAAAGATTATGCAAAGGAAGCAGATTTAATAGTCTTTGTCGTAGATACATCTAGAGAATTAGACGATGATGATTTTGCAATCATCGACATAATAAAAAACAAAAAGGCTATTACCCTACTCAACAAAACGGATCTTGAGACAAAAGCAGATATACAAAAAATGTATAAGTGTTTAGAAAACACACCTGTTATTGAAACAAGTGTAACAAACGAGGTTGGGTTAGATAAATTTGCAAACACTGTTAAAGAGATGTTTTACAATAAGGTCATTAACTTTAATGACCAAGTTTATATAACGAATGCTAGGCAAAAGGCTGCGCTTTTGGGCGCATACGATTCGCTTAATAAAGCTGCCGAGTCAATAAAGAATGGTATGCCTGAAGATTTTTATACGATTGATCTTATGGGCGGATACGAAATGCTTGGCGTTGTTATTGGTGAAGCCATCGAAGACGATCTCGCCGACGAGATCTTCTCGAAATTCTGCATGGGTAAATGATAATAATATTTTGTAAAACGGCACAAAATATACGAGCTAGGCTCGCGAACCGATAACTCGTTTCCGACGTCAGCCAATGACGTCTTCAACGAGTCATACGGCTTCGCTCACTACAAGAATTTATATATTTGAGAAAAATATTGAAAGGATACATGTTGAAGCATATTACCGAAGACTACGACATAGTTATAGTGGGGGCGGGACATGCGGGATGCGAAGCCGCATTAGCAGCAGCGCGCCTTAACATGAACACAATAATGTTTACTGTCAGCATAGACAGTATTGCTCTTATGCCGTGCAATCCTAATATCGGAGGCAGCAGCAAAGGACATCTAGTAAGAGAACTTGATGCCCTGGGTGGCGAGATGGGCAAGAACATCGATAAAACATTTATCCAATCACGAATGCTTAACACATCGAAAGGCCCAGCAGTGCACTCTCTTAGAGCGCAGGCTGATAAACAAGATTATACGAGGGAGATGCGAAAAACCCTTGAAAATACAGAAAATCTTACAATTAGACAAGCCGAAGTTACAGAGCTTATAGTTGAAGACGGAAAAGTTTGTGGCGTTAAGACATATTCCGGAGCGGCTTATAATGCGAAAGCCGTAGTTCTTGCAACCGGAACATATCTAAAGGCAAGATGTATTTATGGAGACGTTAGCAATCCAACAGGGCCAAACGGACTTCAAGCTGCAAACCATTTAAGCGATTCATTAGTAGAAAACGGAATCCCGGTTAGAAGATTTAAGACGGGAACGCCGGCAAGAGTAGATAAAAGAAGTTTAGATTTTTCAAAAATGAAGGAGCAAAAGGGCGATAATCCGATTGTGCCATTCTCATTTTCGACAAATCCGGACGATATCCAAAAAGAGCAAGTATCATGCTGGCTCACATATACCACAGAAGAGACGCATAAAATAATTAGGGAGAATATAGACCGCTCTCCTCTATTCTCTGGCGAAATCGAGGGAACAGGCCCTAGATACTGCCCTTCTATTGAGGACAAGGTTGTAAAATTCCCAGAAAAAGAGAGACATCAGATATTTGTAGAGCCAGAAGGCCTATATACGAACGAGATGTATCTTTCAGGAATGAGCTCTTCTCTACCTGAAGATGTCCAGTTTGCTATGTACAAAACGATGATTGGACTAGAGAACGTTAAAATAATTAGAAATGCATACGCAATCGAATATGATTGCATTAATGCAAATGAAATAAAGGCGACCTTAGAATCAAAGAAAATCCAAAATCTTTACTTTGCTGGCCAAGTTAACGGCAGTTCAGGATACGAAGAAGCTGCTGTTCAAGGTTTTATGGCAGCAGTAAATGCTGTTAGAAAGATTCAAGGAAAAGAGCCTGTTATTTTAGACAGAAGCCAGGCTTATATCGGCGTACTTATTGACGACCTTGTTACAAAGGAAAACAATGAGCCATATAGAATGATGACAAGCCGAGCTGAATACAGACTTTTACTTCGTCAAGACAACGCCGATCTTCGTCTTAGCGAAATTGGTCATGAGATTGGGCTTGTTTCTGATGAGCGTTATGAATATGTTAAAAACAAAAAGAAAATCATCGAAGACGAGGTCGCTCGTCTAGAGCAAATTCCTATTGGCGCAGGCAAAAAAACACAAGATATTGTGGTTAAGTATGGTTCGACACCACTAAACACAGGTGTTACCCTTGATGAGCTTATTAGAAGACCTGAGCTTGATTATGAAAAACTTAAGGATCTCGATCCTGAATACAAAGACTTGCCTAAGGATATTATTGAGCAAATTAATATCGAAATTAAGTACAAAGGTTATATTGAAAGGCAAGAAAAACAGGTTGAGAATTTTAAACGCGTTGAGGCTAGAAAACTCAGCGATGATATTGATTACGAAAAAATTAGCGGGCTTCGTCTTGAAGCTGGTCAAAAGCTTAATCTCTTTAAGCCCCACTCTATCGGTCAAGCTTCGCGTATCTCCGGCGTAACTCCGGCTGACATCGCGGTGCTTCTCGTTTACTTATCCAAAGAAAAACTTTAAATGTTTCACGTGAAACATCTGCGTGCTACAACCAAAAACTTAGCGGCGATGGAGACTAAATTCGTTGCACGTTAGGAAAAACGTGCTTCTGCGCGGACTCCGGATGGGACGGAGATCCGCTTGAAGCTCCTAACGCACAACTCATTAAGTATCCTCGCCATGCGTTTTGTGGTTGCAGCACGCTCCTGCGGGGGGGCGAAAATTTGCAAGCTCTGGATGGAACGGAGACGCTCGCCGAAACCACCGCCGCACAGCTTATCAAGAACCCATGGCTTATTGTTTTGCTGGAGTCTTGTTTTGCTCGCCACTAAAGATTAAAAACAACCACAGCGCAGTCACAAAACGCCAGATTGACAACGCTCAAAATAGTCAAAAACTTAGTATCCTCGTCATGCGTTTTATGACTATTTTGAGCGCTGGACTATAGACCTCAGCCGCACTCAAAAAATCGAGAGCAAGGGATATGCCAACAAACAATAAGCCGAAAGTTCTTAGCGAAGCGGATGTCGGGAGTCTTGACGAGCGTCTCCGTTCCATCCGGAGCGCGAGGCAAGGCACGGTTTTCCCGATATTCGCTGAGCTTAGAACGTTTCGAGCCGTTTGTGGCATATCCTTTGCTCTCGAATTAAACAAACACTTGAAAACGACGGCGAATTAGAATAAGATAAGGGAGGCGGTAAGGAGGATGTTTCACGTGAAACAATTTGAGCTATTAAGAGAATATATAAAGAGCCAAGGAATCGAATTAAGCGAAGAGCAGATAGAGAAGTTCGATACCTTTGAAACACTACTTCTAGAGAAGAATAAAGTCATGAATTTGACGGCGATTACGGATGAAAAAGAAGTAGAAATAAAACATATGGTAGACTCACTTGCCGCAGCACCACTAATTATGGAAAAAGCCTTGAAAATAAAGGAAAGTTGCCCTTGTGGGGAGGCTGAAAAAGAGACCACAAGATGTAGAGTTTTGGACATCGGAACGGGCGCAGGATTCCCAGGAATTCCGCTCAAAATTGCCCTGCCAGATATCGATTTTTTACTCGCAGATTCCCTTAATAAAAGAATAAATTTTATCGACGAAGTTATTGAAAAACTAAGCCTTAAAGATATAAAAGCTGTCGCTGGAAGAGCTGAAGATTTAGCAAAAAAAGGAGAGGCTCTAAGAGAAAGCTTTGATGCATGTGTTTCTAGAGCCGTAGCAGATTCAGCGGTATTAGCAGAATACACCTTGCCGTTCGTAAAAGTAGGCGGATGCGCAATATTCTACAAATCAGCAGATTGTAAAGAAGAAGTTTTAGCCGCATCAAAAGCAATAGAAGAATTAGGCGGAAAACTAGAAGATATTAGAGAATATGAGCTTCCTTTAGGCTCGGGAAAAAGATCTTTGGTAATAATAAGCAAAAAAAATACGACGCCGGATAAATATCCGCGTCGCGCAGGAAAACCATCTAAATCACCAATCAAGTAAAGTCTTCAGATAAAAGAACGGATGAAATATCGCCATATGTAAAGTTGTTTCCGTTCTGTCTTTCAAGAATAATAACATTAGAACTCATAAAGCTTGGTTTTTTATTTATTGATACAGTTAAGTGGCCAGCTAAACGGCTTGCCATAACATGTCTTCCTTCCTTATCAAAAGGAGTAGCTCCAACAAGACTATAAATATTAAAAAGAAAAGTACCAATTAATGGGAAGTCTAGGAGTTTCTTAAGGCAAATCCCAACTTCTTTTTTAATACGAATTCTTTCAACTTTCGCAGGATTTAATAAAACGACCTTGTCAAAAACGCCAGGCGCAATCTTGTTTGCCTGCATTCCAAAAAGACCAGAATCACCGCAAACGACTAAAGAAGCTTTCCCTCCGACAACGTCTGTCGCAAAATTCTTAAGAAGAGTCGCATATACGAAATTCGTATAAGTAATCCAAGGTTTATCAGAAAGGCCAAAGCCTAGTAAATCAAGCGTATATACAGTATGCGTAAGGCTTAAGTGCTGTGTAAGAGTAGTTAAATTCTTGCCGGAATGATCAGGAGAAAGAGAGTGCACTAAAATAACAGGAGAGCCCTCGCCTCTCTTAGTATAGAAAATCTTTCCATACTTCCACATATAAACCTTGCCATCTTCAGGAACATTAGAATTATGAATGCGTTCTTCGATAAAAGCAAACAACGCATTGATTCCAGAGATAATTAGGCAAATGCCTAGAATATTTAAGATAATTTTAAAAATCTTCTTTGCTAAATTCATATGTATTCATCCGTATCCTTGAACTTAAATTATAAATCAAAAACATATTTTTTTCAATGCAGGACTAACGTAAAAACGTGGTTTTTTATTATAAAAAACATAGCAAAAACGTGTAGACCTTTTAATTTACGAAATAAAACAACCAATTTTACATTATATATCCAAGCTTAGTATAGGATATTCAATTTTATCATTTAAAAATGCACACATGTAAATAGGGTAGTATATAATTTTATTTTGTTTTTCAATGTTGCAATTTGCAAACACATAAGATGCTTTTATTTGATACTCTTTGTTATTTGTCACTTTAGTAATGGCACTATGCACATAATAATCTTTTCCGATTTTTACTTCAATAGGCAATACAGCACCATTGTGTTCTATTAAAAAATCAAGTTCTCCTATATTGTGGTTGTTATAGAAATATGAGGGGTATCCATGTGCATGTAATTCTTGCGCTACAAAATTCTCATATACGCCACCGAGATTAATTTTATTATCATCAAAGAGAATTTTGGATCTTAAAGCAGTGCCGTATTGGCAGGTTAAGAGCCCAACATCTGATGAATATAATTTTAGCAAACTACTTTTGGCGTTCTGGGTTAGCGCAATCCTAGGTTCGGTGGAATTTAGTGTTGCAATTGCAACTCCGGCATACTTAAGCCATAAAAAACTGTTTTCTAATTTTTCAAATCTTAAATTTTTTTCTATATCCGAATAATTGAAGCGGTTATTTTGTTTCAATAGTTGAGAAGGAATTTGGTCATAAATTGCAGACAACATAAGCTTTTTATCTAGGGTTTCATATTTTGTAAAATCCATTTTATATTGTCGTATAATATTTTTTTGAATTATTGAAACTTCACCAAGATTTCCAGTTTCAATATAAGCGTTTACGGCTGCGGGCATTCCACCAACTACTAAATATCTATTAAGATGGGTAAACATTTTATTGTTTATCACATCTGTTATAGGAACCAAATTAAGAAAGCAATTTTTCAAATAATCTATAGTTTCTAAAGTTACATTGCTCGCTATAAGGAACTCTTCAAAATCTAGCGGATACATATCAAGCTCTTCTACGTAACCAACAGGGGCAGACCTCAAATTTTTAAGTTCAATGCCTAATAGAGACCCACTTAGTATAAATTTAATTCTTCCGTCATCAACCCAAAATTTTATTTTAGTAATAATATCTGCGCACTCCTGAACTTCATCAATAAACAAATAAGATTCGTTGTCCACAAAAGTCACATTTTTTAAAGCAGAAATATTTAGTTTTAATTCTTCAATACTAGTTGATTGTTCTAGCGCGAGTACAAATTCTGGGTTTTCAATTAAGTTTATTTCAATATAGTTACAATTAGAAAGGGTTAAACATTTTCGAATAGTATATGTTTTTCCAACTTGTCGTGCACCAGCTACCAACAATGCACGTTTAGGATGTTTAATCCAGTTATTTATGTATTTTTCAGCTTTTCTTACAATCATATTTTATTACCTCGCACGTTAATAATACCATTTTTCTGCACTTTTTCAAGAGATTTTTTGGAAATTTATACACTTTTTCAAGAGGTTTTTGCACAAAAATTACACTTTTTCAAGAGATGTCCGCAACATGAAATGAAATATGTTTTAAGATGAATACAATTCACTTATCTAAGAGCCAAATTGAAAGTGTTTCACGTGGCACAAAATTGAAAAAAAGTGCTTGTAATCAAGGTTTTTCTTGTGATACAATACGCTTTAATTACTTTTGGGGAGTATTTTTTTAATACAATTTTTAGGAGAATTTTATGGGCAGAATTATTGCAGTTGCTAATCAGAAAGGTGGAGTTGGAAAAACTACTACCACGATAAATTTATCAGCTGCACTCGCAGAAGAAAAAAGAAAAGTTTTGCTAGTCGATCTTGACCCACAGGGGAACGCCTCAAGTGGTGTTGGCATCGACAAAAGAAGCTTAGACATTACACTCTACGAGTTATTTGTTGGAAAAACAACATTTGATGAGTGCGTTGTAAAAACTGAATATGAAAACCTTTGGGTTCTTCCTTCTAATATAAATCTTTCTGGTGCAGAAATTGATTTAATTGATATGGAAGATAGAGAACATTATTTAAAGAAAATTCTCGATCCGGTTAAAGACAGATTTGATTTTATTTTAATTGATTGTCCACCATCGCTAAACATGTTGACAGTAAATGCGATGAGCGCTGCGGACACGGTACTTGTTCCTATCCAGTGCGAGTACTATGCACTCGAAGGACTTTCACAGTTATTACATACAATAAATCTTGTAAAGAAAAAACTTAATCCGGAATTAAAACTAGAAGGTGTTGTCTTTACAATGTATGACGCAAGAACGAAACTTTCTTTGCAAGTTGTTGAAAATGTAAAAGAGACATTAAAAGAAAATATTTACAACACAATTATTCCGAGAAATGTAAGACTTGCAGAAGCTCCAAGCTACGGAATGCCTATTACGGAATATGCACCAACTTCGACAGGAGCAGATAGTTATAGACTTTTAGCAGCAGAAGTTATTTCAAGAAGAGATTAGTTTTAGAAATTTGTTAATCCATTTTATATAGGAAGAAAAACGAAAGAGAAGGGTTTTATGGCAAAGAAAAAAGGACTAGGAGGCCTCGGCAAAGGATTGGATTTATTATTACCAACAGATGTCGAGGAACCAATTAAAAAAAGTATCGAAGAAAAAGACGTTGTTTCACTTAAGACTTCTATGATTGAACCTAACAGGGAGCAACCAAGAAAGAAATTTGATGAAGAAGCATTAGAAGAACTTTCAGAATCTATTAAACAATATGGAATTATCCAACCAATCATTGTTTGCAAAAAAGATGATTATTATCAAATTATTGCAGGCGAAAGAAGATGGAGAGCTGCAAAGAAAGCTGGCTTAAAAGAAGTTCCTGTTGTAATTAAAGATTATTCAGAAAAAGAAATTGCTGAAATTTCGCTCATTGAAAACATACAAAGAGAAGATTTAAATCCTATCGAAGAAGCAAAGAGCTATAAAAAACTTATCGATGATTATAAATTAACTCAAGATGAACTCGCTAAAAGAGTTTCAAAAAGCAGAACAGTTATCACTAATGCGATGAGACTTCTTAAACTTCATGACGAAGTTCAAAAAATGCTTGTTGATGGCGCATTGAGTGCGGGACATGCAAGAGCGATTCTTGGAATTGAAAATAAAGAAAAACAATTAAAAGTAGCAAAAGATGTTGTAGAAAAAAGCTTAAGTGTTCGCCAGACAGAAGATTTAGTAAAAGCTTTAAGCGAAAGCGCTGGCAAGAAAAAAGCTGTAAAGAAAAAAGATGATATGGCTTTCGTTTACAAAGATTTAGAAAAGAAGTTAGGAACGGCCCTTGGAACGAAAGTAAAAATAAATCGCCGAGATAAAGGCAAAGGAAAAATCGAAATTAATTATTATTCCGAAGACGAGCTTGATAGAATTTACGGCATTATAAATAAGGGAGCAAAATAATGTTAGATATAAAGTTGTTAAGAACTGATTTTGAAGGCGTAAAAAAAGCACTTGAAAATAGAAACGAAGAATTTGATTTAGACCAATTAAAAACTCTAGATGAGCAAAGAAGAAATTTACTTAGTGAAGTTGAGGTTTTAAAAGCGCAACAAAATAAAGTTTCAAAGCAGATTCCACAAATGAAAAAAGCTGGCGAAGACACAAGCGCTGTTATGGCCGAAATGAAAGAACTTTCTGAAAAAATAAAAGGCCTTGACGCTAAAGTTGCTGAAGCTGACAAAGCATTAAATGATTGGATGCTTACTATACCGAACATCCCAAACCCATCAGTACCAGCTGGAAAAACGGATGAAGATAATGTTGAAATTAGAAAATGGGGCGAGCCTACTAAATTTGATTTTGAACCAAAAGCTCATTGGGATCTCGGAGAAGAACTTGGAATTTTAGATCCTGAAACAGCAGCAAAAATAAGCGGAAGCCGCTTTACAGTATATAGAGGCGATGGTGCTAAACTTGAAAGAGCTATCATGAACTTCTTCCTTGATACGCATACCGAAAAGCATGGCTACACAGAAGTGTTCCCGCCTTTTATGGTTTCAAGAGAGAGCATGACAGGCACTGGCCAGCTCCCAAAATTTGAAGAAGACGCTTATAAAGTTTTTGGCGATGGAAGAGAATATTTTCTCGTACCAACAGCAGAAGTTCCAGTAACTAACATGTATCGCGACATGATTTTAGATGGAAACAATCTTCCTATAAAACACTGTGCATACACAGCATGCTTTAGAGCTGAAGCGGGAAGCGCAGGTCGTGACACAAGAGGACTTATCCGCCAGCATCAATTTAACAAAGTTGAACTTGTTAAATTTACAAAACCGGAAGATTCGTATGAAGAACTTGAAAAACTTACTTGTGATGCAGAAGAAGTTCTCCAGATGTTAGGTCTTCCATATAGAGTAGTAAAGATTTGTCTTGGCGATTTAGGTTTTACAGCAGCAATGAAATATGACATTGAAGTTTGGATGCCAAGCTATGGAAGATATGTTGAAATAAGTAGCTGCTCTAACTTTGAATCATTCCAAGCTAGAAGAGCAAATATTAAATATAAAAATAATCCTAAGGATAAAGCTGAATTTGTTCATACACTTAACGGTAGCGGTGTCGCAATCGGAAGAACAACAGCAGCAATCATGGAGAACTTCCAACAAGCTGATGGTAGTGTTGTTGTACCAGAAGCACTAAGACCATATCTAGGAAAAGATGTGATCTCAAAGTAAAGAGCATGCCTTCTTAGTTAAATGGATATAACAAGCCCCTCCTAAGGGCTAGTTACAGGTTCGATTCCTGTAGGGGGTGTTGGGACGAAAGTTCCTTTCATACTAAAATTTGTCATTTGGCAAAGAAAGAGGAAAATCATGAAAAAGATAGCAAAAGTTTTAGCAGTTGTTATGGTAGCAGTATTTGCAATCTCATGCCTTGCAGCTTGCGGTAACAAAGGAAACAAAGACGCTTCTGGCGTATGGAAAATCGGATGTACAGGTCCTTTAACAGGCGATGCTTCATCATACGGTATTTCTGTACAGCAGGGTGCACAGCTTGCAGTTGACGAAATTAATGCAGCAGGCGGTGTTAACGGATTTAACATTGAGTTCAAAATTATTGATGACAAGGCAGCAGCAGCAGATGCAACGACAGGATTTGGTCAGTTAATGGACTGGGGCATGCAATTATCACTTGGTTCAGTAACATCAGGTTCAGCTGAAGCTTTTGGTCAACAAGCAGCTCAAGCAGGATTATTCTTCCTTACACCTTCAGCATCAGCAGCATCAGTTATCGAAACTGGTGACACAGCTTTCCGTGTATGCTTTGGTGATCCTGACCAAGGATTTTTAGCAGCTCAAGAACTTACAAAGAACTTCAAAAAAATCGGTTGTATCTATGACACATCTGATACATATTCATCAGGTATCTATGAGGCATTCGCAGCTGAAATGAAAAACTTAAAAGTTGATTTCACAACAGCAACATTTGATGCTGATAACAAGAAGAGCTTCTCAGCGCAGGTTGAAATGCTTAAAAACTGTGACGTTATCTTCTGTCCATTCTACTATACAGAAGCTAACCTTGTAGCAAGAGAATGTACAAACTCAGGTCATGCCGACATCACAATCTTCGGTTGTGACGGATTTGATGGTCTTGCACCATTATTAGATGACACAGTTAAAAACCCAATTAGCTACATCACTCCTTTCGATGCTGAATCAACAGATGAGAATGTATCAGCTTTCGTAAAAGCTTATACAGAAAAATACGGCGCAGCTCCAGATCAATTCGCAGCTGATGGTTATGATTGTATATATACAATCGCAGGTTGTCTTGAAAAAGCAGAGGCTAAAGACGTATCAGTTGATGCAAAGACACTTGGTGAAATGGTAGTTAAAGTTATTACTGATTCAAGCTTTGGATATTCAGGCGTAACTGGTGATATGAAGTGGGAAGCAACAGGCGCATGTAATAAGACACCTATCATAAAGGTTCTTAACTAATAAAAATATTAATTAATGTAAATAAAAACGAGCTATAGCTAAGGCTTCAAAAGAGCCTTAGCTAAGCCCATGTAAAAGGAGAGTATATATGGCGATAGCAATTAACGGCCTTAGCTTAGGTGCCATATACGCACTGATAGCGTTAGGCTACACGATGGTATACGGAATAGCAAAAATGTTGAACTTCGCTCATGGTGATGTAATCATGGTCGGAGCTTATATGATTTATGTAATGTGCAATCTTACATGGAGCGTAGGGTCTATGCCAATTTGGCTAAGCTCACTACTTTCGTTCGTCGTGGCCGTCGTCGTCTGTACAGTTCTAGGTATTGTAATTGAAAAAGTTGCTTATAAACCTTTAAGAGGAGCATCGCCACTAGCCGCGCTAATTACGGCTATCGGTGTTAGCTACTTGCTTCAAGGTGTTGCGCAACTTATTTGGGGTGCTGATCAAAGAACTATTTCTATCTTAGATAGATTAGGAACAGTTAATTTGGGGAAATATGTAATTAAATGGAGTGCGATTATTACCTTAGTTGCAGGAGCGATTATCATGATTGCGCTTGTACTTTTCGTAAAGAAAACTCGTACAGGTCGCGCTATGCTTGCTGTTTCAGAAGACAAAGGTGCCGCTCAGATGATGGGTATCAACGTAAATAAAATCGTATCAATAACATTTGCAATTGGCTCAGGTCTTGCAACATTTGCATCACTATTTTATTTACCAATTACATCTATTAGCCCAACGCTAGGATCTATGCCAGGTATTAAAGCTTTTGCCGCCGCAGTTATCGGCGGAATCGGTTCTATTCCAGGTGCAGTTTTAGGCGGTGTTTTGTTAGGCGTTGTTGAAGTTGTTTGCAATTCAATTCCAGCTGTATCTAGTTATACAACTGCAATCGAATTTGCATTGTTAATTATCATCCTATTAGTCAGACCAATTGGCCTTTTAGGAAAGAAGAGAAGGGTTAAGGTGTGATTATGAGCGGGATTAAAAAGAAAAATATTTTCCAAAATGCATCTTGGAAAAATTACATAAACTATGCAGTAATTATAATCTTCCTTATCGTAATGATAGTCCTTAATTTAACAGGAGGATTAGGATATTCAGATAAGAGCACATTGCCACGTATAGCTTTTAGCTGTATCTTGGCTGTTTCACTTAACTTAGTTGTTGGTTTCTTAGGAGAGCTTTCACTTGGACATGCAGGATTTATGTGTGTTGGCGCATATCTAGGTTGTTATGTTGCAAACATTTTGCGTGCAAGCACGGCACTTCCTGAGATATTAATAATAATTATTACAATGATTGTTGCAGGAATCATTGCTGCAATTTTCGGATTTATTATTGGCCTTCCAGCACTTAGACTTAAAGGCGATTATCTTGCAATTGCTACTTTAGCATTCGGAGAAATTGTACGTTGCGTATTTAAGAACCTAGGCGCATTCGGAGGTGCTATGGGTATGAGCACACAGCTTTATGATTCAAACACATTGTTTATCGTAGCTTTCGTAGTTTTGCTCATCGTACTTTTCTGTTGTCAAAATTTAATAAATAGTAAACATGGTCGCGCAGTTGTTGCTATTCGTGATAACGAAATCGCAGCAAAGGCTATGGGCGTAAATGTTACATTCTATAAATTATTAGTATTTATGATAGCTGCTTTCTTTGCAGGCGTTGCCGGAGTTCTCTATGGTGAAACAATCGGAACAATTCGACAAGAAACATTCTCGTACAACTACTCAATTGAAATATTGGTTATGGTCGTACTTGGTGGTATGGGCTCAATTAATGGTTCGCTAATCGCAGCAGCAATCATCACTTACTTAAACATTGCGCTTCAAGCGCAACTTTCAGGAGCACTTGCGCCAGTTAAGAATATTGTTTACGCATTAATTCTTATCCTTATCATAATCTTTAGCAATGCTCCAGCAATGAAAAACTTTAGAGAAAAAGTTAACCCGAAGAATTGGCGGAAGAAGCCCGTCGATGCTGGCAAAATCAGAAATGATGGCGCCCAATGGGATAGAGTTCCTACGAAGATTAACATGGACGAGCTTTTATCAGCAGATGCAAGAACGGAATATGCATCATCACCTGTTAGCGAAAAAGTAGGATTTGCGGACGACTCTGAAGATGAAAGAGCCTACATCCCAATAGAAGAACTTGAACAAATGAAAAAGGAGGGCAAATAAATGTCAGAATATTTATTAGAGACAAAAGATTTGGGCATCTCCTTTGGTGGACTTAAAGCTGTTCAAGATGCAAACATAAAAATTAAGAAGGGTCAAATCTATGGAATGGTTGGACCTAACGGAGCAGGAAAGACAACAGTCTTTAATATGCTTACTGGCGTTTACCTTCCTACAACCGGAACGTTCTTCCTTGATGGCGAAGAATTAAAAGGAATGACCCAAGAGCAAATAAATCACAAAGGAATTGCAAGAACATTCCAAAACATTCGTCTCTTTAGTAACATGAGCGTTATAAGAAACGTTATGGTTGGTCTTCACAATCAACCACAATATAAATGTAGTTTCTTAACTAGCATGTTCCGACTCCCTAAACATTTCAAAGTTGAAAGAACTATGCGCGAACATGCAAAGGAAATTTTAAGAGTGTTTGGTCTTGAAGAAGACAGAAACAATCTTGCTTGTAATCTTCCTTATGGTAAACAACGTAAACTAGAAATTGCTAGAGCACTCGCAACGAATCCAAAACTTATTCTTTTAGATGAGCCGGCAGCAGGCATGAACCCACAAGAGACGGCTGACCTAGTAAGAATTATAAAGAAGATTCGTGATGAGTTTGACCTCACGGTTCTTTTAATCGAGCATGACATGAAATTCGTTTCAGGTATTTGCGAAGAACTTACAGTCTTAAACTTTGGCACAGTATTGGCACAAGGCAAAACGGAGGATTGCTTAAACAATCCAGAAGTTATCAAAGCATATATTGGAGGTTAAGAGATGGCATTATTAGAAGTTAAAGACCTTCAGGTATTTTATGGAGTTATTCAAGCACTTAAAGGGGTTTCCTTCGAAGTTAACGAAGGTGAGATTGTTACGCTTATCGGAGCTAA
>JAZRXA010000075.1:0-1288 GCA_045599965.1 Lachnospiraceae bacterium | reverse complement strand
TGCCACCAGCGCAAGATCTTCTACGTCGCGGAGCACGCGCAGGACGACTACCGCAGAACGCTGAAGGAAAGCCGCGAGGGCGCGGCCATCGAGCGGGGCGAGCTCGACCGGATCGACGGCATCGTCTCCCCGAAGATCAAGGACGGGCAGTCGATGCACCACATCTACCGTACCCAGCCGGGACTCTTCAACTGCAACGAGTGCACCCTCTCGCGGTACCTGCACTACGGCCTGTTCACCGCAAAGCGCGGCGACATGAAGCGGTCCTGCACGGTCCGCGAGCGGAAGCCCAAGTCCGGCGACTACGCGCACAAGGTCGAGAAAGGATGCTACCTGGGGCGGGACTTCCGCACGGGCGAGGCGTTCCGCAGGGAGCACCCGTCCCTCCCGGTCGTGTACATGGACCTCGTCATCGGGCGTCCGGGCGGGAAGTGCCTCATGACGCTCCACTGGAAGGACACGGGGTTCATGGTCGCGATCCTCATCCCGAACAAGTGCGCGGACAACGTCGTGGCAGTCTTCGACCGGCTGTACGAGGAGCTCGGGCACGAGACGTTCACGAAGCTCTTCGGCGTCATCATCACAGACCGCGGCACGGAGTTCTCCAACCCCTCCCGGATCGAGTTCAGCAGGGACGGGAGGCGCAGGACGTGGGTCTTCTTCTGCGACCCGATGAACTCCAACCAGAAGTCGCAGGAGGAGCGCAACCACGAGCTCGTCCGCGAGGTGCTACCCAAGGGCGTCTCGTTCGACGGCCTCACGCAGGCGGACGCCAGCCTCATGATGTCCCACGTCAACGCCTACGTGCGGCTCTCGCAGTCCGACCGCACGCCCTACGACGTGTTCGAGTTCATCCACGGCGAGGGCACGGCGGCGAAGCTCGGCATTATGAAGATCGACCCGAAGGAGGTGGTCCTGAAACCAAGGCTGCTCGGCATTGAGATGAAATAAGGCCTCGCCACAGACGAGAATCCGAACCCCGCGCATTTACTACGCCGCAAACGAGACTTGCGCAATGGGGTTGGGGGAACTGTCGTCCCGCAGGCTGTGGGAGGGCCTTGCGGCGTATGATAGCAAAGATTCCCGTCCCCCGCCACGGGAACGCAGCAAACACAGGCGGTTGCAGGGTGCGAAGCGGTGGGAGCGGTAGCGGGAACCCCAACCGTCGGAGTTGATTCACGGCGCGGGACACGCCCGGATCGGGCAGGTCAAATGCAACTTCGGCAAACTAAATGCGCGTCATTCAGGATCAGTCGCATTCACTCTGCCGAAGGTTGCATTTAGTCTG
>JAZRXA010000074.1:0-52556 GCA_045599965.1 Lachnospiraceae bacterium | reverse complement strand
CACAAATCACACAACCTCTACTACTATGTCCCATTGCGTCGCCTTTGGCGCCGCTTCGCTGGCTACGCCAGCTCCATATATGAGACCAAAATAAAATGTTTTGATAAAATTACCGAAAAAGGCACCATTGGTACCCGAAACAACATATTTTTTAAGTAAATCCATTAAATTTATTCATTATGAGAACTTGTTGGAAAAGTATAGAAACTAAAAACCTTGATTTTTCAAGGTTTTTAAACTTTTATAAAATACATCAAAATTTTTTGCAACGCTTATTGGGTACCAATGGCCCCTTTTTCGGTAAAAATATTTTTTTAAAATTTATAAACTAAGGTGGCGCTCGAAAGAACGTGTACTGTCATTCAAAGTCAGCCACCGTAAGTAGCGAAGCAAGGTGCGCGCCCCTCTTTAGCGCTGGCACCTCTAGCTTCGCGTTTCATAACCATGAAAATTAAAAATTACTGCTCTAGAAAAGTTTTTCTTGCAGAGCAACACTTTTGACTTTTTATACAAGACCTCGATAAATTCTTAATTTATCTTTTTAATGTAATTAAGTAATCTTTTTGTTCTGGAGTGATTCGATAGCTTTCTTTAGCCTTTTGAATAGTTTTGTTATGAGTCCATGCCTCTAATATATTATTTTCTATATATGGAATAGTCGCATCCCATTGCTTAGCTAACGCAGTCGCGAAAAACCACGCTACCATCATTTTCGAATAATAATCATCAAGTTTTACCTTTGCAGGAATCTTTAGATACTCTTCTTTGAAATCATTATCAAGGTAATGGCTCATTAACATTTCAATTCCAAAACGGCTTGTGTAAACATGCTTACTTTTTGTCCATTCTTTAATCTTTTTAATTAAAAGATCTTTATTCTTTTTAAAACATTTAGGCGACATAATATCGCACACAGCCCAATTATCTACATAAGGTAAAAATCTATTTACTTCTTCTACGCATGATTCGTAATCCTTATACTCGGATATGATTAACCCGTGAAGCATATTTTCATCATAATATTTATGAGGAAGTTCTTTGAGAAATTTTGAATAATCACCTTGCTTATATATTTCTTTTGCAAGTTTTCTTACGTTAGGAACGCGCACGCCAATAAACAACTTAGGATCAATAGTTGGCGTAAGTTTTGCTTGAAATGCAGCATAATCTTTATCAGCTAATCTAAATAACTCTTTTCTTATATCCATAAACTCATCCTCCATAAAAATACACTCGGGCGGAATCGGACCGCCATTTTAGGCTCCGGAGGCCTACGCTCTATCCATTAAGCTACGAGTGTATTTTTAAATTATAACATAAAACTATTTAATTAATTCATTACTATTTTTTTGGAAGATTTAAGATAAGTATAAGAATGGTCAGATAGAATATCTTGAGGTTGAAGATCGCTCCTATTAATTTGATTAATTAGCAAATCTAAGTCTTCTGTATTCGGATTCATATATTTAGGAGCAATTAATACTTCATGTACCGAAGCTGGGATAATTATTAAATCAGAATTTAGTTCATCAGCTAAATCTTCTAACACAAAATCATCAAGAATACAAATTGCTCCATTTGTGTGATATTCATTTGTAAGAATAAATAAAGGTAAGTCGCTCATGCCGTAAAAAGGATCATCTTTATCTAACAGATTAGTAACTGGAAATAAAGTTTCTCCTAAGAATTTTGGAGTATTATCAATCGCATATTCTAGCATTTCTTCTTCAGTAATATTCCAACCTGCTACTATTTCATTAGTGATAACAATTCCGCAGCAACCTGAATCGCCTTTGTCCATAACACAATAAGCTACGATAGCTAAATCTAAATAAGGTTTATACGGAACGAGTTTTAATAAATTTTTATTTAGTTTTTTATTAATTAATTTGCAAACAATATTATCTTTTATATCATCATACTCTTCTAAAATATTATTGAAATATTCTTTAGAACCAGTATATGTTTCAGAAACAAAAAATATTTCTTCAACAATTTCTTCGATAGTCTTGCCATTAAGATAAGCATCATAATAGTAATTCAAATATGTAGTAGGAAAAACATTATATCCTGGTTTAATAATTGTTACCGAATCGAGCAAAATATTATTGTTCTTTGTTACCTTGTCTACCTTCACCTCCTCTCCGTCATCAATTCTAGAATTAATGACTTCTAAAATACATTCCTTGAATTCAATATATTTCATTAAATGTCCTTTCCGGCCATGCTTTGCCGAAAAGTACGCGAACAAAGCCTATGGCCTAATTAAAAATAAAAATTTGGGATTTGTTCTTCGAATGAAGATATAAATTATATAAAGTTAAGCTTAGAATTGCTTTAGGACTTTATATAAAAAAGAAATCCTGCTAGAGAAATTTTACTCTAGCAAGATTTCCTACGTCAATGTTTACATTATTACAAAACTATTAAATTATTCTCTGATAGATGCAATAAGTTGTTCGAAATCTTTCTTGCCCCATTTAACAGGTGTTGGGTAAAGAGGATTTGACTCAGCATTAGCCCATTTAATAATTTGTGGAATGTCTTCTTCTTTGATGCAATCAAAGCCAGTTGGAATATCCATTTGTTTATTAAGATCTTCCATCCATGCGATGAAGTTCAAAGCTTTTTCTTTATCATCGTTTCCGTCCATGCAGCATACATCAGCAAGGTCAGCAAGTCTTGAATAAACAGCTGGTCCAAATTGACGCATAACATGAGGAAGAATAACGCTCATAGCAAGACCATGAGGAACTCCATAAAGACCGCCAAGTGTATGTCCACAAGCATGAACATAACCTACGCAACCACGTGTGAAAGCTCTTCCAGCGTAGAAAGCTGCAAGTTGCATATCTTCACGAGCTTTAAGGTCTGAGCCATCTTGGTATGCTTTAAGTAAACTATTGTGAATAAGACGAACCGCGTCTTTTGCAAGATGATCTTCAAGAGGTGTGTTGTATGTCTTATTTGTGTAAGCTTCAACAGCATGACAAAGTGCATCCATACCTGTTGTTGATGTAACTTTAGGAGGAAGTCCCTTTGTAAGTGTAGGATCCAAAATAGCATAATTTGGAATGATATGAGGATCGTTAATAGAAGCTTTGTGATGAGTTTCATCATCAGTAATAACAGCTGCTAAAGTTGTTTCTGAACCTGTACCAGATGTTGTAGGAATTGCAAAGAATAAAGGAAGTTTTTTACCAACCTTTAATAAGCCTTGCATATCTGTAGCAGTTTTCTTTGGATGGCAAGTCTTTGCGCCAATACCTTTAGCACAATCCATAGGAGCGCCGCCACCAAAAGCTACTATGCATTCGCAATTGTTAGCAACATAAACTTTATAACCTTCTTCTACGTTCTTTGTAGTTGGGTTAACAGCTAAGTCACTAAATACTGAATAATTAAGTCCAGCATCGTCTAAAGCTTTAAGCATTGGATCCATGATGCCAAGTTTTACTAAGTTACTATCTGTAACTACTAAAGCATTATTAGCACCCTTTGCTTTCATAAGTCCAGGCAACTTTTCAATACTTCCTGGTCCTGAAATATATTCAGGCATACGATATCCAAGGAAATAGTTTGCAATCTTCATTACAGCCTGGAAGATTTTGCAATAAATTTTAGAAATCATCTCTTTAATACCTCCAATATTATTTGAAACAAAATAAGGTCTTTCACCTTGTTTAACTAATTTAATCGCCTCTACAGGGCAAGCCTTTTCGCAAAGTCCACATCCAATACATTCCTCAGCATAAGCAAGGTAAGCATAAGTTCTAATATCGCCTTTTCTTTTAGGTTTAGTAAGTTCAAGACAATTTTTAGGACAATTGCGAATACATACTGAACATCCAGCACAAACACCCCTATTAACTTCAGGATGTTTCCAATCCTCTTTTTTAACCTTTTGTGTTGGATTTCCTTCATCATCTAAAATAGCGTTCATGTTACAAAGCTTTGAGCAAAGCCCACAGCTTATACAAACATCTGGATTAATTTCATGTTTTTCTTTTAATTCTCCACTAATAGCGTTTACTGGACAATTTTTTGCGCAAAGTGTACATCCTTTGCAAGCATCAGTAATTGTATATGCCATATCAACCTCCACAAACAGGTGACATAAGATATACTTCATCACCATCTTTTATTTTTGTAGTCTTTTTACTTTGAACACCATTAACTAAAACAATACATCCATCAATATCTTTTGAAGTTATTGTTGTAGTTGGATTTACTTTTTTAGCTTCTTGTAAAAGTAATGGATAAAGCTCTTTAACGCTTTTTACATCAGAAACTTCCATTTCTTTTATTCCAGTATCCAATCTGAAAAGACCTAGTAATTTAACTTTTATCATAACAAACTCCTTTAATTTGAATTAAGCAATAATATTTAACTTACGTAATGTCTTATCTGTTGGAACACCATTCTTATCCCAACCTCTAGCCTTATAATATACTTTCTTCATAGGCTCAAGAGGTACTCTTGTATTTGGATTAGCTGGATCTTGTGGTACATCTGTAAGTCTTGCTGGCAAAGTATCATCTTTAGCACTAACGCCAAACTTACAATCAAGAGCACGCTCAAGAGTGTATCCTCTTTCACCACAACGCAAATATTTTCCAAAATTCATAGGCATACCAAGTGCATAAACAAATGACTTAGTATGTGGGAAAATTGGAAGATGTAATGCGAGTGCAGTTGGGAATTTATTCATAACCCTTAAAACTCCACCAATAAATGGAATAGCAAAGTTAAATATTCTTGTTACCAATCCGTTAGGTCTAGTAATTAAAAATCCTGGGAAGAATGCATAAGATGTAAATAAGCATTGTCCCGAAGCACTAATCATTTCCATTAAGTCTTGGAATAACATAGTAAAGTCTGGTTTAGCATGTCTAGTAAGTGGATTAGTAAACAAACCTAGACCTTCAACAATAACAAGATAACCACCATTTAAGTGACAACCACCTCTATTAGATACCGCATAGCCAAGACCTTGACCAACAGCTCTTCTAGGTTCATATGCCGCCAGTTCTAAACCTTTTGATTGAATAGCAAACTCAAGTCCGCCATATTTCTCAGCACATTTTTTGCTTCCGTTTGCAAGTTCATCGCCAACACCACGTCTATAAGCAATATCTTCAATTGTTTGTGATATGTTATCGATTTTGCCAAATTCAAGGCCGTTATCCCAAAGACCCTTTTCATTAGCTTCCATAGCATAAGCTATAGTAGATGAACAAGAAATACCATCGAGTCCAAGCTCGTCCATTTCATTATTCCAATCTAAGATTTTTTGCATATTATTATTTAATACGCCACCGCCTAAAAGACCTAAAATTTCTAACTCAGGTCCTTTAACTTCATTACCTTTAACATTAACAGTTCTAGCACATTTAATTGGACATGTAAGGCAACCTTTATTAATGATGTTGTATTCTTCAGCAAGACATTCACCATTAACCATTTCAAAATCATCATACTTGCCATAATTATAGTTCTTAGTAGAAAGCATGCTTCTCATCTGCATAGAACTTACTAATCCAGCAGTTCCTAAACGAGGGAGTTGATTTCCTGTAAGAGGATGATTTCTTAAAATGTTAAACCATTTTTCATTATGTTTTGTATTCTTTTCTGGATCCTTAATATTGAAAGTATGGTTACCATAAGCAACAATACCTTTAAGATTTTTCCATCCAAGATTAGCTCCCATTCCTGTACGTCCACCGGCTCTTTCGTCAGAAACAACAGCAGAATAAAGGACGAGATTTTCACCAGCAGGTCCGATAACTAATCTACCATGCTGACGTTTACCGCCCCATTTTTCTTCCATTAATTCAGTTAATTTTTCTTGTGCTGGTGTCGTATTAAGACCCCAAAGTTCATCTTCGTCAGCATTATGGAAGATAAACTCGCCATTATTAATTTCAATCCAAGTATGCTCTTTAGCTTTGCCTTTAATAACAATTGCATCTAGGCCAGCCTTCTTAAGGAAATAACCAAAAGAACCACCACAATTAGATGTGCCGATATGACCTGTCTGTGGAGAAATACCTGAGATGTTAAAACGTCCAGATGATGGTGCGCCTGTTCCGGTAAGAGGACCGGTTGAAATTACTACAAGATTTTCTTCAGAGAAAGCTTTTTCAGAACCGTTAAGATTATCATAAAGAATCTTATCAGCCATGGTTTTTCCACCAATGAAGAGTTCTCTTTCTCTGTCATTCCATGGATATAAAGATACTTCTTGTGTAGATAAGTTTACAAGAACAACTTTACCCATATAACCACCATAAATAGTACCCATATTTTCACCTATATCTTTCTTAAAATATATAAGATTTATGTATTTATAATAATACAATTAACGGCTAAAAATCAATTATAAAATTGAAAAAATATAACAAAAATCAATAAATATTTAAATTATATTGACGAAAATTTTATCACCAGCCTTAAAATCGTCCCCATTATGATTTACTTCAAAAAATCCATCACACCCAGCCATACTTGTAATAAGACCTGACTGAGCCTTCATTGGCTCGCAATAAAATAAATCATTGTCTTTTTTATATAATTTAGCAAAGTTAAATACAGTTCTTTCTTTATTAACTTTGACATCATCAGTCAATATTGCTTCAACAATCCTTTGATCACTACCCTGGCCAATCATTTTTTCTAAAACTCTTTTAACAAAAACTCTTGTAACGAAAAAGGCTGACACAGGGTGTCCAGGAACTCCAAATACAGGTTTATTATTAATTTTACCAATAATAGTAGGCTTGCCTGGTTTCATTCTAATTCCATGTAAAATAAGTTCACCTAAAGTTTCTACTATTTTTTCTGTTGCATCTTTTTCACCCATGCTGCTTCCGCCAGAAATTAAAATCATATCGCTCTCTTTTACAGCTTTTTTAACTGTATCAAGAAGAACCTCTTCTTCATCTTTTATAATTCCATAATTTTTAGCTATTCCACCATTTTGATTAATACAAAGAGCTAAAGTAGTTGAATTAACATCTCTAATTTGGCCTTCCAGCGGAACTTCATTTATATCTACAAGTTCATCACCTGTACTTAAAATAGCAACTATAGGTTTTTTATTAACACTAATCTTAGTTATTCCCATTGCAGCAAAAGCACCAATATCAGAAATATTTAATTTTCTTCCTTTTGCGAAAACCTTTTTGCCTGGAAATACATCATCACCTTTAAGTGTTACATTTTTGCCTTTTTCTATAGACTTAAAAATACTTATAGTACCATCTTCATTCTTATTTGTATCTTCAACCATCACAACGCTTTGTGTTCCATCTGGCACGAAAGCCCCTGTAGGAGTATAAACGCATGTTCCGTGTTCTAAAGGTTCTTCTTTAGTTTCCCCCATTAAAACCTCTCCACAAAGTTTAAGCTTAACAGGATTTTCTTTACTAGCTTTAATAACATCATCAGCAAAAACACTATATCCATCCATAGCAGACCTATTAAAAGATGGAACAAAATTGTTTGCGAAAACATCCTCAGCTAATATACGACCTTCGGCTTTATAAATATCAATTACTTCAGCTTCTAGTTCAAAACTAAAACTCTCATTAATTAAATCTAATGCTTCTTTTACAGTTGGCAAATATATTGCCGGTTTCATTTTATTATTCATGCTATCTCCTAAAATTAAAGACCCTAAGAATCTTAGGGTCTAAAATCATTAATCAATATAAAGAATTAAGCTCTAGATAAATATTCACCAGTACGTGTGTCTATTTTAATCATTTCGCCCTGTTCAATGAATAAAGGAACCATAACTTGTGCGCCTGTTTCAACGATAGCTGGTTTAGTAGCACCTGTAGCTGTATTACCTTTGAAACCTGGTTCAGTTTCTGTAATTTGAAGTTCAACAGCTGTAGGAGGTTCAACTGAGAATACTTTTCCTTTATATGAACAAACCTTTACCATCTCATTTTCTTTTACAAACTTCATTGAATCGCCAGCATCATCATGACTAAGTTGAATTTGTTCATATGTAGCAGTATCCATAAAATTGAACATATCACCATCATCATAAAGATATTGCATTTCAGCTCTATCGATGTGTGCATTTTCAAATCTTTCAGTAGGTCTAAAAGTTTTTTCAACAACGCCACCAGAAATAATATTTCTTAATTTAGTTCTAACAAAAGCTGCTCCTTTACCAGGTTTAACATGTTGAAAGTCAATGATTTGATAAACATCACCTTCAATTTCTACTGTAAGTCCATTTTTAAAATCGCCAGCTGATACCATAAATATTTCCTCCTTGTATACGGCTAAACCATTAAATTTTCTTTTTTTTATTTTACAATGTAAGTCCTAATGTTTCAAGAATTTCCTGACAAACTTGGTCTACATCTTTACTATTTGTATCAATAACAATGTCTGCAACACTATTATAATTATCTTCTCTTAGTTTCATTAAATCGCTAACATATTGAATATCAAGATTTGCTGCTAATAAAGGTCTAGTTTTATCGTTTTGCAGTCTTTCCATAATAGTATTAAGAGAAGCAGTAAGTAAAACAATAACACCTCTAGATTTAATAATTTCAATATTTTCTTCCTTCATGACAATTCCGCCACCTAAGGAAACAACATGATAATTTTGTCTAACTATTTGTCGTAAGTATTTAGTTTCTTTATCTCTAAATCCTGCTTCGGATCCATAAGCAAATATATCAGCAATAGACATATGTTCTTTTTCTTCAATGTAAGCATCTAAATCTAAATAATTAAGCCCATATTTTTGATGCAAAGCATTAGCAACAGAAGTTTTTCCTGTACCCATAAATCCAATGAGGAAAATTGTTTTTGAGTTGTCATGTAACATCGTTAGCATGTTTGTAAGGCCTTCTATAGGAAGTTGTCCTGGTGCACTAGCCTTATCTATGCTGGCAAATGTAATTGCACTTCCAATAAACTCACCTAAAATACGGCTTACTGTTCCTAAATGGCCCATTGAAATAGCGATTATTGGGCAACTAGAAAATGAAGATGTCATATTTTCTGTTGCTGTAATCAAAGTAATAACATCACTCTTAGAATGAGGCATGTATGAAACTTTAATAATATCAGCACCAAGACTTTGAAGTTCAAAGAAATCCTGAATAATTTCTTCCAAAGTAGGTGTTCTAGAAAAATCATGTTTCGAAAGAATTACATAAGTTCCAGAAAGTTTAAGTTCATTAATAAGTTCAGGATTATCCATTGCTGCCGAAGCTTCAATGTCAACTATTTCGGCATAACCATTTTGTGCAACAGTTAAATTAAGTTGCTTATAATATTCAAAGTCAATATCAGTATGTCCGCCCTCAGCTTTTCTTCTAAAAGTAAATATAATAGGTTTTGTGCAAGCTTTTCTAAGTTTACCTAAAACAGTTTTAGCTGCACTAAAATCTAAAATCTTTTGGAAATCATCAGCTCTAAACTCAATCATGTCGCAATCAGCTTGATTAGCTTTTAAGCCTAAAGCTAAAATCTCTTGCTCCGTTTTTCCCATAACTATAGCGCAAGTTTTAGGCCTACCTCTTCCAATTTCTAAATTTTTAATTCTAATATATTTACTCATACATACCTCCTAATAGATTTCTAATCTATTTGATCGAATTGACTATTATAAAGTTCTGCATAAAAACCATTTTTAGCTAAAAGTTCTTCATGGTTACCTTGCTCAATAATATCGCCTTCCTTCATAACTAATATTAGGTCAGCATTTTTAATTGTCGATAATCTATGAGCAATAATAAATGAAGTACGACCAGCCATAAGTTTATCCATAGCTTGCTGAATAAGTTCTTCAGTACGAGTATCAACAGAAGAAGTTGCTTCATCTAAAATTAAGAATGGAGCGTTTTCTACCATAGCACGAGCAATTGTAATAAGTTGCTTTTGACCAGCTGAGATATTAGATTCTTCATCAAGAATCGTATCATAGCCTTTTGGCATAGTCATTATAAAGTGATGAATTCCTGCCATCTTAGCAGCCTCTATTACTTGTTCATCTGTTGCTTCTTTATTGTATTTAATATTATCCTTAAACGTTCCTTCGAAAAGCCATGTATCTTGCAATACCATTCCAAATAAGGCATGAACTTCTTCTCTTCTCATATCCTTAATATCATGGCCATCAATAGTAATAGTTCCTTCATTAATTTCGTAGAATCTCATAAGGAGATTTACCATAGTAGTTTTTCCAGCACCAGTAGGACCTACAATAGCAACCTTCTTTCCTGCCTTCGCAAGAGCTGAAAAATTCTTAATAATAGTACGTCCTTCTCTATAACCAAATTTAATATTCTTAAATTCAATTTCACCTTTAGCTGTTCCATAAGGAAGTAAGATTTCTCTATCATTGTCATAAGGTAATTCATCTTCATCAAAGAATTCAAATACTCTCTTTGAAGCAGCTGCACAACTTTGAAGTTGAGTAAATACCTGTCCTAATTGTTGAAGTGGTTGAGTAAATAATCTTACATAAACCATAAATGCAACAACAACGCCGAATGAAAGATTTCCTGAAGCTACCATTACAGCACCTACAATGCAAACAGCAACATAACCTAAGTTACCAGCAAAGCCCATAATAGGCCCCATAACGCCACCAAAGAAATGAGCTTTCCAGTTTACATCTCTAAATCTTTCATTTATATCTTTGAATTTTTCATATTCTAATTTTTCTGTGTTGTATGCTTTAACAATAGTATGTCCTGAATAAATTTCTTCTTCATGACCATTAAGCAAACCTAATTCTCTTTGAACTGCAGTGAAATATTTTTGTGAATGAGTCATAATCACCATCATCAAGATAAAACCTATAAAAGCTGCAGCTAACGCAACAAGGGCCAACGACCAATTCGTTGCAAACATTAAAATCAAAACACCTATAAACTGTGTTCCAGCATGGAAAAGGTTTCCTACACTTTGTTGCAATGTCATAGAAATAGTATCTACATCATTAACAACTCTAGAAAGAATATCTCCAATTAGATGATTATCAAAATATCTAAGTGGTAAAACATTGATTTTTTCACTAATGCCATTTCTTAATCCAAAGGCAGTCTTTTGAGTAACTATGTTCATCAAATAGCCTTGGAAATATGAAAGCAAAAATGCTGAAACATAAAATGCAAGCATTGTGAATCCAATTTTCGAAATTGCATTTAAATCAATATCACCTGTAAAACCTTCTGTAATAAGGTCTGTAATTTTACTTAAATATGTAGGTCCTAAAATTGTAAGAACTGTTCCTAAAACAGAAAAAATGATTGCAAGTATTAATTGTATTCTATTTTTTCCTAAGTATTTAATCAAAGGCTTTAAGTATTTGAAATCAGCCTTTTCATTATTACGTCTACGCATTGGCTAATTCCTCCTCTGATAATTGTGAATAAGCAATTTGACGGTATACTTCGCAGGATTTTAATAATTCTTCATGCTTACCCATACCAGCAACTCTGCCTTCGTCTAAAACTACAATAAGGTCTGCATCTTTTACAGTACCTATACGTTGTGCAACGATTAAAACAGTTGCTCCATTAGTTTCTTTTTTAAGAGCTTCTCTTAAAGTTTTATCAGTCTTATAATCAAGCGCTGAGAAAGAATCATCGAAAATAAATATTTCCGGTTTTTTATAAATAGCTCTAGCAATAGAAATACGTTGTTTTTGTCCACCTGAGAAGTTTGTTCCGCCTTGAGCAACTTCGGCATCTAAACCTTCTTCAGATTGTTCAAGGACATCTTTACCTTGAGCAACCATAAGTGCATGAATTACTTCATCATCTTTTATATCTTCTTCTTCATAATTTCCATAAGCAATATTGGAACGAAGATCTCCCTTAAATAAAACGGCTCTTTGAGAAATATATCCAATTTTGTCATGCAAATCAGAAATTTTATAATCTCGTACATCTACGCCATCAACTAATATTTTTCCATTAGTTACATCAAAGAATCTAGGTACAAGATTAATTAATGTGCTCTTTCCTGAACCAGTAGATCCGATAAACGCAACTGTATCACCAGGGTTGGCTGTAAAAGTTACATCGTTTAGAACTTTTTCAGCTGCATCTGGATAAGCAAAGTCAACATCTATAAACTCAACCTTACCGTTTCTTTCAGGAATGTTCTCATTTGATCCATCAAAAATCTTCGAATTATTGTCTAATACTTCATTAATACGTCCAGCAGCAACCATAGCTCTAGGAAGCATGATAAAAATCATAGCAACTAACATAAAGGCAATGATTATTTGAATTCCATAAGACATAAATGTTACAAGTTCACTAAACATTTGAATTCTTATCAAAGGATCCGTTGCATTTTGAATAACATTCGCTCCAACCCAATAAATTGCAAGCGAAGTCATGCTCATTACAAATTGAAGTCCAGGAGCTAGGTAAGCCATAATCTTACCTGTAAATAAATGATTTTGGAATAAATCATTATTTGCTCCATTAAACTTATTTTGTTGATAAGTTTCTGCGTTATAAGCTCTAACAACTCTAACACCTGTTAAGTTTTCTCTTGTAACTTTATTTAGGTTATCAGTAAGCTTTTGAATAAGTTTAAACTTAGGAATAACCAAAACCATAGAAACTGCAATAACGCAAATAACAATGATAATTGCGATTCCTAAAATAATTAGAAGTTGATAAGCCCTTCCAATTATTTTTATAAATGCCCAAATTGCAATAATAGGAGCTCTAAGTATTGCTTGAAGTCCCATAGCAATAAGCATCGTAATTTGTGTAACATCGTTAGTAGATCTAGTTAAAAGAGATGATGTTGAAAACTTGCTAATCTCTTCCATAGAAAAGCTGACTACTTTGTTATAAATTTGTTCTCTTAAATTAGCTGAAAAATTAGCAGCAACTTTAGCAGCAAAGAAGCCTAAAATAACGGTGCATGCAGCATCGCCAATAGCACAAAGAAGCATAATAATACCATACTTCCAAACTTCGCTTATTGCTCCACCAGTTTCAACTAGTTCAGTTACCTTCGTCATGTAATCAGGCATCAATAAATTAAGGCCTACACCTACAATCGTGAAGACAAAAACTAGCAAAATATAAAGCCAGTCTTTTTTTGTTAAAAATTTAAACAACTTAATCATTTAAAAACTCCTAAACTAGTAATTTTTCTTTCGTCGCGATTTTTAAAAATTACATTTAACTACAAATAAATATTGTAATATTTTTGACATTTTATTACAACCTTTTAGTTAAATTAGAATTACTTGTGGAATATCTCAAAAGAAAGTTTTGCTTGCTCTACAAGCATATCGTAGCCGTCAATATACCTTAATCCGGCTAATTTAGATAATTTATAAAGTTTATTATAAGAATTCTTATAGATTAAATCAAAAACAAATAAATCTTTTTTTACTCCAGAAAAATCTTCTATTGGAGAGTTATATGTATCCATTCCAACAGGGGATGCATTTATAAAAATATCACTTTCTGTTAATGCATTTTTTAAGTCATGTTCCGACGGCCTATGCAGCATAGTAACATTTGCTCCATTATTCTTTAACTCATAATTAATAGCTTTTGCTGCACCGCCAGCTCCGTAGATTAATACATTCTTATTGTTTACATCAACACCATTATTAATAAGTGAATTCAGGCATCCTTTTCCGTCCGTATTATACCCAATTAATTTACCATCTTGAATTTTTACAGTGTTTACAGCTCCTATTTGCTTAACCTCATCTGTAAGTTCATCAAGATAATCAATTATTTTTATTTTATCTGGCATAGTAACATTAAATCCCACAAAACGTTTATCTAAAGATTTAATAGTCTCTTCTAGTCCCTTAATAGATGAATCAATAATAACATACTTATAGCCTTCCATCTTATTTTGAAAATAGAAAACCTTAAATAAAGACGGGGATAAACTATGCGAAACAGGACTCCCTATGAGTCCTGTTAAATGTTTAATATTTTTTTCATCTAAATAACTGTTCATAAACTATATTTTTCTGGATGCTTTTTAGCATATCTAAAATAAAATGGTAATACTATTTTTTCACCTAGGCGTTTTAATCTAATATAAAAGTATGGGTCAATCTTAATTGGTTTTACTAACAAACTTTTAATCTCTGCATTATTAGCTCCAAAAATATCCGTAAAAAGTTGGTCTCCTATAAACATAACCTCATTTTTTTCTAATTTCATTTTGGAAATAGCGCTTTCATAGGCCTGTTTGCTAGGCTTGTTAGCATGATATATATAATCGCTTTCTACCGCATTTGCAAAAGGTTTAACTCTTTCTTCACCATTGTTTGAAATAAGGCAAGTCTTAAATCCTAAAGAACGTAGTTTCTTAAAAAGATCAATTGCTTTTTCATTCACCGGCGCATCATGCTCAACCAAGGTATTATCAATATCAATAATCAAACCTTTTATGCCTTTACTATATACATTTGAAAAATCAACTGTGTATATACTAGGGTTATACACAGTTGGGTAAAATTTCTTAAACATTATTTATTGAGTTTATTTATCTCATCGATAAATGTATTTACATCTTTGAATTCTCTATAGACAGAAGCAAATCTAACATAAGCAACTTGGTCAACTTCTTTAATTCTGTCCATAACTATTTCACCAATCTTTGTACTCTTGATTTCTGAACCGCCTGCGCCATAGATATCGTTTTCAATATCTTCGATTAATTGCTCTAAACGATCAGCTGAAACAGGACGTTTATAACAAGCCTTAAGAACACCTTTTTCAATCTTTGTACGATCATATGCTTCTCTGTTGTTATCTTTTTTAATAACAATCAAAGGAATAGTCTCAATTTTTTCATATGTCGTAAATCTCTTTTTGCATTTTTCGCACTCACGTCTTCTTCTGATTGCAGTTCTGTCATCATTAGGACGTGAATCTAATACTTTAGTATCAATACAACCGCAAAATGGACACTTCATAATAATCGCCTCCGAAATAAATTTGTGAGAATTATATCTTATATGGTGCTATCTATGCAAGCAAAAACACAATATATTGAATTAAATTAATTGCCACAACATTTCTTTCATTTTGGTTAATGCTTCTTCTGTAATTAAATCAAATTTTTCATCTTCAAAATAGTCTAGAGTTTCTGATAAAATTTCGTCATTTGCATTTTGTAACATTTCATAAAGAATTGGGCAATTCTTTTCAATAATAACCCTGGCAGCTGCATCACTCATATATTCAGCAATAGTGCTCATACTACTAAATTTATTTAGATAACTTTCATCTGGAGTATATACATAGTCATAAGAACCTTCTCTTACGCATAAACCATCCAAAACTTTAACTCCATTAATTTCGAATTGTGGCATATAAATATCCGCTTTCGTTCCTGCAGGAATTTCAAAGTGGAAACTAAGTTCTCCATTTTCTCTAATTTCCCAACTAGAAACAATGTCACCTTTAACAGATTTATACTTACAATAAAATGATGATAGACGATGGTTAATTATTGGCTTAATTTGCACTCTTGTAAATCCTGGTTCTGAAGGTTTAATTCCGCCCATATAAGCATACATAAATTCAGCAACAGAACCGAAAACATAATGGTTAAGTGAATTAAGTTCATTAGGTCTGATATTTCCATGCGCATCAAGTGTATACCATGTTTCCCAAATAGTTGTAGCGCCCTGGTCGACCTCGTCAATCCAACCTGGATAATTTTCGCTAAATAAAAATTTATATGCAATTTCTTCTAACCCATTCTCTGCCAAAACGCCGAGCAAATATGGAATAGCTGCATAACCAACAGTTATCTTATAGCAATCTCTCTTAAATCTAAGTTTTAAGCCATCTATTAGTTTTTCCTTATCAACATATAAACCTGCTTTTAAAGCTAAAATATAAGCAGTTTGAGTATCAATAGCAAGTCTTCCTGACCTTGAAAAATACTCACTCATAATAGCTTCTTTAATATTATCTGCTAATTGTTTGTACTTATACATATCAACAATTTTACCAAGATAAGAAGCTGCATTAGCTAACATATTAGTTGACATATAGTAATAAACTGAAGAAATAAAATATTCATCAGTTGCGCCTCTATGATCATCAAATGCATATGAATCTAAGGCTGTATAATCGCCATATTGAAAACCAAAATCATGAAGAAAATGTTTATTTTCTCTTTTAGAATCTTGATTATCAACATAATCAACCCAATCTTTCATTAAGTCATAGTTATCTTGTAATGTATCAAGATCTCCATACATTTGATAAACAATTGTAGGAATAATCGTTGCTGCATCACCCCAAAGACCTGAAACTATTGGTTTTGAAACAACCGGTATATAAGATGGAATTGCACCTTCTAACTTAACTTGTTCTGCACGAAGATCATATAAATATCTATTAAGGAAATCTTTTGAATACATGTTGTAGCATGCAGTTTGAGCAAATAAAGCTATATTTCCAGAATAGCCAAGTCTTTCATCTCTTTGCGGACAATTTGTTGGAATATCAATAAAGTTTGATTTTTGACTCCAAATAACATTCTCATAGAGTTTGTTGATTTTTTCATTAGAAGTATTTATATATCCTGTTCTTTCCATGTCAGAATAAATAACGCATCCAACAAAATCATCAGGATTAAATTTTCCTTCCCATCCCGTTACTTTTACATATCGACCTGCAAAATAAGTAAAGTGTGGCATTACATTATCTTCTTTTCCATCCGAAATATATGTAAGTCCACCTAAAGCACTTCTATAATTTTCGTTATAGAAATTCCCTTTTTGTAAAACTTCACCGAACTCTAATCTAACCTTAGTTCCTTTTGGTAATTTAGATTTGAATTTTACAAAGCCTGCGAAATTTTGTCCAAAGTCTAAAACAGTTTCTCCTTTAGGAGTAGTAATTACCTCTTTAACATCAATTTGCTCTTTAATAACTACTGGAACAGAATAAGATTTAACTAGTTTTTGTGGAAGTTTAAGAACATCCGGTTTTTTTTCAGGATTAGCCTTTCCTTCCCATAACAGTCTATTAATTATCTCACCATCATAAATACCACTAACTTCAATATCAGAACCATAATATTTCCAACTTTCATCAGTTGAAATAGTGATAATAGGTGATTTAGATTCCTTTAGTTTTATAGGTTTTTTTAAATCAATCGTTACAATATTTAATTCATCGTCACTAAGTTTCTTTTCGATAACAATTTCAGCAATCAAAGCAAATCGTGAGCCATAATTATTATCTTCACCATCTAGTCCAAATCTTCCCTTATACCATCCATTACCTAAAGAAACATCAATAGAATTTTTATTTGAATTTGGCCCATAATAAAGCATGTCTGTAATATCATATTCGAAATACTGAATACAATTTTCATAATCAGAAACATATGGTGTTAAGAGTTCATTTCCAACTTTAACATTATTTATATAAGCCTCAAAAAGACCAAGCCCTGATATATATAGGGTGGCCTTTTCAATTTCATCATCTATAAAAAAGTCTTTGAAGAATATTGGATGGAATTTATCTCCCTTTTTAGGTGATATCCACTTTGCATTCCATGAACGCTCCATAATCTACTCCTATTATTTCAGTGGTCCTCGCTCCCGCAGGACACCTCCCATACTTCGCTGGCGCCTCCCCAATAGGGTCCCTCCTGCTCGTATGGTGCCCTCCTGCTCGCGCTCGGAATATAAAAATTATTGCGGAAGTTTAAAAGAACTCTTTAGTGATACTATTCTATTAAATACCAAATGATTATCCGTTGTATCTTTTATATCTACGTTGAAATATCCATGTCTTACAAATTGGAAAGCGTCACCTTTATTAGCTTTTGCTAATTCTGGTTCAACAAAACAGCTATCCATAACTGTAAGTGAATTAGGATTAATATTTCTTTCTTCATCAACTAATTGTTCATAAAGACGTGCTTCGCATTTTACTGCATGTTTCGCACTAACCCAATGAATTGTGCCCTTAACTTTACGGCCTGTAAAACCTGTACCGCTCTTTGTTTCAGGATCATATGTGCAATGAAGAACACTAACTTTTCCATGGTCATCCTTTTCATATGAAACGCATTTAACGAAATATGCATTCATAAGACGAACTTCATTACCTGGGAATAATCTAAAATATTTTGGAGGTGGTACTTCCATAAAATCTTCTCTATCAATATAAAGTTCTTTTGAAAAAGGTACCTTACGACTTCCTAATTCTTCATTTTCAGGATTATTAACAGCGTCAAGCATTTCAACTTGGTCATCTGGATAATTATCAATAACAAGCTTAATAGGGTCTAATACAGCCATATATCTAGGAGCCTTAGGCTTTAAGTCTTCTCTTAAGCAATATTCAAGCATTGCATAATCTGATGAACTTTGCGCTTTAGAAACTCCACTAAGTTTAATAAATTGTTGTATAGATTCTGGGGTAAAACCACGACGTCTTAATGCTGCAATAGTTACAAGTCTAGGGTCATCCCATCCATCTACGACTCCATTAGCAACAAGTTCTTTAATATATCTTTTACCAGTTATAACACCGGTTAAGTACATTTTTGCAAACTCAATTTGTCTAGGTGGCATTTCAAAACCAACATTTTTAACGACCCAATCATATAAAGGTCTGTGGTCTTCAAATTCCATAGTACAAATAGAATGCGTAATACCTTCTACTGCATCCTCAATAGGATGAGCAAAATCGTACATCGGATAAATACACCACTTATCACCTGTACGATGGTGCGATACATGAGCAACTCTATAGATAACAGGATCTCTCATATTCATATTAGGAGAAGCCATATCTATTTTCGCTCTTAATACTCTCTTTCCATCAGGAATAACTCCACTCTTCATTTCTTCGAAAAGAGTTAAATTTTCCTCTACGCTTCTATCTCTATAAGGGCTATTTTTTCCAGGCTTTTCATATGTTCCTCTATACTCTTTGATTTCATCTGCAGACAAATCACAAACATAAGCCTTTCCATCTTTAATAAGCTTAATAGCTGCCTCATACATCTTGTCAAAATAATCAGATGCAAAATAAAGTCTATCTTCAAAATCTGCACCTAACCATTCAACATCCGCTTTAATAGACTCAACAAATTCCACATCCTCCTTTGTAGGATTCGTATCATCAAAGCGTAAATTAAACAGGCCACCATATTCTTTTGCGAGGCCAAAATTCAATAAAATAGATTTGGCATGACCGATATGTAAGTAGCCATTAGGTTCAGGAGGGAACCTAGTTTCTACTCGTGTATAAACACCATCGGCCAAGTCCTTGTCTATTTCTACTTCTATAAAGTTTTTTGAAGTTTTAATTTCTTCCATAAATTACTTTAAGTTTTTCTTAGCTGTTTCAACTAATTCAGCAAAAGCTTTTGCATCATTAACTGCAAGGTCAGCTAAAACTTTTCTATTAAGTTCTACGCCTGCATTCTTAAGGCCAAACATAAACTTGCTGTATGAAAGTCCGTTTAATCTTGCAGCTGCATTAATACGTGCAATCCAAAGTTGTCTGAATTGACGTTTCTTTTGCTTTCTTCCTGCGTAAGCACTTGTAAGTGCACGCATAACGCTTTGTTTAGCGATTCTGTATTGTTTTGATCTGGCTCCTCTATAACCTTTAGCCAGCTTTAATGTTCTATTATGTCTTTTTTTAGCGTTTAATCCGCCTTTAATTCTTGCCATTTCTTAATTCCTCCTTCAATTTAGATTCTTACAGATATGGTAAGATCTTTTTCATGTTCTTAACATTAGTGGCATCAGCAATGATTGCCTTTCTAAGGTTACGTTTTCTCTTTGTTGACTTCTTTGTTAAAATGTGGCTTTTGTAAGCTTTGTTTCTCTTTAAGTTACCATTAGCAGTTTTTTTGAAACGCTTAGCCGCAGCTCTTTTTGTTTTAATCTTTGGCATTTATATTTCCTCCTAAATAAATTTGTCGTTATTTTTCATCATCTGATTTTTTCTGAGTCTTTTGCGCAGGTTTTTGAGTTAAGAACATAACCATGTTTCTTCCTTCTACCTTAGGCGCTTTATCAATTAAAGCAATATCTTCAAGCATTTGTGAAAAATCATCTAATACATGTTTTCCTTCTTGCATATGAGCCATCTCACGTCCTCTGAAGCGTAAGGCAACTTTAACTTTGTCACCTTTTTCAAGAAACTTTCTAGCCATATTAGCTTTTGTCTTAATATCGTTTACATCGATATTTGGTGAAAGACGTATTTCTTTAACTTCAATAGTCTTTTGTTTTTTCTTTGCTTCTTTTTCTTTACGCATCTGTTCATATTTAAATTTTCCATAATCGATAATTTTACAAACAGGTGGCTCTGCTTTAGGGGCAATTAAAACTAAATCTACTCCTGCATCTTCTGCAGCAGCCATTGCATCATCAATACTCATAACGCCAAGTTGCTCGCCATCTAAACCGATAACACGAACTTCTTTGTCCCTAATTTGTTCATTTACTAAATTGCTAATAATTTCACCTCCTCGAAAGTCTAACCATAAAAAAAGTGGTTAGCTTGCAAAAAGTTAACCACTAATAATCCAAAAAAATAGCACATGCTAAGTTTTGAAAATATTAACCGACGTGCGCCCATTTGCGACGCGGTGAGAGTGGTAACTCTTCTTCGTTTTCAAATGACTAAGGTATTATAGCCTTGAAAAAGTTTTATGTCAACACAATATCCATCTTTTCATCATATGGATCAGTTGGTATCAAATCGAATAGTTGGAAGCCAAAACATAGAGCAACTTTGATAAATTTCATATCTTTATGACTACTTAAAAATTTATCATAAAATCCTCCACCATAGCCAATTCTATTATTAGATTTATCAAAAGCTAGCCCAGGCATAAGTATCAACACTTCTCTTTCATTAGCGACTTTATTTTCATCAAACTTTGGTTCGGAAATTCCAACATATCCATTTTCAAGTTCATCAAAAGAATCTATATAAATAAATTCCATATAGTCTGGAATTATTTCACCTTTTTTATTAAAAGTATTACCAGAAGCTAATGTTTTTGGAACAGCAACCTTTTTACCATCTTTCCAAGCTTTTTCGATTATGTATTTAGTATTAACTTCTTGGTTGTATGACATATAAGCAAAAATACATTTTGCATCTTTATAAGCCTCTAAATTACAAAACTTCTCACAAAGGCTTAAAGAAAGAGATTCAATCTCTTCCTTTGTCATTAAACTTTTTTTATATGTAATTTCATCTCTAATTTCTTGTTTAGTCATTTTTAATGTTTTTTGATGAAAACTTAACCAGTAACATCTCTACACCAATTTGTGCATCAACATCTCCCATTTTAATTTTCATATCTGTTTCATTTATCTCTTCTAAAATATCTCTTACATCTTTCATTTTAAAATTGTTATGTAGATATTTTTCTGCATTGCTGATAATAAAATCACGTTTTTTTAATTGTTTTGCAACTTGAGCCGTAGTTAAACCTTTGTTTCTAAGTTCAGCTGTTTGAATAAGTGTTCTAAATTGCATGCGAATCATTGCTAAAACATATAAAGGATGGGCTCTGTTCGCGAGTAAATCATAATATTTATCTAAAACTACTTTAGGATTTTTTTCTGTGATAGCTCTAAGCATATCGAAAACTTTTGCTTCAATATCTTCAGAAGTAATTGCTAAAATATCTTCATCTTCTACAACTTCTTTTGCGCCAACATAGTTAACTATTTTTTCATATTCTAGTCTTAATCTATCGTAATCATTTCCTACTCGGCTAAGAAGTAATTCGATAGTACTTCTTCTAATCTTTTTATTTGCTTTTGTAAAACCCTTTGCAAGCCAAAGTACAACTTCCTCATCACTATCTTTATCGCATTCAACGAGTAATCCTTTTTCACCAATTATTTTTACAATCTTTTTATTCTTGGCGGCGCTTTCTTCAAAAAAAGCTAAAATTGTTGTTTTTGGAATATCATTAAAGATTTTTTCCAACATCGCATCAGAAGAATCATCGAAGTTATCTCCTTGTGAATTTTCATTTTCTTCTTCGCTAACCTTTTCTTTAGCTTTTGCCTTAAACTTACCTGAATTTTCTACAACAACAAGTCTTTTATCAGCGAAAAAAGGCATAGTAACAACGCTGTCATAAACTTTAGAAAAATCAATGTTCTTGCCTTCAAAATAAGCGAAGTTCATATCATTTCCGTTTGTCACAGCATTTCTTAATTTATCGCGATAATTTCTCTTTTTGAAACTTTCCTCGCCATAAAAAAGATAAATATTTGCTAATTCTTTTGAAAAATCTAATTCAGCCATAGTTTCGCCTTTATATTTTAGATAATTATATCATAACTTAGTATCAACAGCCACATTGCCTTGCTTATCTACGCTTAAATTTATTTGGCCAAAATCAGCTGTGCAATATATTTTAGCGCCAACTTTTTTAAGTCTTTCTAATGTTTCTTTGTGCGGATGTCCATACATATTATTGACTCCTGCAGATATAACAGCAATCTTAGGAGAAACTTCCTTAAGAAATTCTAAAGATGAAGAATTTCTAGAACCATGATGAGAAACCTTTAAAAGCTCAAATTCATGTAACGCTCCCTTATTAATTAATATCTTTTCTCCATCGTCTTCTAAATCTCCTACAAATAGGGCGCTAAACTTCCCATATTCGAGATCTAAAACTGTAGAATAAGCATTTATAGACTCACTACTTTTATAAGTCTTATCTGGGTGTAGGCAGCTTATTTTTAAGTTTTCTTCTTTTAGGGAAACCGAAGTGAAAATATTACTAAAAGAAATATTTTGTGCGTCGCATGCGTCCTTTAAGATTTTATAATTCTCATTATCTTTAATATTTGGCACATAAACGCTCAATATTTTTATATGTCCTGCGCTAGTATCGTTTATAAGTTCTATCAAACCTGAAATATGATCTGTATCTGGATGAGTTACTATTGCATAATCTATTTTAGAAATCTTTTTGTATTTAAGAGCACTTTCTAATCTATATTCTTTCACATCTGACACAGAAGTACTTCCACCATCAATTAAAATTGTTGTTTTTTTAGGAGTTGTAATTAATATTCCATCTCCCTGGTCCACATCTAAAAAACTAATATTTAATTTTCTATCAATCGGCTTAATAAATACCACTAAAATCAAAGCAATATAAACTGCAATGCAAATAATAATTTTCTTTTTTCTTTTAGTTTTATTATTTCCTCTTTTAATTACAAAGTTTGTAAATAACAAAAACAAAATAATGACGCTATAAAAAATAATTATCTTAATCCAGGAAAGATTCCCTGTAACAATAACGCTATAAGGAAATTTATCTGTAATAACGCATAAAATATTAATAGCATCAAGTAAAAATACTCCCATACCAATAGCAAATCTACTAATTGCAATACTTATTATTCCTAATAGCGCACTAAATAATGCGCTACTTAAAATAAAACTCATTAACGGAATTACTATTAAATTAAGCAAAATAGAAAACATAGATATCTCAAAATAGCTATTTGCAACAATAGGCAAAGTTAATATAAAAATTGCTGCACTACTAATAATCGCAATTGCAATTTTTTCTTTTTCTCTATTTATCTGTAAATATTTTTGAAGAGATACGCCTAAAATAGCAATTGCCAAAATTGCACCAAATGAAAGAAGAAATGAAGAATTAAACAAATATAAAGGGTTGGTGCTTAAAATAATTATTGCTGAAAAAGATAAGCTGCTTAACATGTCAAAAGGCTTTCCAAAAATTAAAGAGACCATCCTCATAACAAACATAATTGTTGCTCTAATAGCTGAAACACTCTCTCCACTCATAATGCAAAAACATATCATAAATATAGTGCTAATAATTGCGGATGTATAAATTGATAACTTTTTATTTAGCAATGAAAATATCGCCATTCCGATAAGAGATATATGAAGACCTGAGATTGCCAAAATATGTGCAATCCCATTTTTTCTATAAAGGTTCATCGTATTATCTTCTATTTCAGATTTATCTCCTACAACAATAGCTTTGAAAATTCCAGACTTATTAGAACCTAATGTTTCATCAAAAATTGTAATTATCTTTTTTTTGAACTTAAAAAGCGCTTGCCTAACATGATCATAATTTTTGCTTAACGAATTAATTTTTAAGCTCTTAAACTTATAACCATATCCTAAAGATTTATAATAATTTTCTTCATCAAAATTTCCAAAATTTCTAGCCTTATTAAACCCAATATTTTTACAATTAGTTATAAATGTTTGGCCAATCTTTATATTTGTTTCTTTAGGCGCCGAAATAATAGCCTTCCCAATAGTATCAGTATTTACAAATAGATAATTAGAAAAACTTTTTTCTTCAATTTTTATTAATTTTGCTTTGAGATTAACTGTCTTATTAGTATTAATTTCCTGATGCTGTGATAGATTAAGCACCTTAAACAAAAGACAAAACAATACAAAAAAGACAGCCAATATTAGAAGTGGCCTTTTTAGCATATTAAAATTAGAGGGGCTTTTACTGAATTAGTGAACTATTGTAATTAAATTTGTCAGTAAAAGAAATTGTCTTGTGCAACTCTACTCCTTTTTCACCATCAATTAAAAATTGCACAAAAGATACATACGGCAATTGACATACCGTATTAACGATAGAATATAACATAATTTCGTCACTAACATCTTGCTTTTGTTCAAGGAAGTTAGAGCCAAAATTTATATAACAAATTTTATCAGTCGTAACAACACTGATTAACTTAACATCTTTATCAAGTGTTGGATTAACTATTAATTCATCAGGATTTTCTTTTTTTTGTAATTCATCTTCTCCTGGGCCTTCTATAAGTTTAGTAATTAAATATTCTTCCATCGACAAACTTGTATTATCAATCGAAAACGTATAAGGAACTGCAATCAACTTATCTTTACTTTCATTTGCAAAATAAACATTAAGTTCGGAAGTTTGCTTAAGCATTCCTTCTTCATTTAAAAGAACATTAACAAATTTTTCTTTTGTCATAGTTCCGATAGGCTCATTATTCCTATCTGTAATTGGAATGTTATCAACAGTAAAGGTTACGCCAATAACATTTGGAACCTGAATAAGTGTAAGTACTACTCCTGCCCTTAAAATAATCTCTCTAACATTAGAAAGTTTTAAGTATTCAGAATTAAAGTCAATAGCAATAACACCATCTTTTAGATTTATTGAATTAATTTCAATCTCTTCTGGTTTAACTGAATAATATGATTCATCTTCTAGTTTTGCATTAAACATTCTATCTAAAAGTTCTTGAATCAAATCTATTGGTTCAACTTCGTCAGTATTAATTTTAGCTGCTTTATAATGCAAATCCTCAGCCGTATTATTTGTATAATAAATTAAAACTTGGTTTTTATTATTCGTTTCTTTATTGCATGCACTTAAAACTGGCATTAAAGATAACGCTAGTACAATAACCAATATTAAACTTAAAACTTTTTTAATCTTCATCATATTCTTATACATATGTAAGTGGTATTTGCATTGTGAATGTAGAACCTACATCTAATTCACTATGAACTTTAATTGTTCCTTTATGAGCAGTAACAATTCCTTGAGTAATAGAAAGTCCAAGGCCTGAACCGCCTGTGGCTCTATCTCTAGCGCTATCAGTTCTATAAAATCTATCAAATACATGTTCAATAGATTCTTCTGGAATGCCATATCCGTTATCTTGAACTTTTACATAAAAATATGTTTGGTCTGAGTTAAGCGAAACATGAACCCATCCTTCAATATTATTATATTTAATAGCGTTAACAACTAAATTTGTTATACACATAGAAAACTTTGTTTTATCAACTTCAGCAACAACAGGCTTAAACGTTTCAAAAACTAATTCGATATTTTTTTCTTTAGCAAGTGGTTTCAAAATTTTAAGTATTGATTCAATAAGCTCATTAATATTTGTGCTCTCAATATTTAAGTTCATCTTATTTTGATCCATCTTTGCAAGTGTAAGCAAATCAGTAATTATTTCATTTTCTCTATCTAATTCTCCAACTATATCAACTAAGAATTCTTGATACAATTCTTCAGATAATCCTTCTTGTCCAATAAGAGATTCAGCTAATACCTTCATTGACGTAATAGGTGTTTTAAGTTCATGTGACACATTCGATACAAATTCTTGTCTTGATTTTGTAAGTGAATTAATTTTTCCAAGCATCAAGTTAAATGAATCAGAAATATTTTCTAGTTCTGTACATCCTGTCATTTCAACATGCTCATCTTGCCCAAAAGTAGTAACTTTAGTAACCGTATCATTAATATTAACAAAAGGCTTAACAAGCTTAGCTGAGCCATAAATAGCTGCGGCGATTAATAGAATAACTAAAATAACAACAACCGCTACAGCAATAAGAAATACATTATGCATTGCGTCGAAAATGTCGGAAATAGAGGCACTACCCATTACGACAAATTGAATATTGTCATTTTCATCTTTAATGCTTTGTGTAAGGTTAATATATTTATTTTTCTTATCGATAGCGGTTTGATTTAAACCATTAAAACATTTATTTACATCTTCAGAAATACAGATCTTACCTCTATTAATTTGGTAAGTATCAGTTAAGATATTGAAGTTCTTATCAATTATTTGAATACGATTTGTAAAAATTCCAGCAAGTTCATCAGCAGCTAAATCGATATTCTCGTCATTAATTTTATTTTCGTTATATTCGTCAGCAATGTAATTACAAAGAATTGAAAACTGTGCGTTAATATTTTTGCTTCTCGTCTTTATAAAACTGTCTTCAGCAACATTAAGTACCACTATATCCAAAAGGATAAGTGGTACTATTCCAACGACAATTATTATCATTATGATTCTGAATCTAAGACTCTTAAAGAACGACTCGTTAAGCTTTAAAATAATAACCCACTCCCCACTTTGTATTAACATATTTTGGTTCTTTAGGGTTTACTTCTATTTTTTCACGAAGACGTCTTACATGAACATCAACAGTACGAACATCTCCAGGATACTCATATCCCCATACAATACTTAAAAGTTGTTCTCTACTATAAACCTTGTTTGGATTATTGACTAATAATTCAAGAAGATCGAATTCTTTAGCTGTTAAGTTAATTTCTTTATCTTGTATAAAAACTCTTCGAGCGTCTAAATCCATATAAAGATCTCCACTGATAATTTCAGAAGACATATCTCTAGCCACTCTCTTGTTTCTTCTAAACATTGCTTTAATTCTAGCTTTAACTTCTAAAATATTAAAAGGCTTTGTAATGTAATCATCAGCACCATACTCAAGCCCAAGGATTTTATCCATGTCTCCACCTTTAGCAGTAAGCATAATAATAGGCATGCTAGAAAATTCTCTAATAGTTTTACAAACTTCAAAACCATCCATCTTTGGAAGCATAACATCTAATAAAACAACATCATACTCTGTCTTCTTTGCCATGCTAACAGCTTCCTCGCCATCGTAGGCGCAATCAACGCTCATGCCGTCTTGTTCAAGTGAAAACTTGATACCTTTTACAATAAGTTTTTCATCGTCAACTACTAAAATTTTGCTCATAATTACACCTTAATATAATCCTTAATTTTTTCGAAGGAACTATCTTTAATTCCTGCAACGTTTTTTATGTCTTCAACATTGGAAAAATTTCCAACATTTTCTCGATATGAAACTATAGCCTCGGCCTTAACATCCCCAATACCCGGTAAGGTTTTTAAATCTTCTAATGAAGCTAGATTTATATTTACTAAACCATCATCAAACTTTGCTTTACTACTTTCAGCAACTTTTCCGGACGCAACCTCTTCTTTTGAAGGAATATAAATTTGCTCTCCATCTTTTATTAGCTGTGCAAGGTTTAAGTATTGAGTATCGGCCTCCTCTAAAAATCCTCCGGCAGCCTTAACTGCATCAAAGACTCTAGCTGTGTTATTTAAATAATAAACTCCAGGAGATTTTACTTGCCCACACACATGTACACAAAGATTTGCTAAACTTTCTTCCTTGCTACTTTCATCTTCATTCTTAGAACTTTCAGTAGTTTTTTCTTCTGAAAGAGTTTTAGCATTTTTGTTTTTTATGGTGCAACTAAAAACTATTCCTGCAACAACAACAATAACACCAATAAATAAAACTTTAATTAATTTTTTATTTTTCATGTCCTCCTCCACATAGGAAAAGAACCTCTGACAGGTTTATTGTACAAAACTTTTATTAAACTTGCAATAATTCTGTAATAAATTTGTAAAATTATTTGGATTTAGATTCTACAGATGAACTTGTTCTTGTAGATAGATCTTTGTTTAAAGAATCATTGAATCTAGCAAGTGCATCACTAGGAGAAGTTCCTCCCCAAACGTTTGAAAGCATAGTTCTAATATCTTTCCAGATTTCTTGAGTTTCAATCATCTTTGGAAGCGTGCATGAATTCTCGTACTGAGTATAAGCGTCTTGGAAACCTTTTTCTTTGTGAAGCACTCTCTTGCAACTTATAAGACCTGTTGTGTCATAAAGGTAACTAATATTGTCATATGTCATATACTTTGCAAGTTCTTCAGAAGTTTCAATATTATTTGAAATAGGATTAACACAAACGCACCAAGTTGTAGACAATGGTTTTGATTCAAGTTCTTCATTAAGTGGTGGCATTTGTGTAATTTTATAATTTGTATTTTGTTGATTAAGAAGTGCTAAAGTTGAGCATTTAACAATAGCTGTTTGACAACGTGCGAAAACAAAACTGTTTTCAACAAGATCGTAATCAACAGTATCTCTATCAATCTTTACATTCTTAGCAAAGTTTTGATAATAACTAAGTGCATTTATTAAATTCTCATTATTAGTATCTATCTTCTTAGCTGAGTCGCCAGTCTTTCCACCGATATTTAGATATGCACCAATAAATTGATAGTTGCAAATTAAACTATTAGGATCAAACAATGCAACCATATCAATAGATGATCTTGCATCTTTAATAAAGTTAGATGAAGATACTAAAATATCGTCAAATGATGTAGATGGATCAAGCTGATAATCTTGGTTATAAACTAAAAGTCCAACATCAAAAGCAAATGGATAAGCAACTAACTTATCATTATATGTAGATGCATCAAGAGATATTTGTGCAAAGTTAGCTAAGTTATATGTAGAAGTATCCGTATTTTCTTTAGCAACAGAACCTAAGTATGCTTGCTCTAGTTTTGTACTTTCGCATATAAAAAGGTCAGGTGCATTATCATCTTTTTCAACATTCATCTTATTTATGTTTTCAAAAAACTCAACAGCACTTACCAATTCACATCCAAGTCTTAAGCCTGTATTCTTAAAATAATCCTCTTTTAATTTTTCAGCATATTTCTCAAATGCAGGATCGTAATACCACAAAATTAAGTCATGTGCCTCTTCAATTACAGTACCTGTACTATTTTCTTCCGTGATAATAGGCCTTACTAGCATTGCACAAAAAATAATTACTGCAGTAAGTAATAACATAATCACTATTCTGATAAAATAATTTCTTTTACTACTTTTCATCTATGTCTTCTATTACGTCTTTTTCGTTTTTACCTGGTTGAGGCTTGTTCCATGACATAAACTTACATTCAGGGTAACCCTCACAACCGTAATATCTACGACCTTTTTTAGTTTTTCTAATAATTATTTCACGTCCACAATCAGGACATTTAACATTAGCTTTTTCAATAATGCTCATTGTATTGCGACATTCTGGGAAACCTGGGCATGCAAGGAATTTACCATGTGGTCCAAATTTATATACCATCATTCTTCCGCATTTATCACAAACAATATCGCTCTCTTCGTCTTTAACTTTAATCTTTTCTAATTTAGTTCTAGCACTATCAATTGATGTCTTAAGTCCTGGATAGAAATCTCTTAAGATTTGTTTCCAATCAACATTACCTTCTTCTATGTTATCAAGTTTTTCTTCTATTTTAGCAGTAAACTGTGTATCTACAATAGTTGGAAAAGCTGTAACCATTATATCATTAACAACCTTACCTAACTCAGTTATTAAAATATTTTTCTTTTCCTTACGAACATAATGTCTATTTTGGATAAGATATATTGTTGGAGAATATGTACTTGGACGACCTATTCCCGCCTCCTCCATAGCTTTAACTAAAGAAGCTTCAGTAAAGTGTGCTGGTGGCTGAGTAAAGTGCTGCGAGCCATCGTAATTTACATTTGTTATAACAGAATCTAGTGTCAGATTTGTGATCGTATTATTTTTTTCTTCTTTTTCATCATCAGCAAAAGTATATACTTTCATAAATCCGTCAAATTTTATCTTTGATGCTGTTGCCTTAAAAATATAATTAGAAACTTCGAAAGAAACTGATGTTGTTTCATAAACCGCATTTGTCATTCTGCTAGCAACAAATCTCTTCCATATAAGTTGATATAATCTAAAATTATCTCTATCTAATTTTTCTTTTAATTTTTCAGGTGTTACATTAATATCTGAAGGTCTAATAGCTTCATGCGCATCTTGAACTTTACCTTTTGATTTAGTCGTATTCTTAACATAACTTATATAATCTTTTCCATAGTTCTCACCAATAAAGCCTTTTGCTGTTTCAATAGCTTCATCTGAAATACGAATAGAATCTGTACGAAGATATGTAATATATCCCTCTTCATATAAGTTCTGAGCAACTCTCATAGTTTTTTGAGTTGAAAAGTTAAGAGCTTTTGAAGCTTCTTGTTGTAAGGAAGATGTAACGAAAGGCAATGGAGCCTTTTTAACTCTTTCTGACTTTTTAATATCAGATATAGCAACATCCTTGCCTTCTATTTGTTTAAGAATATCATCTAATTCATCTTTAGTATGAATATCAATCTTGCCCTTCTTATCACCGTTAAATTTAGCCAGGATTGTTTTCTTTTCACCTTTAATAGAAATTTCAGCTTCAAGATTCCAATATTCTTCTGGAACAAATGCATCTATTTGGGCATCTCTATCATTAACCATTCTAAGAGCTACAGATTGAACTCTGCCTGCACTTAATCCTCTTTTAACCTTTTCCCAAAGAATTGGACTAATTCCATAGCCAACAAGTCTATCAAGACTTCTTCTTGCTTGTTGCGCATTAACTAAATCCATATCAATTTCTCTTGGACTTTTAAGAGAAGCTGCAACAGCGCTTTTAGTGATTTCATTAAACGTAATTCTAGCACGCTTAGATTCGTCAAGATTTAATGCGTTAGAAAGATGCCAACTAATTGCCTCACCTTCGCGGTCAGGGTCAGTTGCAAGATATACTTTATCTGCTTCTTTAGCTAATCTTTTAAGTTCTGATAATGTGTCGCCTTTTCCTCTAATAGTTATATATTTAGGTTCGAAATCATTATCAACGTCTATTCCTAACGAACTTTTAGGTAAATCCCTAACATGTCCCTTAGAAGCAACAACCTCAAAATTTTTGCCAAGATATTTTTTAACAGTCTTTACTTTTGCGGGTGATTCCACAATAACTAAATTTTTTGCCATAATAATTTTCCTTCCGGGAATATTTAATTTTTATTCCACAGTTTTAACTAAATACCACGAAAACATATAATCTGTCAAACAAATATTTTTTTTATTTAAAATTTTTTTATATCTCTTGACACTAAAAAAATACAGTGATAGTCTTAATTAAAAGAAATCTTGATGCCATTTTCTTGGCATAATTTCTAAAAAATAATTTAATAAATAAAGGAGATTTTTTTATGTTTTGTCGTATTTTATGCGCAGACATATGTGGCATTGATGCACATAAAGTCTACGTTGAAGCCGATATTTCTGGTGGTCTACCCGACTTTAATATTGTAGGTTTACCCTCCAGTGAAATTAGAGAAGCGAAAGAAAGAGTTATAAGAGCAATAACTAATTCAGGGATAGAATTTCCATCAAGAAGAATCACAATTAATCTCTCTCCTGCTTCATTAAAAAAAATCGGTTCTGGTTTTGATCTTCCAATAGCAATTGCAATTCTTTGTGCAATTGGTCAAATCCCCCAAAGTGCAATTAAAGATACTTTAATAATAGGTGAACTAAGTCTAGATGGAAAAATTAATCCTATAAGAGGAATATTACCTATTACGATTATGGCTCAAAAAGAACATGTTAAAACTATAATCTTACCCAAAGAAAATGCTTACGAAGGGGCTGTAATTAAGGATGTAAATATAGTGCCTGTATCAAACTTAGAGGATGCAATTAAAATGCTAAAAGGTGAAGCATTCCCTATAAGTGAACATGATGACTTAGAAAATATCTTAGAAAAAGCTTATAAGGAATGCGCACTAGATTATATAGATGTAAAAGGTCAAGAAGGCGCTAAAAGGGCAACTATGGTTGCAATATGCGGTTTCCACAACCTTTTATATATTGGTCCGCCTGGCTCTGGAAAAAGTATGCTATCTCAAAGGATTCCTACTATATTAAATCGGCTTTCTGTAGAAGAATGTTTAGAAGTTTCTAAAATCTATTCAGTAGCAGGTCTGCTAGATGGAAAATCACTAATTCTAAATAGACCTTTTAGGTCTCCTCACCACAGCATAAGTGATGCAGCCTTAGTAGGTGGCTCATCCAACCCTAAACCAGGAGAAATTACATTGGCTAATAAGGGTGTTTTATTTTTAGATGAGGTTGCTGAATTTAAGAAAAGCACAATAGAAATGCTTAGGCAGCCCCTTGAAGATAAACATATTTTAATATCTAGAACGAATGCACAAGTAGATTTCCCTTGCGACTTTATGCTTGTTATGGCTATGAATCCATGTAAATGTGGTTACTATCCAGATAGAAACTTTTGTAAATGCACGGAAGTAGATGTGAATAAATATTTTGGAAAAATAAGAGGTCCTATTCTAGATCGAGTTGACATAACTATTGGTACTAAAAGATTAGATACAGACGATTTTTCCTCTAGCAAATTTGGCTTAAGTTCTACTGACATGAGAAGTTTAATCCAAAATGCCCAAGAAATACAAAAAGAAAGATTTAATGGCCTTAAAATTTCTTTTAATTCACAAATGGGCCAAAACGAAATTAAAAAATATTGTGTTTTAGATAGCGCAAATCAGGAAATATTAAATACGGCTTATGAAAAATTTAATATGTCTGCTAGAGGCTATTACAAAATCTTAAAGGTTGCTAGAACAATTGCGGACTTAAGTGAATCTAAGGATATCCTTAAGCCGCATTTACTCGAGGCAATTAGCTACAGGAATCAATTTATTGATAGATAGAATGTCCCCTCGCTCCCGCAGGACATCTCCCATACTTCGCAGGGAACCCTCCCCTGAAAGGTCCCTCCCTACTCGTATGGTGCCCTCCTGCTCGCGCTCGGGTATATCATACTTATACTTTGTTCCTCGCTCCCGCAGGACTTTAAAAAGGAGGTTTTATGAATAAAGACGAATATTGGTTTTGGTTATGTAATATTAAGGATATTTATAGTGAACAGTTAGATAACCTTTTTTATGTTTTTTCTTCTCCTGAAGAAATTTTTAAGGCTAATCTTTATAACTATTCTGATGTGAAATTATCTGAAAAAGAAATTAGTAATATAGAAAAAAGTAAAAAGGATATTTCGATATTAAAGTTAAAAGAAAAGTTGGATAAAGAAGGCGTTAAATTTATCCATCAAGATTCGAAAGACTATCCAAACAAATTAAGATTTATTAAATATGCTCCCTACTCTTTATATGTAAAGGGAAATTTGCCTGATCCTAATCTACTAAGCGTTGGTATGGTCGGAGCCCGTGCATGTTCCGAATACGGAAGAAGTCAAACAATAAAATTTGCTAAAGCTCTTGCTTTAAAAAATATTCAAATAATAAGTGGTCTAGCACTAGGAATTGACTCAATAAGTGCTAGTTCTGCCTTAAGTGTTGGCGGTAAAACTTTCGCTGTCTTAGGTAGCGGAATTGATGTTATTTACCCAAAAGAAAATATCGAACTATATTACGAAATAATAATGAATGATGGCGGAATAATATCGGAATATCCTGTTGGTACAAAACCACTAGCTTGGCAATTTCCATTTCGTAATCGACTAATAAGTGGATTAAGTGATAAGGTTCTTATAATGGAAGCAAGAAAGAAAAGTGGCACCTTAGTTACAGCCTCATATGCACTAGACCAAGGTAAAGATATTTATTGTTTGCCTGGAAAAATAACCGATAGTTTAAGCGATGGATGCAATAAACTAATCGCTGATGGTGCCGGGATTCTTTTAAGTCCTGAATACTTATTATCTGATTTTAGGGAGCAAATCGAAAAATCAAGAGATATTAATGCACCTGAAGATATTTTCACTAATGAAGATTTAAGTCCTCTAGATATCGAAAGTGACGCCTATAAAGTATATAACCTATTAAGTAGCGAACCTATATCCACAGAAGAAATAATGCAAAAAACTTCTCTGAATCCTGAATCAATTTCCATAATATTAATGGATCTTGAAATTTCAGGATTAATCAGAGAAGTTTCAAAAAATTACTATGTTAAATTGTTGTATTAGAAGTTAAATACTTCGCCAGTAGCTTGTTTAACAGCTGCTCTTACAACGTGGCTAGCCATAATTGAGTTTGTAACTGCTCCAACACCACCAGGAACTGGAGTAATCTTAGAAACGCATTTTTCAACTTCATCAAAAGCGAAGTCACCACACATTTTACCATCAACAAAGTTGATACCAACGTCGATAGCAACACAATCAGGATTAGCTTTAGCAACATGAGCTTCTTTAACAAGTCCAGGAACGCCACAAGCGCAAACGATAATGTCAGCTTCTTCACAACGTTTGATTGTATCCTTTGTAAATACATGGCACCATGAAACTGAAGCGTTTCTAGCAATCATCATATATCCAACAGGACGACCAACTACAAGACTGTGTCCGATAATTACTGCGTTAGCACCTTCATACTTAACACCCATGAAATCACAAATCTTGATAACAGCTTCTGCTGTACATGGGAAGTAACCACTATCATCACCCATAGCAAGTTTTGCCCAGTTTGCAGGACTCATGCAGTCCATATCTTTTTCAGGATTAATCATTTCAACTAATGGTTGATCACTTAAGTGCTCTGGTAATGGGCGGAACATTAAGATACCGTTAACTGAATCATCATCGTTAACAGCCTTAAATTCTGCTTCTAATTTTTCTTGTGTTACATCTTCTGGAAGTTCGAAAACTTTAACTTCGATTCCAACATCTTCGCAAGTTTTCTTAACACCTTTTTCATAAGATAAATCACTGTCTTTTGCGCCAACACGAATAATACCTAAGCAAGGTTTTACATTTGTTTCGGCAATTTTAGCCTTCATTTGTTCAATTAAGCGAGCCTTAACGTCAGCGCCTTTTACTACTTCTGCCATTAATAAATCCTCCTATTTGGTTTTATTTTGATTAATTTTATCAAATTTAATTCTTAAAATATAAAAACATAATTAAATTTTTATAATAATTATCATATTTACATTATAAATGCAAGATATTACCTTGTATATGAAAATATTATTTTTTTGTTATTTAATAGACTTTTTTTATATTATAATGTAAAATCAACAAGCTGCACAAAGCCTTGCTTTTTTGCAGAAAAAATTTTTATTAAGTGTGCAAAAATGAATTACGATGATGATATTTATAGCACAACAAGAATAAAGAAACTTAATGTTAGCTTAAAAGAGGAAGAAGATATCCAATTTGATAGAACTCCTCCTAAAAAAGCTCCCGTAGTTCGCAAACCTAGACCGACATATAATCGTCAGTCTATTCCTAATGTCGAAGAACCTTCTACCCCTAATCAATCGCGCGCTATCGATAATAGAAGGGTTTCAAAAATTAATAGACCAAATCCAAACGCCAACTACACTTATAATCCTCAAAAGAAAAACTATAGAGATCATTTAATCGATGACTTCTATAATGATGATTATTCTCATTCATATAGAAGACCTGTCCAAGAAAAAAAACCAGAAAAAAAATCTGGTTTTAGAATATTTGCTGGGTTTAATATTATTATACTAATAATTTTAATTGCTATTATAATTGCATTAATCTTATATTTTAAAAATCTATAATCCAATCACCAAAAATTTCATAATTTTTTTCACCAAGCCATTCCATATCAAATCTATGGCCTTGACGTCTCGTTGCATGAATTGCGCAAAGATCATCTGAATAATTTGTATATTTATATACAGTTATATTTGGTGTTCCTGATACCTTATCGTTATGACATACTAAAGGAACAACGCCAGTTACCCCACCATCATAAACAATATAAGTACCGGTATCATCTTTTTTAATCTTAACTACTGCCATTCCCTCAATTTGAGAATATGCTGAATCTTCTCCATCTAAGTATGCTTGATTAGAGGAAAAGTTTCCTAATGAGAAATAGCAAAGAGACTCATTCCCATTTCCTGCTATAATTTTTTCAACTTTTTCGCTAACATGTGGATGAGTTCCAATAATCAAATCTGCGCCAGCTTCGGTAAATAACTGTGCCCAATCATCTTGCTCATCAGTAGAATCGCCAACAACATATTCAGTTCCCCAATGTGGAAAAACAATAACAAAGTCTGCTAAAGTCGTTGCTCTTTGAATATCATCTCTTACTTGCTGCCTTGTTTCATCTTTAATTTGATCAACTAAATAATCTTCTCCATAAGGAAGCACATTTCCATTAAGACCATATGTATAATTTAGGACTGCAAGTTTTATTCCACCCACATCCATAACCTTTATTGTGTCGCGTTCTTCTTGCGACTCGTTAATGCCAATCATTTTAATTCTATCAGCCTTCGACTTCCAAAGTTCTATACAATGTCTAATGCCTTGTGGTCCCATATCGTCAGAATGGTTCGAAGATTGAAGAACAAGATCAAATCCTGCATCAATAATATTATCAGCAAGTTCATCAGGTGAATTAAATATTAAATATGGATGTCCACCCTCTATGCCTAAATCAGCACCGCCTATTATTGTTTCATTATTAACAACAGCAATGTCAGCTTTAGATATCGTATCTTTCATGTTTACAAAAAGATTAGAAAAGTCATATGAGCCATCATCTCTTCTAGCCATTTTAAGAACTGGATTATGATTTAATACATCTCCAACTGCAACAAGAGTAATCTCTTTTGGAGGTTCAACCACCTCTACTTTAACTACTTCTTGTTTCTTCTTATTTTCAGCATCTCTTTTCTTTTTATTATCAACAAGAAGCACAATAGTAACAGCAATTGCTATTAATACAACTGCGGTTATAATAACTGGAACTATTCTTATTCTTCTTTTATTGTGTTTTTTCTTTTTCATATTTTTATTCGTTAATTGTTGCAGAAGAAACTGCAATAACTACATCATTTTTATTAACAGAAATAATGCCTTGACTAACTAAAAAAGAATATTTGTCATTATCATTTTTTATGCTAGTAATATCTACGTTGTTTTTATTTGCAAAATCCAAAAATGAATTTTCATCAATTTTAGCAACAACCACACCTGGAACTATTGCTGAAAGCATAGCACTATGTCCTGGCAAAATTCCATATTGCCCATCCGTAAGTGGAACCTTAACATAACTACAAGGTCCCTCATAAACATGATTATCAGCTGCTAAAATTTTCAAATTAAAAGTTGACATTAATTAAAGTTCCTTTGCTTTCTTTTTAACATCATCAATTGTTCCAACATTAAAGAAAGCTGCTTCTGGATATTCATCCATTTCTCCATCAATAATAGCCTTAAATCCCTTTATCGTTTCTTCTAGTGGAACATATTGTCCCGGAACACCCGTAAATTTTTCAGAAACAAAGAACGGCTGTGATAAAAATCTTTGAATTCTTCTAGCTCTATTTACGATAAGTTTATCGCTTTCGCTAAGTTCGTCCATACCCAAAATTGCAATAATATCTTGTAGTTTAACATATTTTTGTAAAATTTCTTGAACAGTTCTAGCTGTATTATAATGAACATCTCCAACAATATTAGCATCTAAAATTTTAGATGTCGAGTCTAAAGGATCAACAGCTGGATATATACCTTGTTCAGCAATTTTTCTAGAAAGAACTGTTGTTGCATCAAGATGAGAGAAAGTTGTAGCTGGTGCCGGGTCTGTTAAGTCGTCAGCTGGTACATATACCGCTTGAACAGAAGTTACTGAACCATTCTTAGTAGATGTGATTCTTTCTTGTAAATTACCCATTTCAGAAGCCAGTGTTGGTTGATAACCAACTGCAGAAGGCATACGACCTAAAAGTGTAGATACTTCTGAACCAGCTTGAACAAATCTAAAAATATTATCTATAAATAACAAAATATCTTTTTGCTCATAATCTCTAAAATATTCGGCCATAGTTAAACCTGTAAGCGCTACTCTCATTCTAACGCCTGGAGATTCGTTCATTTGTCCGAAAACTAAAGCAGTCTTATCAAAGATTCCGCTCTCTTTCATTTCGTTCCAAAGATCATTACCTTCACGACTACGTTCTCCTACGCCAGTAAAGATAGAATATCCGCCATGTTCCATAGCAACATTATGAATAAGTTCCTGAATAAGTACTGTCTTTCCTACACCAGCTCCACCAAAAAGTCCAATCTTTCCGCCTTTAGAATATGGCTCTAATAAATCGATAACTTTTATTCCGGTTTCAAGAACTTGCGTAGAAGGCACCTGCTCATAAAATTCTGGTGCTTTTCTATGAATTGGCAAATACTTTGCATCTTTAGGAATCTCTTCTTTATCGTCGATTGGCTCACCCAAAACATTAAATAAACGTCCTAAAGTACATTTTCCTACAGGAACCTTAATAACACTATTTGTATTTTCAACTTCAAGTCCTCTGCTTAAGCCTTCTCCTTCTGAAAGCAAAATGCATCTGACCTCATTATTTCCTAGATGTTTTGCAACCTCTAAAATGCGCTCTTTACCATCAACTTTAACCTTAAGTGCATCGTTAATCTTTGGCAGTGTTTCGTTTTCAAATAAAACATCAACTACGCATCCAGATACAGCTGTAATCTTGCCTGACATTAATTTAATGCCTCCTTTATACGTTACCTTTTTAGACTTTTAGCGCCACTAGAAATTTCCGTAATTTCCTTAGTAATAACGTTTTGTCTTAAGTGATTAAACTTTAAATTTAATTCATCTATCAGTTCTTTAGCATTGTTATTTGCATTGTCCATAGCAATCATTCTGTCATTTTGTTCAGAACAATAACTATCAACAAGTCCTGAATAAACATATCCTAAAAAATAATTTTGTGCGATTGTATCGATAACTTCATTTGGCGAAGGAACTATCTCAAAATAATCTTCACTATTTGTATAGGTCTTATTTTTTTCAAAATATGACCTATGGAAAGGAAGCATCCTAAAAGATATTGCTTTTGAATTTAATGCATTTCCATATTCAGTATATACAATATAGATTCGATTAATAATCCCTTTGTTATATTGCTCAAGTAATACCGATGTTATATCCCTAGCCATATCCATAGATGGCTTTTCATCATCAAACAAAAAACTTTCTTCAATGTTGTAATTATGGTTCTTAAAATAGGTTCTACCATAATTACCAACAACATATAATGAATAATCGTCAACTCTTTCTATAATATCTAAAGTCTCTTTAATAACACTTAAGTTATATGCGCCTGCTAATCCTTTATCAGAAGTGATACAAAAAATTGCAGTTTTGCCATCAATATTAGCTTCATGCTCCTCTTCTGATACGCCTTCAGGTAAAAAATATTTACTTTCAATAAAATTTATATGACTTAAGATTTTTTCAGCTTTATCACGCAAAAAATTAAAATATGGATAAGTTTTTGAAAGTTCTTCTTTTGCTTTTCTTAATTTTACAGAAGAAATTAAATACATTGCATTTGTAATTTTTGCAGTATCATTAACAGAACTTATTCTATTTTTTATTGCTTTTGCATTTGACATAAAATTCTAAAATTCTTCGCTAAGTTTAAAGGCAAATCTCTTAATAATTTCTATATTTTCATCAGAAAGATCTTTGCTCTTTTCTATCTCATCACAAACATATGAATACTCTTGCTTAAAACTATCTAATAGTTTATCTGTGTAACTCGGAATATTTTCAGGCTTAATGTCTTCCATAGCATGGCTAAGAGCGCTTACAAGCAAAACAATTTGCTCATGTAATTCATACGACTTAAATTGATTTTGTCTTAATATAAGAGTCAATCCTTCGCCATAATCAAGTTGCTTTTTAGTTGCTTCATCTAAGTCTGAACTAAATTGCGTAAATACTTCCATTTCTCTATATTGAGCTAAATCAATTCTTAATGTTCCTGCCGCTTTACGCATAGCCTTTGTTTGTGCGCTTCTACCAACACGCGAAACAGAAAGACCGACGTTAATAGCAGGGCGTTGGCCAGCAAAAAACAAATCTTTCTCAAGATATATTTGTCCATCAGTAATAGAAATGATATTTGTTGGAATATAAGCAGCAACATCGCCTTCTAAAGTTTCGACGATAGGAAGTGCTGTAATAGAACCACCACCTTGTTCATCATTAAGTTTGGCGCTTCTTTCTAATAAACGTGAATGTAAATAGAATACGTCGCCTGGATAAGCTTCTCTACCAGGAGATCTATCAAGTAAAAGAGAAATTGTTCTATATGCAACTGCATGTTTAGATAAATCATCATAAACAATTAAAACATCTTTTCCTTGATTCATAAAATATTCTGCTAAAGCACAACCTGAATAAGGTGCGATATATTGAAGCGTATCTGCGTCTGATGCACATGCAGCGACAATAGTTGTATAATCAAGAGCTCCTCGCTTTTTCAAATCATCATAAACTCTTGCAACGCTACTAGCCTTTTGGCCTATTGCAACATAAATGCAAATACAATCTTTTCCTTTTTGATTAATTATTGTATCAACTGCTATTGCACTCTTACCTGTTTGTCTATCACCGATAATAAGTTCTCTTTGTCCTCTACCTATTGGAAACATTGAATCGATAGAAAGAATGCCTGTATAAAGAGGTGTATCAACCGGCTCTCTATCAATAATACCCGGAGCTTTATTTTCAATTGGCATATAGTCTGATGGCAATATATCTCCTTTACCATCAATAGCTTCGCCTAGAGAATTTACAACTCTTCCTAAATATTCATCTCCAACTGGCATGCTAGCAGTTTTATTAGTTCTTCTAACCTTACTTCCTGAAGAAATATTCCCGTCCGAATCGAAAAGAATACATCCAACATTATCTTTTGTAAGATTAAGAACCATTCCCTTAGTGCCATCTTCGAAAATAAGAATTTCACTATATTTAGCATTATCAAGACCTTTAATAATTGCAATATTATCGCCAATACTTACAACCTCTCCAATTTCTTCTGGAAAAGCTTTAAGTTCAAAGTCTTTAAGTTCTTCCCTGATTAAAGGAATCGTATTTTTTTCAAGATATTTTCTTTCAGATAAAAGTTTAACAAGTTGGTTATAACGACCTTCATCACTCCAGTCGAAAACTTCAGCTCCAACTTCTAACTTAAAGCCGTTATTTAAGCTTTTATCTTCTACCCACTCAAGTAAAATATCTTCGTTATATTTATTTTTTAAGAAGGTTTTAAATCTTTGTTCCTGCTTTTTATTTGGTTTAACAGCAGAAAACAAAATCGCTTTATTATTTGTCATTTGAATTTCCTTTAGCTGAATCTAAGAAACTATCATAAGCTTCGCTAGTTGATCCAAAAACAACTTTAGCTGCAGCTTCTTTCGCAATATTAGTAATCTCTTCATTAGCCTCAGCAATAATTTTTTCTTTCTGAGTTTTAGCTTTTTCCTGAGCCTTATCTATAATTGTCTTTGCTTCATTTTCCGCATCTGCAACAATACGCTCAGCTTTTTCTTTAGCATCTTTAATTGCAGCATTTTTATCACTAGCAATTTCAGTTTCAGCTTTAGCTAATTTCTCTTCATACTGCGCTTTTAATTTTTCAGACTCACTCTTATTAAGGTTTGCCTCGTTATCCATATCTATATAAGCTTGTCTTCTTTTTTCAATAAAGTTTTTAATTGGCTTATAAAGTAATAAATAAAGGATGGCAAACAAAATAACAAAGTTAAATAAATGTAATAGAATCTGTTGCCAATCTATATTAAGTGGTACTCCATTCATTGAAATTACCTACCTTTACAATACGAATATAATTAAAATTGCTACTACCAACGCATAAATAATTGCAGTCTCTATAAATACAAGACCAAGCATAAGCGTTGTTCTAATCTTTCCTTCTGCTTCAGGTTGACGAGCAATGCCTTCGGAAGATTTAGAAATAGCCATACCCATACCAATAGCTCCACCTAAAGCTGCAAGTCCAATAGCAATGCCAGCTGCGATAGCTTTACTTCCTAATGCGTTTCCTCCAGAAGTATTTTCTACTTGTGCAGTTGCAATATCTTCGCCAGTTACATTAGGACTAGGAGCAATAACCATATCTTCAGTATTTTCTGTAACTACAACTGGCTCATCAGCTTTTGTAGTAATAGTCATAACTACAAACATAGCTGCTAGTGCGATGCAAATTGCTGCAAGAATTATTACAATTCTCTTTCCAACTTTTGTCATTTTAAAAACCTCCGTTAAGTTCTTTTGGCTTTTTAACCTTTATACTTTTTTCTGTTACTTCGCCAAAATATGTTGATGCAAGCGTTGTAAGTACATACGCTTGAATTAGTGCATGAAGTAATGTGAATATAACAGCAACCAATACTGGAATGCCGTAATTCATAGCCGAATAATAATAAACAAGTTCCGTAACCAAAGCGCCTGATAAAAGAGCTCCAAAAAGACGGAAACTCATTGAGATTGGAAGTGAAAATTCCTTTAAGGTTTTTCCTACTCCCTTTATTCCATTCTTTGCAATGCCACCCGCAAGAATTACTAAATATGTTAAGCATCCAAGACAAATAGCTCCATTAATATCTGATAAAGGAGCTGGTAAGGAAACAGATGTTCCGGCTTGCGACATTACTTGGAAACCAAACAATTCAAAAAGTGTACTAACGCAAATATATGCGCCAGCAACAAATATATAAACACTAATAAATCCGCTCGCATGAGGCGAATTTTCTTTTGCCATGTTATCAAAAAGTTCTACAGCCTGTTCTAAAAGCATTTGAAACTTTCCTGGTACCATCTTAAATCTAGGAATAACAAAAATTCTTACGATTAAAGCAAATATAAGGAAAATTCCAGTAATGCAAAAAGCTGAAATAAGTCCTGGGTTAACACTCATTCCAAATAAATCAATCTTATATGTGTCATGAAGAACAACATCTCTCATAACAACTTTTACAGACTCTTCATTTGCTAGGTCGGCCCCACTTTTAAGAAGCCCAGCCACAATAGATCCCGCTAAAAGTAAAGCTGCAATAATAGCGAATATTATTATGAATCTTATCTTACGTTTCTTTTCCATTTCTCCCACCTAAAAAAGCTAGAAAAATTTTATTATTTGCATATAACAAATATCTTGCGGTTTTAATCCGCAAGATATCGTTAAAGCCTTAATAAATTATACTACTTTTATTAAAAATAAACTATATTTTTATTTATTTTCAAGTTTAGCTTTTACTGAATTAAAGATGTCATCAGCTTTCATTCCGTAAACACTAAGCATCTCATTTGCTTTATTATTTAAGCCCTCAGCATACCCTCTATCTTCCATGCCTTTAGTATTAATAAAAACATTAAGAGAAGCTGCGTAAAGAGCGCTTTTGCAAATAATAGCTCCGCATCCAGCATCGCTAACAGCTAAGGCAGAACCTTTAGCTGCAAATTCACTAATGATGTCAATAGCTTCACAACAACTTCCCATTATCTTTAATGGAACTTCGCAAGCATCTTTAGAACATTTTTCTAAAACTTCTTTTTTGTGAGCTTTTTCTTCATCAGTTTCAGCAGGAAGACCATAAGCTTTGCTAAGTGGTTCAAATCCAGCTGCATCTTCATCAATAAGAGTTAAAAGTCTTTTTTGAAGTTCATCGCTTTTTGCTTTAAGTTCGATAATTTCTTCTTCAACATCAGCATATTTTTTCTTACCAACAGTTAAAGAACCAACCATATTTCCTAAAGCACATCCAATAGCGCCGCACAGGGCAGCGGCTCCGCCACCGCCCGGTACTGCGTCTTTAGAAGCTAAAACTTCTATAAAATCAGGAATGTTTTTTTCGCTAATATTCATATCTACTCCTTAGAATAAACCTGAAATCTTTCCTGTGTTATCAACGTCGATCTTAAGAGCTGCAGGTTGTTTTGGAAGACCAGGCATCTTCATAATATCACCTGTAAGAGCAACTAAGAAGCCAGCGCCTGCAGATACTGTGATATCACGAACTGTGATATTGAAGTTCTTAGGACGTCCAAGTTTAGTTTGGTCATCAGTAAGTGAATACTGTGTCTTAGCCATACAAATTGGAAGATTTCCAAATCCAATTTCTTCAAATCTAGCAATTTCTTTTTCTGCTTTAGCTGCAAATACAACGTGATCAGCACCGTAGATTCTCTTAGCGATTGCTTTGATTTTTTCTTTAATAGGTTGATCAAGTTCATATGAATATGAGAAGTTATTAGGTTGATCGCAAAGTCTTACAACTTCTTCTGCAAGTTCAACAGCACCTTCTCCACCTTTAGCCCATACTTCACTCATCTTAACGTTAACGCCAAGTTCAGCACATTTTCTCTTAACAAGTTCGATTTCAGCATCTGTATCAGCTTCAAATCTATTGATTGCAACAACTGCTGGAAGTCCGAATACTTGTGTAATGTTCTCAACATGTTTAAGAAGGTTTGGAAGACCTGCTTCAAGAGCTTCAAGGTTTTCTTTACCTGTCTCAGCCTTTGGAACGCCACCGTTATATTTAAGAGCACGGATTGTAGCAACAATAACAACTGCTGAAGGTTGAATTCCAGCAAGACGACATTTAATATCGATGAATTTTTCAGCACCTAAGTCAGCACCGAAACCAGCTTCTGTTACAACGTAATCGCCGAAGTAACGAGCCATATTTGTTGCCATAACAGAGTTACAACCATGAGCGATGTTAGCAAATGGACCACCATGAATAAATGCTGGTGTACCTTCTAATGTTTGTACAAGGTTTGGTTTAAGAGCATCTTTAAGAAGTGCTGTCATAGCGCCTGCTGCACCAAGTTGTCCAGCTGTTACAGGCTCACCTTTACGGCTATAACCAATAACGATTCTAGAGAAACGAGCTTTTAAGTCATTAAGACTTGTTGCTAAACAGAATGCAGCCATAACTTCTGATGCTACAGTGATATCAAATCCATCTTCACGAGGAACACCTTGAGCCTTGCCGCCCATACCACAAACAATATTACGAAGTTGACGATCATTCATATCAACACAACGTTTCCAAACGATTTGACGTGTATCAATATCAAGCTCGTTACCTTGGTAAATATGGTTATCAATCATAGCTGCAAGTAAGTTGTTAGCTGCGCCAAGAGCGTGGAAGTCACCTGTGAAATGAAGGTTAATATCTTCCATAGGAACTACTTGCGCATATCCACCACCTGCTGCACCACCTTTAACACCAAAAACTGGTCCTAATGAAGGCTCACGAAGTGCTAAAACAGTTTTCTTTCCAATTTTTGAAAGTCCATCTGAAAGACCTACTGATGTAGTTGTTTTACCTTCTCCGGCTGGTGTAGGGTTAATAGCTGTAACAAGAATAACCTTGCCAGGCTCTTTACCATTTGGTTTGTTAAGGATGTTGTAATCAACTTTTGCCTTATACCAACCATAATACTCGAAATCGTTTTCTGTTAAACCTAATTTAGCAGCGATTTCACCAATCTTCTTTGGAGTTGCTTCCTGAGCAATCTCGATATCACTTTTTGCCATTTTCCTTAGTCTCCTTTTCTTTTTATAAAGTACTCATAAATTATTTTTGTTTTATATATCTTTTGATGTCCCCAATCATATATAGAGACCCCAAAGCTAAACAATTATTATTACAATTAAGAGCTGTATCTATTGCTTCTTCAATTGTATCATAGTCTATAGCATTTACGCCCATTTCTTTTATTATTTTGGCAAGTTCTTTAGCGTTTAATGCTCTAGGATTATCTGGCGTTACACATATAAATTCTTTTGCGAATGGTACTATTTGGCTAAGCATGTCCTTATAATCTTTATCCTCCATAACGCCAAATAAGAAAGTTAATTTTTCACCATTTTCAAGTTCTTTACTAAAAACAGATTTTATACTTTCGCTAGTAGCTCTAATTCCATGTGGGTTATGTGCCCCATCAACAATAAATATTGGATTCTTTCTTAGAACTTCAAATCTTCCAGGCCATTTAGTTTTCTTTAGACCTTCTATAATTTGTTCTCTAGAAATATTCCATCCTTTTGAAATTAAAACTTCAATTACCTTTAATGCTACTGCCACATTAGAAAGTTGATAACGTCCTATTAAAGGCATTTGAAGTTCATCAAAATCTTTATAAGAAAAATACTGTGCATCAATATCTACGTTCTTAAAAATAACTTCGTTAGGTTCTGAAACAAAAAGTTTAGCGCCAACTTCTTTGCATCTATTTTCAATTACTTCTTTTACAGAAGCTATCTGCTCATATAAAACTACTGAGCAACCATCTTTAATAATTCCAGATTTAGTTTCAGCAATCTTTTCGATTGTATCTCCTAACTCTTCTGTATGGTCAAGACCTATCGCAGTAATTACTGCTACTTCTGGACTATCAATAATATTTGTAGAGTCTAAGCTTCCTCCCATACCTACTTCAAAAACAACAATATCGCATTTGTTCTTAGCAAAATATACAAGAGAAATAGCTGTGTTCAACTCAAACTCTGTAGGTTTATCTTCCATAGAATCAGCAAAAGGTCTTATGTAAGAAGTAACTTCAGCTAATTCTTCGTCCGAAATATTAGTATTATTAATTTGCATTCTTTCATTAAAAGTTTCAATGAAAGGAGATGTGAAAAGTCCTGTTTTATAACCGGCTTCACAAAGGATTGATGAAAGAAACGCCGCAGTAGAACCTTTACCATTAGTTCCCGCAATATGTATAAACTTAAGACCCTTTTGTGGGTTGCCAAGTTTATCCATAAGCGTTTGGATACGGTCTAATCCGAGGACCGAACCTTTCCAATTAATGCTTCCGATATAATCTAATGTCTCTTTATAATCCATTGCTAAATGCTTCTTTTCAAAAAACACATCCGCGCAAAAACGCAGATGTGTTTTTTTATTCAAAATTATTTTATAGGTGAACCATCAACCATTGATACGAGTTCATCGCTAACTGTAAAGTCAGCCTCTGTAACAGCTTTGATATCATCAAGAGTATATTCAGGATTGATTTCTGTCATTAAAAGACCTTTGTCATTTACCAGAAATACACACATTTCTGTGATAATCATTGTAATACAATTAACTGCTGTATAAGGAAGCGTACATTTCTTTAAGATCTTAGGATTTCCTTTTGCTGTATGTTCCATAGCAACGATAACATTTTCAGCACCTACCAAAAGGTCCATAGCTCCACCCATACCAGGCATTCTCTTTCCTGGAATAACCCAGTTTGCAAGAGAACCTTCTTGGTCAACTTGAAGTCCACCTAAGATAGTAGCTTGTACGTGTCCACCACGGATAAGACCGAAAGATGTTGAAGAATCAATATAAGCTCCACCAGGTGCAATTCCAGCAGGAAGACCACTTGCATTAACAACGTGGAAAGGATCCGGCTCTTGGAATACACCAGCACCAGCGCTACCAATAATACCAAGCTCAGCTTGGAGAACTACGTGTACGTCCTCAGGAAGAAAATTTGGAACTAAATCAGGAATACCAATACCTAAGTTAACAACATCACCATCATGTAATTCTTTTGCTACACGTTTAGCAATAAAATTTTTAATCTCATTTTTATCCATTATTAACTTCCTCCTTACTTACAAACATAATCTACGCATACGCCGTATACGTGGAAGTTTTCAGGCTCGATTTCGCCAACTTCGATAATCTCTTCAGGTTCACAAATGACTTTGTCTGCAGCCATAGCCATAACTTGGTTAAAGTTACGTGTTGTGCCTTTGTACCAAACATTACCATTCTTATCACATTTTGTTCCACCTATTAACGCGAAATCAGCATGTATAGGTTTCATAAGTAAATAGTCTTTTCCATCAATAGTTTGTCTTCCTAAGCAGAAAGGACTCTTCTCTTCTATTTCTGTTCCTAAACCTGTAGGAGTTAAAACACCACCAAGTCCATATCCACCTGCACGAATCATTTCTGCAAGTGAACCTTGAGGAATAAGATTAACTGTTATAGTTTGTTCTTCGAAAAATTGTTTTGCAACATCAGGTAAAATTCCAACATGAGACATAATAAGTCTACTAGCACAATGATTTACAACAAGCCAAGCGCTTCCATAGTAATCATCAACTGGTCCGCCATATCCTGGGCCACATCCTGGATCGTTAGCAATAATGGTTAAATCTTTTTTACCAGCTTCTGCCAAAGCTTTAAGAAGTTTATCAGGGCTGCCACAACCAACGAACCCACCAACCATAACCGAAGATCCGTCTGGAATTAATTTTACAGCCTCTTCAATAGAAATAAATTTAGGCATAATTACCTCCTATATATTAAAATAATACTATAATTGTTCTTATAAAATTATACTTACTATTCATAATATTATCAATAAAATTCTCATAAAATCCTTATAAAATCCATTTCTTTTTATTTTTTTTATAAAAATTAAATGAAATTGCTACAAAAAAATAAGGGATATTTCTATTTAGAAATATCCCTTAAAATAACATGTCAAAAAGTAATTTTTTTATTTAATCCTTAGTCTCTAGAAACAACAAGAGCTTGGCCCATGCCACCACCGATACAAAGAGTTGCAAGACCTTTCTTAGCGTCTCTTCTCTTCATTTCGTAAAGAAGTGAAACAAGGATTCTTGCGCCTGAAGCACCAACTGGGTGTCCAAGAGCAATCGCACCACCATTAACGTTAACGATGTCCATATTAAACTCAAGGTCTTTAGCTACTGCTAAAGATTGAGCTGCGAAAGCTTCGTTAGCTTCGATTAAATCCATATCTTTAACTGTTAATCCAGCTTTTTCTAATGCTTTTTGAGAAGCTGGGATAGGGCCTGTACCCATGATCTTAGGATCAACACCAGCTGTAGCATATGAAAGGATTGTTGCTAAAGGTTTGATTCCGAGTTCATCTGCTTTTTCTTTGCTCATAACAACGAGTGCAGCAGCACCATCGTTAATACCAGAAGCGTTAGCAGCTGTAACTGTACCACCATCTTTCTTGAAAGCTGGTTTAAGTTTAGCAACTTTTTCAATTGTGTTACCACGTGAAAGATGCTCATCTCTATTAAAGATAATAGGATCACCTTTTCTTTGTGGAATAGAAATAGGAACGATTTCTTCGTCAAATACTCCGCCATCAACAGCAGCTTCAGCTCTGTTCTGACTTCTTACTGCGAATTCATCTTGCATTTCTCTTGTAAGGCCCCACTGCTCAGCAACGTTCTCAGCTGTGATACCCATATGATAATTATTGAATGCATCCCAAAGACCATCATTAACTGTACAGTCAATCATAGTTGTAGCATTCATTCTTGCGCCCCAACGTGTTCCGAAAGAAGCGTAAGGAGCAGCTGACATGTTTTCCATACCACCTGCAACAACGATTTCAGCTTCGCCTGCTTTAATTTGGTTAGCTGCTAAAGCAACTGCCTTAAGACCTGAACCACAAACAATATTGATTGTGAAAGCTGTTGTTTCGATAGGAAGACCAGCTTTGATAGAAGCCTGACGTGCAGGGTTTTGTCCAAGACCAGCTGTTATAACATTACCAAAGATAACTTCATCAACTTGTTCTGGCTTAATGCCTGCTCTTTTAACAGCGTCTTTAATTACTTCAGCGCCAAATTCAACAGCAGGAATATCCTTAAGAGAACCACCAAATTTACCAATAGCTGTACGACATGCGCTGGCGATTACTATTTCTTTTGCCATTATTATTCTCCTTCAAAAAATAATTTAATAGTGGCGAGAATAATCTCGCCACTATTTATATTGGATAAAATTTTACCAAACTTTTTCTGGATATGGGCTGTTTACAAAGATATCTCTATCTTGGCAACCTGTACCAGTATACATGTATGTTCTATCTGGAACATCATTTAATTCGTCTTCATCGATATATGCAACGCAACGAGCCATTGAGCCGTCACCCATGTACCAACGAAGTGGGAAACAATAGAACTGGAATTTCTTGTTAGAAACTTTATCAAGATCTCCACCAAGGTTTTCAACACCAACGATACCATGACCTAACATTGTCTTATGGCATGGCTCCCATGTGCCCCAGCATCCGATATCTTCAAGGTCACCGAATTTCTTATCGTAAGCTTCTTGACCATGAATTCTGATGTATTCGAATTTATCGAATTCAGCGTAAGCTTCTTCACCATATTTCTCTGTGAATTCTTCTGTGATTGGTCTGCCTGATGCACCAAGAAGGTTCATTCTTGTCATACCGTTGTTACCCATAGCTGTATGAAGTGGGTGGTCAAGTGCTTGCATATCCATAGCAACACATTTAACCTTTTTCTCTACGAACCAAAGACCTGCATCTCTACCTGTACCACATGAATAATGATAATATTCTTTAGTATCATCGAAGAGACGGTGCATACCTGTGTTAAGGCAAAGAACCATTCCTTCAAGTTCTCCAGAATCAGGATCGATACCAGCACGACGGCAAGCATCATCAAGATGTTCTGGAAGGATTAATTGCCATTTGTCTACATGAATTTCAAGACAAACTGCTTTTCCTGTGTAAGCATCGATAGGCATTTCATGTGTATAACGAGCACGCTTGCCATCGAATTCTTTTTCCATAACGTGACGAGGAGCGTCACAGTGTGTACCTGTATGCATTGTGCATCCAACGTACTGAGTCAAAACACCACCCTTAGCCATTGAGTGTTTTCCCTCGATAAATGGCTTATCAAAGTAAGGCCATCTTGGGATTTCTGCACTGAAAGGATGAGTTAAGTCAACATAAACCATATTTCCCATTTTCAATTTCCTCCAATAATTTTAATAAATTTATTAATGTTATTTTTAACATGCTTTGCATGTTAAGGACTAAAAATTATTTACCGTAGATCATCTTAATTAAGTATTCATTAAGGTCTTTTTTGCTAGCTGCGATAGATTCATCTGTCCACTCTAAGAAACCTTCCTTAGAAGAAAATCCCATTTTGCCTTCATCAAGCATCTTTTGAAGAATTGGTGATGGCTCATGGTTATCAGCCAAATATTTAAGAACATAACTGTGAATATTGTAAGTTAGCTGAGTTCCAACCATATCAGAATTTTCGATTGGAGCTAATTGTGGAAGACGAAGACCGAAGCTGTATTTAACTGCATCGTCAACAGTCTTAGGATCAGCAATACCTTGCTCAACGATAGAAATTGCTTCTCTCCAAAGAGCATGTTGCATTCTGTTTGCAACGAAACCAGGAACGTCCTTCTTGCAGTAGATAGGCTTCTTGCCTGCTCTAGTTAATGCATCAATAGTTGCTTGCATAACATCTTCTGTTGTAGATTCTGTTTTAACTACTTCTACAAGTGGAATAAGGTGACCTGGATTCCAGAAGTGAGTACCAACAACACGTTCTTTGTGAGCACACTTAGAACCAATTTCAGTTGGGCTCATAACTGAAGTGTTTGTAGCAAAAATACAATCTTCACGGCAGATTCCTTCTAATTCAGCGAAAAGATTCTGCTTTGTTTCCATTTCTTCTGCTACACACTCGATAATAAGATCAGCATTCTTAAATTCTTCACCTTTGTCAGGGAATACGAAACTGATTCTATCTAAACGAGCTTTTATTTCATCATCTGTGATGATGCCTTTATCACGGAGCTGTTCTAAGTTAGCTTGGATAACTTCCTTGCAAGGTTTTTCTCTTCTATTCCAAACAGTAATGTTAAAGTCTGGGCAGCTTGAGAAAACGAGAGCAATCATATTACCCATCATACCAGCGCCGCAAATAACAACATTTTTAACTTCTTTCATTTTTGTTCTCCTTAAAAATTAATTAGCAAACGAGATATCCACCTGAGCAGTCACATGCTGCACCAGTGATAAAGTTAGAAGCGTCTGATGAAAGGAATGTAATGTAACCAGCGAAATCAGAAGGTTCAGCAAGACGGCCGATAGGCTCTCTCTTCATGAAGTTCTGGTATACAGCTGAATCAGGATCGAACATCCACTCTGTTAATTCTGAACGGAATACTGTTGGGCAAATAGCGTTAACGTTAATTCCGTATTGAGCTGAAAGATCACATGCCATAGAAGCAACCATCATATCAGCGCCACCTTTAGATGTACAATAT
>JAZRXA010000073.1:0-11709 GCA_045599965.1 Lachnospiraceae bacterium | reverse complement strand
AGAAAACGTCGGATTTTCTGAAATATCATATGCCAGGATTTCTCGTGTATGAAAGTCTATTACCGGAGATAGATACAGTTTACCATACTGCGTTATGAACATTGTTACATCTGTTCCCATTTTTTCATATGGTCGTTCTGTTTTAAAATCTTGTTTTAGTACATTTGGAGCAATCTTTCCAACATCTCCTCGATATGAATGATACTTTCGTTTTCTCACAAATGCTTTGATTCCATTTTCCTGCATTATCCGAGCAATTCTTTTTTTATTTATATTATATCCTCGGTTCTTCAGTTCCTGCGTTATCCTTGGGCTCCCATATTTTCCATGATTTTTGAGATATATCTCTTTTATCTTTTCAAGTAACTCTGCATCTTTTTCTTTCCTGTCATCAAAATGTCTGACCTGATAATAAAATGTGGATCTCGCAAGTCCTGTTATCTCCAGCAGCATACTGAGAGAATATTTCTCCCTTAATTCACAGATTATCTGGACTTTTTCCTTGACCGTCTGTTTCTCTCCAGAATCAGGGAGTATGATTTTTTTAAAAATTCATTCTCAGCTTCTAGATATTCTATACGCTCCTTCATTTCTTGACTGGCTATTGCATTTTGGCGTTCTTCATGAAGCAGATAATTCTTTCTACTGAAACTTGTTTGTATTGCATCCTCTCCGCCAGCTTTGTATTTTTTTATCCAATCTCTTAAAACAGAATAATCTGTAAGACCTAAATCAACTGCCACACTTCGAATTGACTCATTTCCTTGAATCACTCGCTTTATCGCTTTAAGCTTATATTCGCGTTCATAAACCTTTAGACCTTCTTCATTAGTAAATACATCTGATCCATGTTTTTGATAAAGATTTACATAATACTGAATATTTGATGGATGAATGTGATATTCTTCTGACAGTTCCTTAACCGTTATTCCTTCATTCAGATGTTTCAGCACAATCTCTAGTTTTGTTTCCTTTTTTATCAACATATAAAAAGAAGCCCCCTTCCAAAAAATTGTAACATACTGTCCAACTTTTTGGGGGAACTTCATTCATTTTTACGGAGACGGTGGGATTCGAACCCACGTGCCGGTTGCCCGACAACCGCATTTCGAGTGCGGCTCGTTATGACCACTTCGATACGTCTCCAAATATAAGCTGGCCGGCACTCGGCCTAAATAATTCGCGGTAGGCCAAAAAGCCTACCGCGATATTATAATAGATTATTTCTTAGTATTCAATTATTTCCCTGGAGCAGGAACTGGTGGGAACATCTCAGCGTATTTTGCTTTGAGCGCCTTAAACTCTTCATTTGTACGAAGGTCAGCTAAGCGGCCTTCATTTTCTTGAATGTCATCAACATGAAGGAATTTACCTGAAAGCGTCTCATGTGCTTTATGCTCATCTTCTGGCTTAAATACAAATTTGAAAGCTCCGTCTTCTTCAACCAATGTTCCATGAAGTCCGCAAAGATCGCAAACAACATCTTTTGTGCCAGGGTAGATATAAAATTCGTTGCCTTGGCAATGAGGGCAAACGCCTGGCTTGCCAGCCCATTTAGCATTCTCAATATCCTTCGCTGCCTCAACAAGATTACGAGCTATTTGACGTGTGCGCTCTTTCTTATCTTCTTGCATAAGGATGTCCTTGCACCACTGGAATCTTTCGTTGTCAATAACCTTCCATGCTGGACTCATTGAAACCATAGCATGATCAGCTTCAGCTCTCTCACCCCAATCGCTTCCGCCGATAGCAATGTAAGAAGTTACTTTTGGCATTAAGAATCTAGGATCAATTCCAGGTCCGCCTGCTTCTTTGCTAATCTTGTCGCCAACGATATTCATAGCAAGGTCATGTCCCGGGCCAACTCTATCCATAACAGTTTTGAAAAGTCCTGAGCAGCCAGACTCAAATATTGGGTCTACGAAAAGAATTCCGTCTGCTGCCAATACGTGGTTATTCCAAAATTCAGCAAAATCATCTTTTCGTGTACAAATATTTCCCTTGCCTGTTACAAGCCCTACGGAACATGCACAGCAGCCAGTACAATGCTCAATATTCCAATCTAAAAGATGGATAAACTCAACTTCTGCGCCTTGCTTTTTAGCTTCCTCTAAAGCGATGCGGCAGATTGTATCATTATTACCATTTTTTGTTCCAAATGAAACACCTAATATTTTCATATAAATCTCCTTCCATAAAAAGTATTGAAACCTTCTTTCTTGCTTATTATATCAAATTTATTTTTCCCTAAAAATACACAATTTATTCAAATTTGTCTCTTAAAATATTAATTAAATATTACAAAAATATTACTTTACAATGTCAAAATATATGTTATAATTCATAAACCACTTAAAATTTGTGGTTTTAGGAGAAAGATTTGAAGAAGTATTTTGAATCAAACGCAATATTTAAGAAAGTTCTTTTATTAACAGCAGGCGTATTGGCCCTTGCTGTTATGATTGTTGCTTTAATTAATGCAGGTAGGCCTACTATTGTGCTTGCTGGCACTGCTAATGTTGCTGCTCCTACAAAGAAATACCTTATTAAGAGTAGACCTGAAGAGTCCAAAAAAGAGGAAGTAAAAGAGGAAACTGAAGAAGAAGTTGAAGCTGTTCCAGAAGAGGAAGAACTCGGATACGATGATGGTTCTGGAATCGACCTTTTATACGATGCTGAATATGATGTTTCCGAAAAACGCTTAACTGCTATTCGTGGAGCGCTCGAATTTAATGGTCACAGAGAAACTTATTATTCAGAGCATGTGCTTCCAGGCGGTGGCCTTGATATTCCTGGTAGACATGTTGCGGTAGACGGAACGATCCGTGATGCAGATGGTTACATTTGTGTTGCTGCTGACCCTGAATTCTTACCTTACGGCGCTACTGTTCTTACTACGCTTGGCCCTGGAAAAGTTTATGATTGCGGTTGCTCTTATGGTACTGTTGATATTTACGTAAGTTGGTAAAACTTGCTTATAAAATAGTTTAGCTCGGTTGATAACAACCGAGCTTTTTTATTACCTCTATAGCTCGCATCTCGTGCGAGTTTCAAATATTTTACAATATATAATTTATTGCCATCTCTGTAATAAGGACGGCAAGACATGTAAAGCCTGCAACTACAATCATGCTCTTTTCAAAATATGCAAGCACAATTGCAACAATGAATCCAACAATCGCTGATGCCAAGAATTCCGTTGAGCTTAAAATAGCCGGGAAAATCATTGCGGCGAGACATGCATAAGGAACATAGAAAAGGAAAGACCTAACAAATTGGTTTTTGATTTCCTTTTTCGCAAGTGCAAATGGCACCATTCTAATAAGATATGTAATTACGGCCATAACCAGTATGTAAATCCAAATGTTATTTATCATCCAAGCCCTCCTTTACTGGTACAGGCTCAACTGGAACCGGCTTTATTATAGCTGCAAGTGCAGCAACTACAACCGTAACAATTATTATTACGAATCCTGTTGAGACCTTGTTAAGGCCTGGCACATATTTGAATGCTGTGCTTAGAAGCATTGCTCCTGTTACAACCCAAATAAGAGTTTTGTTATGTTTTGCCGGTGTAATGATTACCGAAATAAGCATTGCATACATCGAAATTCCCAATGCGGAAATTATGAAGTCTGGCAAGATTTGTCCTGCAACGCATCCGAGCAAAGTTCCTATTACCCACGGAGGAATCGCAGTTAACATTGCTCCATAAATATATGCTGGTGTTACCTTTCCGAATTTTGTGGAACTAACTGCGAAAATTTCATCGGTTAGACCAAATGCCATAAAGAATCTGTGGAAGCGCGGGCTTTTCTCATCGAGTTTTTGCGACAATGAAAATCCCATCAGCGCATATCGCATATTTATTATTAATTGATTGAGCGCAAGTTCGATATAAGTTCCGCCTGACGTAATTATACCAACTGCTGCAATTTGGCCAGCGCTGGTAACATTAGTAAGCGACATGATTACAGACTGACCTGTGCTAAGGCCTGCCTGCATAGCCATAAGACCAAACGAAAAAGAAACCGCCAAATAAGCTACGCCTATTGGGATACCGTTCAATAATCCAATTTTAAAAGATTGCCAATTTTTCAACTTATTCTTCTATCTTGTTAGGTTCTGGATAATCCGTTCCGAATGTTTCAACTGTTACTTTTTTCATGACTTGCTTTTCGCATGGACGATCTCCAATAAAAGTTGGAGTTGTTGCGATTTTATCTAGCGCGTCTTCGCCTTCTAGCAACTTACCAAAAGCTGCATACTGGCCATCAAGATAAGCGGCCGTATCATGCATAATAAAAAATTGTGAACCAGCTGAATCTGGATGAGCTGCTCTAGCCATAGAGAGAACACCCTTTTCATGTTTCAAATTATTTTCAACGCCATTGCCAGAAAATTCACCTTTAATTCTATATCCTGGGCCTCCGATGCCTGTGCCAACAGGGTCTCCACCTTGAATCATAAATCCAGCAATTATACGGTGAAAAGTAAGCCCGTCATAAAAACCTTTATTTATAAGGCTAACAAAATTATTTACTGTCTCCGGCGCGATTTCAGGATAAAGTTCTGCCTTCATTACATCGCCGTTTTCCATTTCAATTGTTACTATTGGATTTTGTGCCATTTTAATTCTCCTTTTTTGTAAGCTCGTAAGCTTCTCGTTTTGTGTTATTTATTACCGTGATAATTCCGCACCTTACAAAGCCACGGCTTTCTAATAAGTGAAGCATTATCTTGTTGTCTTTGTGAGTGTCGGCGCGTAGATGTTTTATTTTACTAAGACAAAATTCAAGACATGTATCGAACGCACCTTTCGCTTCCGGCAAGGATGCAAGTCTATGAATTGTACCATACTCTGAATCGTTGGTCCATTCACCATCCTCAATATTTAGGTATGTAGGATCTTCTCCGATAATAAACGCAAAACTGCCGACAACTTTTTTCTCGTCTTCTATGACATAAGCGATTTCATTTTTTATATCTTCTTCGAAGTCTATTGCCAGCGGATAGTTTGGACGCCACTGCGTTGGATTATCGGTTGCTTTCATAAAATCTTTTGCGATTTCGTAAATGCACCCAATTTCTTCTATGTCGTTTTTGTTTCCAGGTCTAACTTGCATCATAGTGTTTATTTCTTCCGGAGCATGTCCCGCTATTTTTTCTTAACGCTATAGCCAAACTTGCCAAGCTTTTGCCCTAGTTCAAAATACTCGCCGTGCGAATATGCCATAAGGCCTAACTCGTTTAGTTCAAACTTGCCGTCCTCGTTCATGTACTCGTTTTCGATTGAGACAGCTGTTACATTTGCTATGTACATGTCGTGGCTGCCAAGTCTTTTTATGTCCGCAACTTTGCATTCTATGCAAACTGGGCTTTCTTTTATTGATGGCGCGCTTACCGTCTTCGAGGCGATTGGTGTAAGATTCATTTCTTTGAACTTATCAACGTCGCGGCCTGATTTTACGCCACAATAATCTGTCGCCCATGTAAGTTCTTTGTTAACAAGATTAACTACGAACTCACCCGTTTCTTCTATTATGTCGTGTGAATATCTATCTGGTCTTATTGAGATGTATAGCATAGGTGGGTCAGAGCAGATTGTTCCTGTCCATCCTATTGTGATTATGTTTGGCTTTTCTTTCGGCCTTTGGCAGCTTACCATTACTGCGGGTAATGGATAAAGCATATTTCCTGGTTTCCAATATTCTCTAGACATCGGTTTCTCCTTATTTAGTAATCTTATTAATTATATAACATTACTAAAACTATTGAAACAAAAATGCCAGCATATGGAAGGGATTTGAGCAGGCCCGCCCCTGCGCCTGCGTGAAATTTTATTATTTATCCATAGATGAAATCGTATCTCTTGTTTGCAAAAATTCTATTTTTAATTTCATATTCATTCCTTCCGCTAAACGTCTTAATGTTTTCAGAGAAGGGTTGGCATTTCCTTTTTCTATCTTGCTAATATCGCCTTGAGCAATTCCTGTTCTTTTAGAAAGCTCCTTTTGAGTAAGTCCTGATTGCTTTCTTGCATCAATAAATGCCTGAATAATAGCATGTTCCGGTTGAAGAGCTTCATACTTTTCTCTAAATTCTGGATCTCGCAATTGCTCACTTAAAAAATCTTCAAATCTATTACTCATTTTTTCTCGCTTTCCTTTCTTTTAAGATAATCCTTTCTATATTTCTTTGCTATATCTATCTGCGATATTGGTGTCTTTTGCGTTTTCTTTATAAATCCGACAGAACTTCAAATTTCATTCATTACTCCTTTATAATGTATAGGATTTATCCTATATCGTCAAGTATTTTAATTTTGTTACTAAGTTTTTGAAAATTGGCAGAAACTGCCAGATTTGAGCGAATGGCTCACTGCACGAATGTGCTTGAATAAAAATATACAGGAAAGTATTCACGAATACAAGGCCTTATTTATAAAATCGCAAATTGCAAATTGCGACTTTAAATCTATAGAAAGGAGCATGCACCGCATCCGTAATTATAACATGTCTATTTGTTTCTTGAATTCTGGAATAATAGCAAAGATAATGTCATTTACTATATCCCAATTGGTATCATCATAGTCATGGACCAGTCTGTGTCTTAATCCAGATATTTTCGCCCACGGAATTTCGCTATGCTTTTTATTTTTTCTATTCGTTGTTCATTTGTATAATTCATGCTATAGCAACGCCTTCTTTCTTAATTGCCTTAAATAAATCTGACTTTTTAGAAATTTCACTTTGCTCATAAACATCCACAGACTTTCCTGAAGCTTCATATAACTCATCAGCAATACTAAATATATCTGTTGAGTCAAAGTTTTTTCCACCTATAACTACCAAATCAATATCCGAAGAGCATGTTGCTTCATTACGTGCATATGATCCAAAAAGTGTTGCGCTTTCAGCATTATATTTTTTTAAGATTGGCCTTATTATATTGACTAATTCTGGAAAAGAATAAACTTTATACTTACCTGATTTAATTCTATTATCTTTAGGATATGGAGTTTCTTCATCAAGCACCCACTGATTTCCAATTTTATATCCTGTTAATCTACCACTTATTAACATTCGTCTAACATTACCCGTATCTTTTCCATGAATCTTTGCATATTCACTAACAGAAATTAAAGACATTCTTTTGCCTCCTTATTGTACGCTGTAATATTAACACGCAATCGTGTAAATATCAATTGTTTTTTTGAGGGTGGGATTTGCGTCGGGGACTTCGTCCCCTTTCACGCCGCGTCAGCCGCTTCGTGCTCACGCACTCGCATCTTCCTTGTTCGAACCAACAACATTCAACTATATGAAATATATTATTGAAAACTGTTTGTTTTTGAAGTAACATGGAAAATGTCAATGAAATATTCTTTTGTTCTAAAAGTTCTTAAAAATTTCTCATTGATTTAAAAACGAAAACATAGATGTATTGGCGCATTGCGTCTTTACATACGGAACTGGCATACAGAAATGCGGTCAGCCCTCAATTCTTTTATTTTGTAAAAGGAAGGAGGTGATATGTATATGCTGACGATTAATAGTCTTATTTCTCTATTAAGCCTTATCATCGGATGCGTTGGCTTTGGGCTTGCTCTAGCTAAATTTTTACATAAAAAATGATCGCTCCCTTACGTAATGAATAATCGAACGATCATTTAATACTCACAGGGCTGACTGTTATGTCAGTTCCTTTATCTTTGCCATGATTATAGGCCTATTTTTTTTTGCTGTCAACAATGATGATAGACGGACAATTTATAAAGAGGGTGGGCGCGAAAAAAGAAGGAGCACTCGCATTTTCCTTGCATTCGATTAGCAAAATTTTTTTCTTAATTCGCACCAAAATAAAATAAATGCTCTTAATGTTGCGAAATCCGTTACATATTTCGCAACATTTTCTACTTTTCATTTGATTTGTTGCGAAAGATGGTCATGCTTCGCAGCGAATATACTTATTTGCTTATTTTGCTGCGAAAATTAGTTGAGATTTCGCAAAAGAATGCCTTAAAAGTACAAAACGTTGCGAAAAGAAAAACAGGAGCCTTCGTAGGCTCCTGTTTCAAAATCACGGAGAGGGTGGGATTCGAAAAATACCCACCTTCAAAGAATGTTTAATTATCAAGGTTTTTTCGAGCAGTTTTTTAAAAAACCACAACAAAAACCAAAAAATCCAAGAAAGGAGAATGAGCCACCTCTAGTGTGTTGAACAACTCTTTATCTGAGGCATGTCACTAATCCGATATCAACCACTTTGCAATATCCACTATTTGAATTCCCTCATACTGATAGTTCTCCTGATGCGTTCTTGCAATAATCATTTTGGTATATGCATCTTTTATGGCTAATAAAGGAGTATACTCTCTTTCAAATGTTTCCGGATTATCAATATATTCTGAAACTTGAATATAAATTTTTTCATCACGTTTTATTGCAACAAAATCAATTTCTTTTTTATACAGTACTCCTGCATATACTTCGTAACCTCTTCGCAATAATTCAATCGCTACTATGTTCTCTGAGATTCTTCCGAAATCCGGATTCTTATTACCAAGTCTTGCACTTCTAAAGCTAGGATCCGCTAGATAATATTTATCATTAGAAGATAAATATTTTTTTCCGCGAATATCATATCTTCTTATACGATAGAATCCGAAAGCATTACAAAGGTATCCTATATAAGCTCCTACCGTTTTATCATTTGTTTTGATTTTATTTGATTCCAAAGTATGGGCCATTTTATTAGCCGAAACGACATTGGAAATGTTATCCATCAAATAATCTACTATTTTTTCCAAAAGTGGTGCATTTCTAATTTTAAATTTTTGTACAATATCTCGAATTACGAGCGTTTCAAAAACATCATTTACATAGGAAGCTCGACTATTATCATCTGTATATAAATAGGAACCAGCCATTCCACCTATTTTTCGATACTGTGTATATGCTTCATACTCATCTGTAAATTCATAGTATTCCATATATTCCTTAAGCGAAAAAGGAAATACCTCAATGCTAAATGTTCTTCCTGTAAATAATGTTGCTAAATCACTACTAAGCAAAAATGCATTCGAACACGTTACATAAATATCGTATTGTCCAGACGAATGAAGGCTATTTAAAGTCTTTTCGAAGCCTTCACATGTCTGTATCTCATCTATGAAAAGATAATTTTTCTTAGATTCTACATACGAATCTTTTACATAATCATTTAATTTGTGATAGTCAGTTAGTTCTTCAAAATTCAAATCCGTAAAATCCACATAAATAATATTTGCATTATCGTCTGTATTTCTGATGTATTCAATAAATGCTTCCATCAAATTTGATTTTCCGCATCTTCTAATTCCAGTAATTACCTTTATATCTGGCACACCCTGTACATTTTTTAATTGTTCTAAATATCTAGGTCTTTCTATTAATTTCATATAAATAACCCTCCAACATTTGTAGTTTCTATTATAATGTTCTATTTCGAATTATTCAATTATTTTTATTTTCTCGAAATATTTTGCCGTGAAAATAAAAAGCTCTCGCATCTTCCTTGACTAAAAAAACACTCGAAGCTTCCTTGACCAAGAAAGTTTCCGCCAAAATGGCAAAAACATATATTGGCGGAAATAAAATGGCGAAAAGTTTCCGCCATATTAAAAAAATCGAATTTGGCGGAAAAATCCACTTAGCTGATGCAAATATTTCGATGCATGCAAAAACAGGCTCCTTCATGGGCTCCTGTTTTTACGGAGACGGTGGGATTCCCGCCGGCACTTCGTGCCTTTCTGGCCGCGTCGTTTACTTCGCTCTTTCGAGCTCGTAATCTCCTTGTTCGAATCCCACCTTTGAACTTTGCACGAAAAAAGAACGACCCACCGGGTCGTTCTTTCTTCGTGGAAAGTAAATCAAATATTGATAGAATTTCTTCCTATGGTTGCAAATGAGGTGGCGCGGTTGCAAACGGGCACCTTCGGTTGCAAATCAATGGGGATGGTTGCAAGGTGTTTTTACAGCAAAAATCGTCCAGCCTTAAGAGATAAAACTATAATTTGTTATCGCTAAGAAATTCAGAAACTGGCAGTAATAGATTTGAAATTTTCTTTCATATTTCAATAGTTTCAACAATCTCAAAACCTACATTTTTATATAAGGCAATTGCCTTTTCATTCCATCCTGCTACATGCAAAATCGGTGTTTTTGTTTGTATGTTCTTTATTGCCCAAAGCAAGATTTGTTTCCCGTATCCTTTACCTTGATACTTACTATTAACTATCAAATCATCTATCTCATCTTTTTTTAATGCAACAGTTCCAACTATATCATTTTGTTCTAAAAGAAGAAAAACATCATCCATACCATCTTCAAAAAATGAATTATCTTGAATAAAGTCGTATGGCTTTATCTCTAAAGCCTCTCTCATTTTATGATATCCCTCGTTATATACTTTCTTATATGCTTCCTGATATTTGGATGTATACTTAGTTAATTCAACAGTAGTATCTGCTTTTGTAGGATGCATATATTCCATTTTGTATGCTAATCTCATCATATCTCCATTTATTATAGAAATTAAAATTTATCTCGCTATTCCCATTGTAGCACAAGGGTGCAAGTCCTAACATAGCAAGAAATCGCCGTCCATTTTTTGAAAGAAAAAAGGTAGTAGACTTTCTATCAAAATCTACTACCTTATTTGATGGAGACGGTGGGATTCCCGCCGGCACTTCGTGCCTTTCAGGCCGCGTCGTTTACTTCGCTCTTTCGAGCTTGTAAACTCCTTGTTCGAATCCCACCTTTGAATCTAGCACGAAAAAAGAACGACCCACCGGGTCGTTCTTTCTTCGTGACGGAGACGGTGGGATTCGAACCCACGTGCCGGTTGCCCGACAACCGCATTTCGAGTGCGGCTCGTTATGACCACTTCGATACGTCTCCAACTATATTGCGGCCGGTACATGACCAAAAGAAACCGCGGTAGGCTATAAAAGCCTACCGCGATATTATAAATGATTCTTAATTAGTATTCAATTGCGCACTAATTATTTTGCTTCTTTAGCTTTAAGCACTGCTTTGTAAACGAGAGCTGCTAAAACGCCACCAACGAGTGGAGCAACAATGAATACCCATACACAGCTAAGTGCGTCGCCGCCTGCGATTAAAGCTGGTCCTAAAGAACGAGCTGGGTTAACAGATGTTCCTGTAAGGCCGATGCCGAAAATATGGATAAGTGTTAATGTGAAACCAATTACGAGGCCAGCAACTGAACCGAAATTTTCTTTGCTTGTAACGCCGAGTATAACAAGAACGAAAACAAATGTAAGGATAATTTCAATCACGAGGCTAGCTCCAATGTTGCCGTTTGCAAGGCCGTTCGAGCCGAGTGCACCAGTTTGGTCTTCGAGACCTGCCCAGCCAAAAATTCCTTTAAGGATAAGTGCGCCAACGATTCCACCAAGGAACTGTGAAATTATGTAGCCAAAGAAATCTTTTACACTAATTTTGCCGGCAACGAGACATCCGATTGAAACTGCTGGGTTGATGTGGCAACCAGAAACATTTCCGATTGAATAAGCCATTCCAACAATTACTAATCCGAATGCCAAAGCTGTAAGGATGTAGCCACAGCCGTTTGCAGAGTCACAACCAACTGTCATCGCTGTGCCACAACCAAAAACTACAAGTACAGCCGTGCCGATAAATT
>JAZRXA010000072.1:0-16408 GCA_045599965.1 Lachnospiraceae bacterium | reverse complement strand
TCATTTATTTTTTGTGATATTGTAATTATACTAAAACTCAAATTCACTCACAATTTTTATTTTGCCTTGATTGTTGGTATTTTTCGACAATTACAGCAGGCCTTTCTTCTGATTTTTGACATAAAAATACCTCCTTACGATTCATGTGATTTAGCATCTACTCGTAAGGAGGTTTGAATTTTTCACGATCTTAATTATTGTTCTTACAATATTAATATTAGTATTTTCACTCATAAAAAAATAACCGCCAGTCCCGGTTATTTTTAAGAAAATATCTTGGGCGACCGTCTATCGGTAGCTCTTTTTTATATCTCTATTCTACACAATTTTCTTTTTGTTGCAAGTGTTTACGTGAAAGTGGATGGAAAGTCTAGTTTGTACACTAAAACGGATGGTATGTCTAGTGAAAATCGTTTTTCTTCGTCTGAGACGGGGGTTAACATCCACTTTTATACAAAAGTTGGACTTACCATCCGATTTTGCGGATTAGTGCGAGCCAAAGCATGAAAATAAAAAATGTAAACATTGAATTGGTTTTGATTTTGTTGTACTATGGATTCAGTCAATAAAGATGTTCTGTAAATTCTAAAAGTTCTTTTATTGATTCCGATTAAAAAGCGATGAGAAAATTTGGTGTTTAGGCATCTTTATGCCTTTACATAAGAGCTACCATATTCGGTAGGCGGTTAGCCACCATCATTTCTATTTGTTTAGAAAGGAGGTGGTATTATGAGTGATTATGAATTACTTATTATTGTTTTTACAGTAATACTTATCGTTATAAGCATAATAAAAAAAGTAACCGCCCCTAGCCAGGAATAGTTACTTTTTAACTTACTTTGGCTAACCGTCTATCGGTAACTCCTCATATCTATATTTTACATGCTTCGTACGATTTTACAAGTGCGATATCATTTTATTTTTCTTGATGTTTGCTCTTTTTTATGATACATTTTGTCTAGAAGATGTATACAGAATCGTTTTCGGACGTAAACCAGAAGGTTTTTAACATTCGGGAGCTGTATGACATCTTTTTTTATTAGAAATATATGCTGTCACAACTGCTAATTCTTTTGCTTTAGTTATTGGAGTTGCTATTACAACATAATATATACCATCTATTTTTTTAGAAAAAGCAATTGTGCTGGCTTGTCTATTTTTTCCATTATTCTTTGGTTCCCAATATGCATCTGTATGTCCTGCATCACTTATTTCATCATAATTATCTATGACAAACTGTAAACGTGCCACATCATATTCGTTACTCATTGAATGATCCGTTTTTCCTTTTTCACCATGATCAATATAAATATGGTTGGCCTGTCTTGCTTCGATAATTGCCTTAAAACCATGCACATCCTTTCCATTTATTTTAAGAATTTCATCGGCAATATTATCTTTAATATCATTCAAACTATATTTACCTTTTATTTCACTTTTTGCTTTGATATAAAAATCTTTTAACTTTTCATCTGCCGATTCAAGATATTCCTTAAATACTTTAATTTCTTTTAGAGTATGCCCTTCTTCTTGAAATTTTATTGATGTTAAAGTATTTAATTCATTTTTTAAATCATTTGAAAAAGATGTGCTTTTATTTTGCCCGTTTTTGTGTGTCATTTATTATTCTCCTTAATTTTATAAGTCATCGCAGGAGAAGTTTCAAATGCAAAAAATCCACAGCCCTGCCTATAAAAAATAATTAAATTGAAATTGTGGCAGATACTGCCGATGATGGGCATGTGCCCAAATGCACGAATGTGCTCTACTAATATACAACAGCCACTAAGATATTGCAAACTAGCCGGATCGATGGGAGAAATTTTTCTCTCCTTTATTTAAGAACATCCTCGCAAAAGGCATTCGCCCTTCATCAGAAAGTGGCCTCCCGCAGAAAGATATCCTTAAATATATCGCTTTAACTCCAAGCGAGAAATGGACTGCAATTGTTCACACCACTAGGAGTAGCTCTATAAATTATGGAAAGCACTGTTGTCCTTGAGCGGGCCATAGGCTTACACTCTGGTACCAGTGCTTCCCTTTGATTGCTAACGTGGCACTGGCTCCAATTGCCTGCAGGCGTTAGCAACTTATAAAAAAACTATTACGCAAGTATCCAATGCAGAATTATCTACCCTGAATCTTACGGCCGAAACCGAGCTTGCTTCTCTAGTTTTTTATCATATTTAAATACTTTTCTATTTGGTCGCTTTCAAAACGACATTTTTATTGCTCAATATTTTTTTCGTTTTGTGTATTTTCTTTCTCCTCTGGTGCAACATACCCTTTTGATAAAATTATTTTACATATGATTGCCCAAAAGAATATTGGTGTTACAGATAAAGCAGAAATAGTTCCTAATAACAATATAAGCGCAATCCATATAGCAAATACAATTACACCATCAACAATAACTATTATTAGTGCTTTTTGGGGTGGTATTGGTTCCTTCTTTATTGCAAATCTATAAATAATCAATGGTAACGGATGAATAATAAACGTCGCTAATAAATCAAGAATTATCATACTAATTTCCTCACTATTTTCTAAAATAACGCAGGCCCTACTTGGGTAAATCCCAAGAGGCCTACATTCTATTAGCCTGCCTATCAGTGAATGTCCAGAACTCGACTCTGGAAATTATAACAGGAGAGACTGAATACTTTGACATTATATATTTTTTTATTTGGAATTTTGTCTCTTTCAAAGCGACATTTTTTCATTGTTATAGATTTTCATATTAGTCATGTGATACTATAAGAAAAAATATTGAAGAGGTAAAATACATGTTTCTTTTTAAGAAAAAAACTAAAGCACCTATCAATTCAATAAGCACTCCTGAACTTACATCTAAAATTGAAATAATAAAAAAATATATAGCGGATGCAAAGTCTGGTATGTCTGCTTGGAGCCTGACATTCGACTATGCTCCAAAAACGCAATCTGATGAGCCTAAATTTTCACGTGTACTTACTCCTCTTACTCCTGATGAACTTGAAAACATTCGTAAAAGACGTGAAGCCGAAACATATAGAGACTTATTGTTTAAACATTTAGATGAAAAAAGTATGACCGATGCGGAACTATACAATAAGGTTTATGTTGATCGCAGAACTTTTGCAAAAATTAGAAATGATTTGAATTATAAACCATCAAAAGATACTGCTATTTTGCTTGCGTTAGGTTTAGAGCTTAGTGCTTCCGGAGCTGATGAAATGTTAGAAAAACTTGGTTACACTCTCTCAACGGCTATTCAACGTGATGTCATAATAAGATACTGCTTTGATACAAAACTTTATGACATTGGAGATGTAAATGCTCTTCTTTACGAGTTTAAAGAAAAAACTCTTTAATCCACCAACCAATATAATTTTAATATAAAAATGTCACTTTGAAAGTGACATTTTTTGTTTTTATTTGTGATATTTTACCTCTAAGGGCATCGTAGGGGATGCAGTTATGGAGGATACATGACGTATCCCTGCGTCCCCTATGATGCTTTTTGTTGTTTGTCTAAATGATGAATCCATTCAACTGTAACCCAAGCCAAACACACTCCCAAGACTGCTACTGCTGCTGGCCATTGTTGCATCCCGATATTTATATTGGAAGATTTCGCAACTTCTGTTATGAAATTTCCATATTCATTTGTTGTTATATTGTTCATATACTTTTCTCCTCTCTACGCAAATGCTCTAACTATTGTCTCTGCAAACTTTCTACCATATTTTGCTGTTAATACGCCTGCAACAAATGAAACCGTGCCATATAACATATACTTAATTTCTTTTGGAAATACTTCTTTTTCTTTTTCAAAGGTTTTGTCTGTCATCTTTGAAATATTTTCGTTTTGTTCTACATCATATTTTGATTCTTCTATTTCACCAACATTGTTCAAATAGAATACCTTTATATCTTTTCCGTTACAACTTTCTAGTTCATTTAATTTATTTATATCATTACTTAGTTTTTGATCGTTTGTTAACAAAGCAATTTTATATCTAATTCTATTAGTACTAAAATCAGAAATAAATTCTGCATCAGCAAAAGCTTTACGAATAGCTTCTGCATCAACACGTTCTTCATCCACAACAAAAATATTGCGTCTTAACCCAATTGTACTTACCGCATTTGTGGCTCTTTTTCTAACCAATTCATCATTGGAACCCATCTTGCGACAAAGTTCAGCCATTACAACACTTTTTACTTTTATTTTTTTATCATAAGACAGCAGATCAACTTCTATACTTTCAATAAAATTCGGAAACTCGTCTCTCATAGCAAAACAAGTATCTAACATAATTACATCAATATTTTTCAATAACTCTCTAAAATCTTTTTTCAATAAAATTCTCCTTTTCAATCAACTACATACAGTTTTGTCTACTATAGTATTTTTACATCAGTCTTTCTTCTTGAGAAGTATTTTTGCTATCCACGAGCTTGAACCTACTAAAATCGCAGAAATTACTATTCCCATTCCCGTTGCTAACGCTATTATAGTTTCAGAAACATCCTTGCGTGTTGACGTATGAGCCAAAATAGAAGGTGTAACCATATTTGCCTGATTTAACAACTTATCTCTAACTTCTTTTTTGTATTTATCCGGATTATCAACAAAGACGTCTAAAAAAAGTTTTAACATTTCTGTCTCTTCTTTGTGGGAAGTAATTTCTGCGTCAAGAACACTACGCATTGCAATATATTGTGTCTTCGTAAGGTTATTTCTTCCTGATTCAATATTATTAATTGTTTGTCTAGTTACTCCTATACGATCACCAAATTCTTCAGCTGTCCATCCAACAGTTCTTCTAATAAGTAATAAGTTTTTTTGCATTCTCTCTATTTCTTTCATAAGGCTTTTCTCCTCTTTTTTTATTATTCTATACATTGTAAATATATTTGTCAATAGATTTATATTTGCTTGTTTTTATATTTTTTTCAATTGTTTTATACTGGCTTTTGAAAATTACATTTATCTACTACGTTATATGCATCCACTTACACAATAATTCTCAACGAAGTAGAATTGCAATTATAATAATCTAATAAGCTAGAGTTTTCCCAGATTACATAATTGCTTACATTGCATTTTTCATTTGTTATAATTTCAAAAAAAGGGGGGATATTATGTCATTTGATAACTCTAATATTTCTTTGGAAGAAATAGAAAAGCTTGAGCACAAATATCTAATGAAATATTGGTATTTCTTAAAATTTTGCGAGGACGAAATTGTATCAGGAATTGAAACAATGAAAGATATTCGAGCTGATTGGGATGGAAGATATGGCACAGAAAACGGAGGAATCTCGGAATTTGATGTGGGTTGTGAACGAATAATATACGCTTTATTAAATGGTAAAATTGCAGGACGCCCAAATTCAAGTCCTGTCAGTTCTGATTTATTTTTTGAGGTTGATGACGCATATATTCATATTGACTTAAAGTCTGTAACCACAAATGAAGGAACGAAAAAAAACAATAAGGGAAACACCAATGATAATATTGGAGACTTCACCAACAGCATTTTCATAGGAGAAAATCAAAACTCATATCGTGGAAATATAATTATTAACGAAGGAAAAGCCAACGAGCGTATTGATTTATATGCTCCTAATATTCCTTATTATTATACTAAACGTAATGGGGATAAAAAAATTGCACTTACTTACTTTGTATGCCTTTTAAATAATAGTTTGACCTTACTGCCTGAATTAGTATCAATAATGTGTATGCCTAACGGACGTCTAGAAGAACATTATCAAAATCGACCACTACGAGCAGGCAAAAATCCTGGAAAAACAAGATTTAATTTCAGTAAAATCCCCACATTTGAACTACTAGACGGCAATAAAAAAAGAGTTCGTATTATACATAAAAATCCTCAAATGTCTGATTGGGTAAAAAACAAGCTTAGCTTTTATTTAGAAAATTTTGATTCATATACCGAAGAATAAAAAAGATGACTTAGGTCATCTTTTTTTATTTTAATAGATTAATCATTTTTATAATTTTTATTGTATTCTTTAAGTGTTTTACTAATGCCCTTCGCTATTTTTGTTGCAAGTTTTACAGGAACCGCATTACCAATTTGGGTATACATTTTGTTTAAGCTACCTGTAAATTCATATTCCATCGGAAATGATTGTAATATTGCACACTCTCTTGCGCTCAACCTTCTCATTTTATTAATATGTATTTCTGGGCTTGTTGCTGTTATCGTATCGCTTGGTCTATCCCAATTTGTAATACGAAGTGATTGTTCAAATTTTATTTCCTTTTCAACCAATGTGGTAACGGCTTGATCATATTTATTATCAAAATTAAACATTTTTTTTAATTCCCACCAATCCTCTGGTTTAGGTATGCTTCCAGAATTATTATCTTTTCTGAACCAATGTCCCGCCGTATAAGAATAACCAAAATGTTCGTCAACTTTGTTTGTTGTCCATCCTGCTTTATCTCTCCAATATCTTAGATAATCACATATATCATGCTGATTAACTTCATATTTCCTTCCCCAAAATGTATCAGCAACATTTTCTGCTGCTTCATGATTAGAAATAACTATTTTTTCGCATTTAGGACTAACTCCTATAATTTCAAAAAATCCTTTAATGTCAGTAATATTTGTCTTTTTTATATGTTTTTCTAATTCTTCACGGCTAATAGAAAAATGATTCTTTGTAATTTTTTTATTTGCTAAAAATCCAATTGCTTGTTCTGTTGTAAACGCAGGTTTAAGACCTTGGATATTTTTTGTAGTTCCTTCTATATAATGCGTAATCTTAGGATAAGGATTTTCAACTCCTATATTATTTCCAATAATTACAACTCTTTCACGAGCTTGAGGAACTCCATATTCTGCGGCATTCAGCACACGTGCATCTACATGATATCCTAAATTTTCAAAATCTGATTTTATCATTTCTATAACTTTCCCTTTATCCATGGAAAGAAGACCTTTTACATTTTCTGCAACAAAAAATTTTGGTTTTTTATCTTTTATTATCCTAAGCATTTCTTTATATAGGAAGTTTCTTTTATCTTCCATTGATCTTTTTGTATTTGCTACTGAAAAACCTTGGCAAGGAAATCCTCCTATAATTACATCTGCTCCATCTGGAATATCATTACTTGAAATTTGTGTAATGTCTCCATGTATCATATGTTTTCCAATATTCTTTCTATACGAATTTACGGCATCTTCAAAAAAATCATTTGCCCAAATTATATTAAACCCTGCTTTAACAAATCCAAGATCCATCCCTCCTGCTCCGGAAAATAAAGAAACCACTTTTAACTTATTAGGACAGTCTTTAACAATATATTCTTCATTCTCGTCCTTTACTAATTCCATGATATCGTCAACATCGCATTGTAATACATTGCATATTTTTGACAAAACATCAGCACTTACAATTTCCTGTTTTCCAATTTTTGCTAGTGTACTACTACTAATTTTTGCGCATATTCGCAAATCTGTTTTTGACATCTTCTTATCTATTAATAATTTTAATAATTTATCATAATTTGCTTTCATGATTTTTCTCCTTAATATATATGAAAATTATATCTCTATATGTTAAAAGCGTCAAATAAAATATTTGACGCTTTTAACATAACTTTCTCATTTGTTTTATTAATTTTTCTTTTTATCTATATGCTTTTGATAATAATTTCACAGCATTAAATACTGTATTTTATCATAATAATTATATCATTTTGTTATAGTTCCATGTTTTATATGATAATCTTTTTTATTTTTTTTACAAAAATCAATGATTTGTGATGCACACTCATTGTAGAATTCCTTATAATTCAGATAAGATGAAACTTCTTTGCTATAGTTTGTTCTCCCAAAAATAATTTTATCGACAAATTCTATTTCTTTCAAAACATCTTCAAGCTTTTGATTAACTATATTTGGTGTTGGATACGGTTCAATACTCACCCATGTTTTATAACCTTTCTCATGCATTTTTTCTAAGGATGTGATTCTTTTTGAATATGGCGCTGTTCCAGGTTCCATTTTACTTCTAAATTCTTTATCCAAAGATACTAGGGTGATTCCATATTCATTTATTTTTTTCAATTTACTTAATTCCATTGGAAGAATCCCCTTAGTCAACACTGTACATTTTATATCTGCTTCATTCAACTTTTTTATCGAAGCAATACTCATTTTCTTTATCTCATCATATCCATACATAAACGGGTCAGTAGAAAAACAAAGTTGTACTGATGATATTTTGTCTTTTAGTCGTGGAATTTCCTTGTCAAGCAGCTCTAATGTATTAGATACCAAATACGGTTGAATCCATTCATTATAATCTTTTATCTGGCCAAATCGTTTCTTTTGAAGATACGCATAACAAGGAAATTTGCATCCATGCGCACAACCTAGAACATGGTTCATTGTATAATCACCATATTCAACACCCGTTTTATAAAGCATTGTTTGTCTTGTTATATATCCTCTTACCTGCTTCATAATTATAGTTTCCTGATTATTACTATTTGTCCCTTTTTTTCTTCCCAAAATTTTGATGGGGTCTTCTTTACTCCAGTTAATTCAGGATAACGTATTATTCTAATAACGCCTTCTTTGTTTAACTCTTCTAATAATTCATGTATAATCTTAAACGAACAAAGTATTCCATTCTCATTAACAAAATTTGATATGAATTTTGTTAGTCTTATATCTTCGTTATAATTATTAAGTGCTTCAATAATCTTTTGTTTTATTTCATTTTGAGTAATATAATCACCCTCTGTTGTTCTTGTCGGCACATTAATTCCTTTGTAAATATCAAATATTGATAATTGTCCTCCTTGCTGAATATTAATATACAATTCATCACTTCGATTTTGCATATTCTGAGCCATAAGAAAACATCCATCTTCATGATTGCTAACATGTATCATTCTATACTTTGGATGTTGATTAGGTTTAAGTCTTATTGGCATATCAAGAACATATTTATTTTTCTTTTTCAATCTTTGTTTATATTCTAGAGATAGCCTTCTTTCAGCTTGATAACCATTAATTTTATTCTCTTTAAAATCCTTCACTATACCTTTCCAATATTCTCCTCCTGCAATTGAAGTAAGCAAATTTATTGACTTCTGACTAGAATCAAATACTGTAGGATCAAACTCAACTAATTCATCCAAGTCTTGAAAAGCATCATCCTGTTGATAATTAACTTTCATAACACGGCAAGCATCTCTTAAAAATCCAAATGAGTTGAAATTAATCAACATTTCAAAAGTATTGAATCCCATATTATCAAATGAATCAAACAAATAACTTTCTAAAGACTTAATTCCATATGGATCAATATATAAAAATACATTTTCTCTAGAATGTTCGCGAAGGATTTCAGTAATTTTTTCTTCATATTTTCCAGAAATTATTTGTGGTATTCCATAAGAATAATTAACATTTTCAATATTATTTTTTAAATCATTAGCATAATTAACGTCAATAAAACAGGTATTTAATGCGCCTTCTTTATCGCTAATAGTACTACGGCTTAATGCTTTTTCTCTAATTTCAATAGCAATTAATGGAGAACCATTTTTTCCATCTTCAAATTTTCCTTTTCCTGCAAAACAATCAACATAAAAAATTGGCTTGCCAGTTTTTAAAACTTTTTGGAAATATTGAGGAAGATACCCGCCTAATAAATTGTCTTTAATCTCAGACCAACTATTTTTCTCTTTAAAAAAATCAGTATTATTTTTGGACATTTATTTTCCCTCCGCATACTCTCCCAGCTTATATTTCTTTCTTGTCTCCTCTGAGAAATAATCGGGTGGTTCTATGTATCCCCCTTTCTCCGGGAGCGGATTGTAGCTTAAACCTTTATCTGTTTTTGCCTGTTCATCTAAGATTTGGCTTCTCTCAAGGAATTCTTTTAATTCTTCTACCATTTCAGTATCATCCATTACACCAAATCGATTTGAATCTTCTTTTTTCTTCATCGTCTTCTCCTTCTACTTCATACTCCTCGCGGCGCTTTCAAGCATCGCCTTATACCCGTTCTTTACTTTCGTTGGGGCGGTGATTTTTACTAACCCGCCAAAGCCGAATACCCAGCTGTAGAACACATGGTTTACGGCGACCTCGACGGTGACGTTAAAGTGGCCTTCGTCTTTCTTTTCTGGCTTTACCTTGGCGCCGAACTTATCGACGATTGCGTCCATCGTTTTGTTGTCGCAAAGCATGGTCACGCTCTCTCGCTCGCTGCTATACATGTGGAACATCGTATTTATATGCTTATTGAGGTTAAAGCCCTTCGGCATAGGATGTGCCTTCTCACCCAATATTTCCGGTGTGCTCTTTATTCGATCGATTCGAAATGTCGCAATGTCTTCATGCTTGTCTGACCAGCCGAGCATGTAATAATAATCGCCGTTCCATACTAGGCGGTATGGGCTAAAGGTATATTCGTTTACGTCGCTTCCGTATCGGAAATACTTAAAGGCTACTTTCCTGTTTGTGCTTATCGCCGTATTGATCGTATCGACTATTAAGAAGAGCTTTTCGTTGTTGGCCTTTATTCGGCCTTCGACTTCGATAAACCTTTTTAGCTCGTCGGCCTTTTTATCGCTTGCTAAGCTACTTAGCTTTGCTATTAGCTCTTTGCTCTTCTTTTCTGAGATGAACTTGCTCGACGAGACCGCGTCCATAAGTAGCTTTACTTCCGCCGTGTCGAACACTCTTGAGACTATATGGTAGTAATTATTTATTGATCTTATTACCTCGATGTCGAGCCCGAAGATCTTAAGCGTGTCTATGTCCGCCGGGATTGTTTGGCGGTGCGAACTTATACCATACTCCGTCTCTAAAATTTGCATAATTTCATTACCGGTGAGCATATTGTCCTCATCGGTCCTCTCAAAGAGTATCTTTGCTATATATAGCAGTCTTAATTTACTATCGTTTTCCATACGAATATTATACCACATATTTTTGAGGCGCATGACGAAATTTTTCGACAATTATAAAGATTTTTACGTGCCCGTTTGGCAAAATCGAAGCAGAGCTCCCCTAAAAATCAAAATTTTCTTCAAAACCCAGACATCCGCTCCACCTCAACACGAAAAGTCGACTTCCCCTCCACTTGCAACCACAACAAAATTGTCGTATATTAATAAAGCACATTCGTGCAGTGAGCGACTCGCTCAAATCTGGCAGTTTCTGCCACAAATTTCAAATTATTTTTATTAGACAGGACGAGCCAGCGTTTCTTTAGCGTTAATCTAAACCGCTCTGCCGGAAAGGTTATATTATGACAACTAAATACAAAGAATTACCCTTCACAGACAACTTTATGTTTTCTAACACGCTTTACAACAATTACGAGTTGTGTAAGGAATTATTGGAACTTATCTTGAATGTTCCAATAGATCGAATTGAAATGGTCGACACTGAAAAATCAATTAAGACAGGCTACAACTCTCATGGCGTTAGGTTTGATGTGTATGTCAAAGATGAATCTAATACGCATTATGATATTGATATGCAAGTCGAGCAAGATGAGGATCTTCCAAAAAGAAGTAGATATTATCATAGGATGTTGGACGCGCATCAATTAAGAAAAGACGAGCCATATAAAAATCTTGCAGAAAGTTATGTAATATTCATATGCAATGAGAAACTCCCTATTGAAAAAGACTTACCTGTATATTACTATGAGTATAGATGCAAGGACGATTCTAGCATTACACTAAATGACGGTAGTCATGTAGTTTTAGTAAACTGTTGTTACAAAGGAAATGATATTTCTGAAGAATTAAAAAGTTTCTTTGAATATATTAAAACTGGTATTCCTACTGGGGAAGAAAACAATTTTGTTCACAGGTTGGAGCAAGAGGTTGTAACAAACCGTATGAACGAAGAATGGGAGGCGGCGTATATGACTTTTGAAGAGATTGTACAAATGAAAGAAAGACGAGCTGAAGAAAAAGGCCGCGAAGAAGGCCGTCAAGAATTACTTGAAAAGCAATTAAAAGATGGACTTATAACACTAGAATATGCTATTCAAAATGGGTATAAACAAGAAAGTAATTAATTATTTGTCCATTCCCATTTTGACTGTCAAATCATGATAGCTCTTATCGTATTGCGCCTGCGTGATTGCATGTTTTTTGAGAAATATATTTAGAAGCTCTACTTGATTATCGTAGAGCTTCTTTTTCTTTTCTTCTGCTGTAAGCATTTTATAATCGTTATCCATTAGTCTTCAAAGTTCTTTATTTATAATTTTTCAAGTAATTTTGTTTTTAAGATGGTGAACTCTTCTTCGCTTAATATTCCAGCATCTAAAAGTTCCTTTGCTTTCTTTAATTCTTCCATCCAGTCTTTTTCTGGCTTAATCTTAATTTTTTCTTTTATTTTATTAAATTCACTTGCCCAATCTTTTTCTTTGCCTTTTTCAATTTTTTCTTTTAATTTACCGACAATATCATCTACTTGTACTTTTATTTCTTGATCAACATGATTTTCTCCAACATCTTTAATTGTTTCCAAATCTTGATTTATTTCATCTTTTGAATAATCAAAATTAGCCTTGTCCAATGTATCGGCAAGTTTCAAACCCATTGGTAACATAGACGCCAACGTTATACCGCCAGAAACAACTCCACCAACAACTGGTATTACTTGTGAAACTCCTTTAGCAAAAACCTCTTTTGTCATTTTAGCTCCAACTACTTTTGCTACACCCTTTACCAATGGATAAATCATAGTTTTTGTCAAAGCCATCCCTGGTAATTTTTTCATAGCTTGTTTTGCAATAGCCGATGACAAAACTCTAACTGCTGCCGTTGCTCCCTGTGCTCCTAGCATTGCGCCGCAGTATAACATCATTTGTATTTTTACTTCTTCTTGATTTTCTAATCCTTCATCCCATATATCTGGTTGTCCATATAAATAAGCTAATTCCTGTGCTAACCAAAAACTTATAATAAAATACTGTGCAAGATCTGCTGGAATTGTTGCTGCAATTGCTACTCCTCCTGGCATCCCAGCTAAGAAAGATGCGCCCGTTGATAAGGCAGTTCTCTCTCCAACTAATCTTTTCGCAATTCTTTTTAAATCCTCTCTAGATACCCCTGCTTCGATTGGCCCAACCTCAAGTATTCTATTTATATCTTCTTTAGATAGCTTAGCAAAAAGTATTTTCAGAAAAGCATTTCTATCAATCCTAACCCCTGGTACTTTTAACACTTTTTCAAAAATTTCGTCAATGTTTATCCCATTTGGAATAACTATATGTTTAGACGCGTCCTGAATTTCAACCTTGTTTTTGTTTTCCATCAAATCAGTGTTTTCTAAATCTGGAATAATTACATCATCATTTTCTTGTTCTTGAACAATTAAATCATTTTCCATAATGTCCCTCCACTTATGTGTTTATTATATAATTATATCTAATAACTATATTGTCATTCAATCTTTTATTATTTTTAATATATCAAATAATATATCCTCTTTACAGCAACCCCAACGTAACACTATGTTACTATTGGTAACAATTATTTCTTTTTTAAATGAAAAAAACTTGTCGAAGCATGACCCTTCTTACAACTTCATGGACTAGTGGTGGCTAAATATGAAATTTTAAATGTAAACATTGAATTGATTTTGATTTTGTTATACTATGGATTCAGTCAATAAAGATGTTCTAAAAATTCTAAAAGTTCTTTTATTGATTCCGATTAAAAAGCGATGAGAAAATTTGGTGTTTAGGCGCATTTGTGCCTTTACATAGGAGCTACCATATTCGGTAGGCGGTTGCCCTCCTCGCAGAGGGTGCATACCCTCTGACTTCATTGCGAAGGGAGGGATGCGTATGACGACTTACGAAACATTAATTATTGTTCTTACAATATTAGTATTAGTATTTTCACTCATAAAAAAATAACCGCCGATCACGGTTATTTTAAATAAAATACCCTGGGCAACCGTCTATCGGTAGCTCCTTTTTATATCTCCATTCTACACAATTTCCTTTCAATTGCAAGCGATATGTGCGCTTTTATCTTCAAATTTTATTATCTGTTATTTAACCAAGGCCGGGCTTACGCCCGGCCTTGTGCGATACATGACCAATCTAAACTTTTATTATTTGATTTTGATTTCGAGGGTTGGGGTGTCGATTTTATTGTAGTGCTCGTCTCTGATTTCGATTTGCATTGAAATTTCTTTTATGTCCCCAATATCTTTTACTACATCTTGATAATCGTATTTTGAAACTTCTACATCAATCATAGTGGTTGCTCCTGGCACGACTGTTTCTGTCAAAAATAGATTTCCCGCCTTCTTCTTTTGAATATAGACATCTGATGAATCATAGATGCTTAATTCCTTGTTTCCTGTGTTTTGAGCAAGGAACAAAAGATGGAGATTATCATATTCATCTTTGCTTATGCCTTTTGATATGATTTTTAAGTCATTTGCCTGATAAACCACTTCGCCGGATTCGTCTACTTTTTTCTCACTTCCAAATACAAGTTCAACTTTTGAATCTCCTATTTGTCGATAATTTTTATCATGTACGCCTAGAACGAATGCGATTTTAGAGAATGTGTCTATTCCATACTGTGTTTTCATATCAGCGTCCATAATCCTGCTTGTGTCAATATATAACACTGCTCTTTTGCCATCATTAATAAACTGATTGCTCCATGTTCCCTCTTCAACTAATATTCCATTTAATTCAACGTTTTTGATTGATGCATACTGGTCCTTGCCGGAATTGTTTACTACTTCGAAAAGTAACCCTTGTGTTCCTTCTTTATTTGTAATCGCATATGTGCATAAAGATTTTATTCCTTGAGTGTCGAAGAGTTCTTCTTTGGTTGCGCTATCTATTGTCGCTCCAGCTAACTTTGTATATATCTCATTATCCATTGCTTCCATAAATGTATCTTTTTTATAATCATACTTGCCTGCTATAGATGTTTTGATTGTTTTTTGTACGAGTGGAAGATAGTCATCATAATTTTCATCTTGAATATCTATTCCCATTGTTATATCTGCAATATCTTCTATTCCATACATTAAAAGCGTATCTATGTCGAAGCTTGCTGTTGTTGTGGCGCTCATTCCTGCTGCCACATCTTCTCCAATATATCCTTGCTCTACCATATATCCATTTATAGAATTTGTAGTATTAGCCAAGGTTCCTGCGTGAAATTGTAGATTCCTATCGGTATTGTTTTCTATTAAGAGTTCTAGGTCTACTGAATAGTCTGTATATGAAAGGTCAGTCGCCGTAATTTTCACTCCTGCTTCATCGGTGATTACTGTCTCCTCGATCGTTGCACTGAATTTTCCTTTTGATTTAGAGCCTGTGTCTTCTTTTTTTACCTTCATATTTTTCTTTCCGCATCCTACCATAGCCACCGCCATAGCAACTACCAATATCGCGGTCACAACTCTTACAATTTTCCTTTTCATGTCTAACTCTCCTTTTTCTTATTTTTGGTTACCTCGCTGATGAAGACTTCTAGCGCTTTTATTGCTTCTTCGGATAAGTCTTTCGTGAGTGGATCTTTTGGCTGAATTTCTAGTCCAAGCAGATAGTCGGTGGTGACATTTAGTCGCGTTGCAATCGCAACAAGATTTTTGATCTTCGGCTCAATTTCTCCGGACTCATACCTTGCCACTGCTGCCCTTGATATCCCCACATTTTCAGCGAGTTCTTCTTGAGTGATGCCTGTTTTCTCCCTTGCCGCTTTTATGCGGTTACCGAGACTCAACATAAGATAACTTTTATTACTCATATGTATATGTTAAAGAATAAATATTCTATTTAACATCAACTATGAGTAACGCTGCGTTACTCGTGGCAACAGGCCTTTCTCCTAATTTTTGACATAAAAATACATCCTTACGATTCATGTGATTTAGCATCTACTCGTAAGGATGTTTAAATTTTTTGCGAGGTGATAATCTAAATCGGAGACAATACCCCATTAAAGTGCAAATCGCGTTCAGAAGTAGGACTTTTCTTCTGATTTTGTAAAAAATCTTAAAATGTAAACATTGAATTGGTTTTGATTTTGTTGTATTATGAATTTGGTCAATAAAGATGTTCTGTAAATTCTAAAAGTTCTTTTATTGATTCCAATAAAAAAAGAAAAAAGTTATATAGAAAGATTTCAACCATATGATTTTATATGTTGATGAAACAGAAAATGACGAGTATTATATCGTGGCGTCCTTAATGGTAAAATCCGAAAAAGATGTTCGATTAGCCTTTAGGCAGTTCAAAAATATTATCTCTAATTTTTCTATCTCACAAAAAACAAAACAAAAAATTTTCATTGAATTTAAATCAACCTTGTTAGATACGCGCTTTCAAAAAATTAAAAAAATACTATTAAAAT
>JAZRXA010000071.1:0-2006 GCA_045599965.1 Lachnospiraceae bacterium | reverse complement strand
AAAAGTATGTGGTAATATTTACTTCTTTTTGGTTTGATTCAAAATTTTTCTCATATTTTTCTGAGAAGTTATCTGATAGTCAGTTCTGAAATCAAAAGCATCATGAAGAGCATCAGTGATATCTGTACGTGTGTAGCTTGGGATATAGCCTTCACCAGGTGCGATCAGCATATCCATCGAGCGAATAGTATCTATGATTTCTTCACAGGTGTATTTTCCTTTAAGTTTCTGTTCAAGAATTCTGTAAATGACAAGAGCAGTGAAGCATGTAGTAAAGTGAGCGGTAATTCTGTCTTTTCGAGATAGATATACCGGTCTTGCCTTAAACTCTGTTTTCATGATTCTGAAGCATTCTTCAATTTCCCATCTTTTCTGATTGATTTTGATAATACTTGATATATCATACTCGAGATTAGTGCAAACAGCGTACAGTCCATCATACTTAGCTTCGTTGTCTATCTTTTCCTGATTTAATGAAGTGATAGTTTTGCTTGCAACTTCTCCATCAGGAGTACAGTGACCTTGTTCAATAAATCTTTTAGGATCATTAGATTTGCTTTTGGCAAGTTTAGATGGTGAGTCTACGAATTTCTTCGCTCTTTCTATCTGACGTTCTCTAATTGTCCTTTGATAATTGCGATATTTGATTGAGTAAGAGACGATGAGATGCTGTTCAAGATTGTCCTCATTAATCCATCTGTCTTTATAGAAAACTTTGTCAAAATCAGCTTCCTCATCTAACTCACTGAGCTTATATTTTTTGTTGCTTCCAGGAAGATACCATCCATCGTCGTCAAGACAGAAATCCTGTAAGAACCTTTTGAGTTTTTTGATGGATTGCGTAGTAACAAAGCCTCTGCCCTGGATGCTGTTGAATTTTCTGTTGGTAGTTGAAGAAAGACCAGCATCAGTGCATACGATGAAGTCAGAGGCATCAAAATCTTTGATAATCTTTTGTTCAAGAGGCGACATGGAAGGTTGCTCGTTTTGATTGCCATCAAAAACAGAGAACGCAAGGGGAATACCATCTGCATCCATAAACATACCCATTTGAACAATAGGATTAGGTCTGTGTTCTTTAGATATACCATACTTTCTGAAATCATCTTCATCTTCAATCTCAAAATAGTAGTTTGTGCAGTCGTAATAGAGAACTTCTTTGTTGCGATTGATTAGATTCTGGGAATTCTTATATAGCTTTGCTTGAAAGAAATCATTCTCTTTTGCTATAACCTCAAGAGCTCTGTACACCTGGTGTAATGCACATCTTGGCTGTTCAAGGAATCTCTGTGCACTTTCCAACGAAGATAACTTAGAACCAGGAGAAATAATCCTTGAATAAACAAGCATAGAAAGAATGTCATTTAAGTCATAATCGAATTTATATTTATCAGAAATTGAATCGCATATCTTATCAAGTCCGAGAGAATAGTAGATATCCTGAAGAAAAAGATATCCAGCATTGCAGGAGCGACGGACATTTTTATCAATCAAAGCTGAGGATGAGTATCTCATAACGATATCCTGTTTATGAGCCTTTTCCTCAGCTGTACGCTTTGCTGCGTATTCTTTGGCCCAATCCAAAGGATCCATATCTCCGCAAATCTTTTTTATTTCTTCGTATGTACCTATTTTTTCAATGGTTTTTGTTGTAGTTTTATTTCCTACTCTTACTGATTTACTCAAGTAATAGATAGTAGTGTTTTTTGATTTAGAAATACTGACTTTCATGGCGCACCTCCGATATACTTATTATATCACATATCGCCATATATCGCCACATAAAAATGAATAAAATTTGACAAAAAAATACAGGCTTTTCAAGACCTGCAACGATTTTTTCTTTATTCAACTGTCAAACTACCGGAAGTCTTTTTTGAAAAGTGGGAGTGCTTAACGAAGCGTGTAAGATAATTGGAAAGGCAAATTTGGAACATCAAAATAGAGAAACATAAAAAAAGCGCTTATAAGGCGCTTTTTTATGTAAATTAAAGAAAAACCTTGAC
>JAZRXA010000070.1:0-38247 GCA_045599965.1 Lachnospiraceae bacterium | reverse complement strand
TCATGGCGCACCTCCGATATACTTATTATATCACATATCGCCATATATCGCCACATAAAAATGAATAAAATTTGACAAAAAAATACAGGCTTTTCAAGACCTGCAACGATTTTTTCTTTATTCAACTGTCAAACTACCGCGAAGCTTCGACAACTAGAACGCGAAAATATTTTTCAAATCTTCTCTAAAAAACCATTGACTTTTACAAAACTCTTGTGATACAATATACGGTGCACTATTGTGGTGCTTTGCGACTAATCGACAGTTCTTAAACCTAGATAAACACTGCAATACAAGCGACTATAACACAGGCAAGGGGTGAAATGTCAAATGGAGAAAAACAGAATACGTCCATTAAAAACAGGCAAAGGCATGAGAATGAGTTTTGCAAGACAAAAAGAGGTTCTTGATATGCCAAATTTGATAGAAATTCAGAAGAATTCTTATCAGTGGTTTTTAGACGAAGGCCTTATGGAAGTTTTTAATGACATATCTCCGATCGAAGACTACAGTAATCATTTAAGCTTAGAGTTTTCGGGCTTTAAATTAGATGAAGACAAAGTCAAGTATTCTATTGAAGAGTGTAAAGAGCGAGATGCTACTTACGCTGCTCCGCTTAATGTGGATGTCAGACTTATCAACAAGGAAGACGGACAAATGGTAACTGATACCATTTTCATGGGTGATTTGCCACTTATGACAGCGACAGGTACATTTGTAATTAACGGTGCGGAACGTGTAATCGTTAGCCAGTTAGTTAGATCACCTGGTATTTATTTTGGTGAAGCACACGACAAATTAGGAAAGAAGCTTTATTCTTCAACTGTAATTCCTAACAGAGGTGCATGGTTAGAATATGAAACAGATTCAAACGATGTATTTTATGTACGTGTAGACAGAACCAGAAAGGTTCCAGTTACAGTATTAGTTAGAGCTTTAGGCTATGGTACAGACTCAGAGATTATCGAATTATTCGGTGAAGAGCCAAAGATTGTAGCAAGCTTTACAAAAGACGCATCAAAAAATGAAAAACATCCAGAAGGAAGCTACGAAGATGGTCTTCTTGAATTATATAAGAAGATTCGTCCAGGTGAGCCACTTCAGGTAGAAAGTGCTGAAAGTCTTATTGCCAGTATGTTCTTCGATGCAAGAAGATACGATCTTGCAAAGGTTGGACGTTACAAATTCAATAAGAAATTAGCATATAAAAACAGACTCAAATCAAAAGAGCTTGCTGAAGATGTAATCGATATGACTACAGGCGAAGTAATCGCAGAAGCAGGTACTATTGTTAATGCAGAACTTGCTGAAACTATTCAGAATGCTGCAGTTCCTTTTGTTTGGGTTAAAACAGAAGAAAAAAATGTAAAAGTAATTTCAAACCTTATGGTAGACATCAAAGAATATGTTGGATTCGATGATGAAACTTTAAGAAGTCTTGGAGTTACAGAGACAGTATATTACCCTACACTTGCCGATATTTTAGAGAATAATGATACAGAAGAAGACATTAAAGAAGCAATTCACAAATGTCTTGCTGATAACATTTATGACAATAAAAAACCAGGTCTTATTCCAAAACATATCACAAAAGAAGACATTATAGCTTCTATTAACTACTGCTTAGACCTTGAATATGGCATTGGTAATGTAGATGATATCGATCACCTTGGAAATAGACGTATTAGAGCAGTTGGTGAACTTTTACAGAATCAGTACAGAATTGGTCTTTCAAGAATGGAAAGAGTTGTTCGTGAAAGAATGCAGTCACAGGATACTGAAAACATTTCACCACAGTCACTTATTAATATTAAACCGGTAACTGCAGCAGTTAAGGAATTCTTCGGAAGTTCTCAGCTTTCACAGTTTATGGATCAGAATAACCCACTTGGTGAGTTAACACATAAGAGACGTCTTTCAGCACTTGGTCCTGGCGGTCTTTCAAGAGATAGAGCCGGATTCGAGGTCCGTGACGTTCACTACTCACATTATGGAAGAATGTGTCCAGTAGAGACACCTGAAGGTCCTAACATCGGTCTTATTAACTCTCTTGCAACATATGCAAGAATTAACGAATATGGCTTCATCGAAGCACCATATCGTAAAGTAGATAAAAAGGATCCTGAAAATCCAGTTGTAACTGATGAAGTAGTTTATCTTACAGCAGATGAAGAAGATAACTATATTGTTGCTCAGGCTAATGAGCCATTAGACGAAAAGGGACATTTTGTTAATGAAAATGTTTCTGGTCGTATGAAAGAGGAAACATCACAGTTCAAAAAGAGAAACATCGACCTTATGGACGTTTCTCCTAAGATGGTATTTTCAGTTGCTACATCAATGATTCCTTTCCTTGAGAATGATGATGCTAACCGTGCTCTTATGGGTTCTAACATGCAGCGTCAGGCAGTGCCACTTTTAACAACAGACGCACCAGTAATTGGTACAGGTATGGAAGTTAAGGCAGCAAAAGACTCAGGCGTTTGCGTGCTTGCTAGAAAAGGCGGCATTGTTGAAAGAGTAACATCAAACGAAATCGGAATCAGAGAAGATGACGGCGTTTTAGAAACATACAGACTTATTAAGTTTGCAAGAAGTAACCAGTCTAACTGCTACAACCAAAGACCAATCGTTGATAAAGGCGAAAGAGTTGAAGAAGGTCAGGTTATCGCAGATGGTGCATCAACATCCAATGGTGAAATTGCCCTTGGCAAGAACCCACTTATTGGTTTCATGACATGGGAAGGTTACAACTACGAGGATGCTGTACTTATCAGCGAGAGATTAGTACGTGATGATGTTTACACATCAATTCATATTGAAAGATATGAAACAGAAGCACGTGATACTAAACTCGGACCAGAAGAAATTACTAGAGACGTTCCTGGCGTAGGCGAGGAAGCACTCAAAGATTTAGATGAACGCGGAATCGTTCGCATCGGTGCAGAGGTTCATGCAGGCGACATCTTAGTAGGTAAAGTTACTCCTAAGGGAGAAACAGAACTTACACCAGAAGAGAGACTCCTTCGTGCAATCTTTGGTGAGAAAGCTAGAGAAGTTAGAGATACATCTCTTAAGGTTCCTCATGGTGCGTACGGAATCGTCGTTGACGCAAAAGTATTTACTAGAGAAGCTGGCGACGAACTTAGCCCAGGCGTAAATCAAACAGTACGTGTTTACATAGCACAAAAGAGAAAGATTAGTGTTGGTGATAAAATGGCCGGCCGTCATGGTAACAAAGGTGTTGTATCTCGTGTACTTCCTATAGAAGATATGCCATTCCTTCCAAACGGACGCCCATTAGATATCGTACTTAACCCACTTGGTGTTCCTTCTCGTATGAATATCGGACAGGTACTTGAAACTCACCTTTCACTTGCAGCTAAAGCACTCGGCTTTAACATTGCAACACCTGTATTCGATGGCGCTAACGAGTTTGATATCATGGATACTCTTGATATGGCAAACGATTACGTTAACGGCGATTGGGAAAAATTCAAGAAGAAATATGAAAAGAGCGTAGACCCAGAAATCATCAAATACTTAGAGAAGAACTTAGACCACAGAGAAGAGTGGAAGGGAGTTCCAATCAATCGTGATGGTAAGGTTAGACTTCGTGACGGACGTACAGGTGAATACTTTGATGCGCCAGTTACAATCGGACATATGCATTACCTTAAACTTCACCACTTAGTTGATGATAAGATCCACGCAAGAAGTACAGGACCTTACTCACTCGTTACTCAGCAACCACTCGGTGGTAAAGCTCAGTTCGGTGGACAACGTTTCGGTGAAATGGAAGTTTGGGCACTTGAGGCTTATGGTGCTTCTTACACACTCCAAGAAATCTTAACAGTTAAATCTGATGATGTTGTTGGACGTGTTAAGACATACGAAGCAATCATCAAGGGCGAGAACATTCCTGAAGCAGGAACACCTGAATCCTTCAAGGTACTTGTTAAAGAACTTCAAAGTCTTGCACTTGACATCAAAGTACTTAATGAAGATGATACAGAAATCAAACTTTTAGAGTCAGTTGATTACGGCGAGACAAACTTCAATGCAATACTTTCTAACTTCAATGGAGGTAAGGCAAAAGAAGAGGTAACTAGACATGGTTTCTCAGTTCAAGAGTTTAATGATTTAACTGGAGAACTTGAAGATTCAGAAGACTACGTAGCTGACTACGCAGATGAAGACGAAGAATAGGAGGGGATGAAGATGGCAAATTTAAGTAAAAATGTTTACGAACAAATGACATTCGATAAAATCAAAATCGGCCTGGCTTCTCCAGAAAAAATTCGTGAGTGGTCACATGGCGAGGTTACAAAACCTGAAACAATTAACTATAGAACTTTAAAACCAGAAAAAGATGGTCTCTTCTGCGAGAAGATTTTCGGACCTGCAAAAGACTGGGAATGCCACTGCGGTAAATATAAGAAGATTCGTTATAAAGGAATCATCTGTGATCGTTGCGGCGTTGAAGTTACTAAGGCAAGCGTAAGACGTGAGCGCATGGGTTCAATTGAACTTGCAGCTCCAGTTTCTCATATTTGGTATTTCAAAGGTATCCCTTCTAGAATGGGACTTATCCTTGACCTTTCACCAAAGACGTTAGAGAAAGTTTTATACTTTGCAAATCATATCGTCTTAGATCCAGGCGATACAGACTTAAATTACAAAGAAGTACTTTCAGAAGCTCAATACATGGAAGCACTTGAGCGTAACGGCGAGGCTTCTTCAACACTTAGAGTTGGTATGGGTGCAGAAGCTATCGACGAAATCTTATCTGCAATAGATTTAGATGTTTTAGCAGAAGACTTAAGAGCTCAATTAGAAGGCGCAACAGGACAAAAGAAAGCTAAACTCGTTAAGAGATTAGAAGTTGTTGAAGCTTTCAGAGCTAGTGGAAACAAACCAGAGTGGATGATTCTTAAAGTTATCCCTGTAATTCCACCAGATCTTCGTCCTATGGTTCAACTTGATGGCGGACGTTTTGCAACATCTGACCTCAATGACCTTTATAGAAGAATCATCAACAGAAACAATCGTCTTAAGAGATTGTTAGAGCTTGGCGCTCCTGAAATTATCGTTCGTAATGAAAAGAGAATGCTTCAGGAAGCTGTTGACGCTTTAATTGATAACGGTAGAAGAGGCCGTCCTGTTACAGGTCCTGGAAACCGTTCACTTAAATCTCTTTCAGACATGCTTAAAGGTAAACAAGGACGTTTCCGTCAGAACTTACTTGGTAAGCGTGTTGACTACTCAGGACGTTCAGTTATCGTTGTTGGTCCAGAACTTAAGATTTATCAATGTGGTCTTCCTAAAGAAATGGCAGTTGAACTTTTCAAGCCTTTCGTTATGAAGAAACTTTGTGATTATGAAAAAGCTAACAACATTAAGCAAGCTAAGAAGATGGTTGAAAAACTTCAACCAGAAGTTTGGGATGTATTAGAAGAAGTTATTAGCGAGCATCCAGTTATGTTAAACCGTGCTCCTACGCTTCATAGACTTGGTATCCAAGCATTCGAGCCAATCTTAGTTGAAGGTCGTGCTATTAGACTTCACCCACTCGTATGTACAGCTTACAACGCTGACTTCGATGGTGACCAGATGGCTGCTCACCTTCCACTTAGTGCAGAAGCACAGGCTGAATGTAGATTCCTTCTTCTTTCACCTAACAACTTGCTTAAACCTTCTGATGGTGCACCTGTTGCTGTTCCTTCACAGGATATGGTTTTAGGTATTTACTACTTAACACAACAAAGAGATGGTGAGCCAGGCGAAGGCAAAACATTTAAGAATATGAACGAAGCTATTCTTGCTTATGAAAACCAAATCATTACTCTTCATAGCAAGATTAAGGTTAGAGTAGAAACTAAGAACGCTAAAGGTAAATTAGTACATGGTACTATCGATACATCACTTGGACGTTTACTCTTTAATGAAGTTATTCCTCAAGACCTTGGCTTTGTTGAAAGAAAGAAAGACGAAGACTTCCTTAAACTTGAAATCGACAGCTTAGTTGATAAGAAGACATTAAAGAAGATCCTCGAAAAAGTTATTAATATTCATGGCGCAACTGTAACAGCAGAAGTTCTTGATAACATCAAGTCTATGGGTTACAAGTACGCTACAAAAGCAGCGTTTACAGTATCTATTTCAGATATGACTGTTCCAGATGAAAAGGCTGACATCATCAAGAAAGCCGAAGAAGAAGTTGAACTTATCCAAACCGATTATCGTATGGGCTACTTAACAGAAGAAGAACGCTACAAAAGTGTTGTTGATACATGGGAAGCAGCTGATAAAGAAGTTACAACAGCTCTTATGAATACTCTTGATAAATACAACAACATTTACATGATGGCTGACTCTGGTGCCCGTGGTAGTGACCAACAGATTAAACAGCTTGCTGGTATGCGTGGTTTGATGGCTGATACAACAGGTCGTACAATCGAACTTCCTATCAAGTCAAACTTCCGTGAAGGTCTTGACGTTTTGGAATACTTCATTTCTGCCCATGGTGCTCGTAAAGGTTTATCTGATACAGCTCTTCGTACAGCCGATTCAGGTTACCTTACACGTCGTCTTGTTGACGTTGCTCAAGAACTTATTATCAACCAGCTTGATTGCTGTGAAGGTGAAGAAGAAGTTCCATACATGAGCGTTTACCCATTCATGGATGGAAAAGAAGAAATTGAAAACTTAAGAGACAGAATCTTAGGCCGCTATGCAGCAGAAGATATTCTCGATAAGAAAGGCAATGTAATCGTAGCTAAGAACCACATGATTACACCTAGCAGAGCCGATGCAGTAATTAAGAGTGGTGCTAAAGAAGTTAAGATTCGTACAGCACTTACATGCCAAAGCGAAACAGGTATTTGCTCTAAGTGCTATGGTGCTAACATGGCAACAGGCCAAGCAGTTCAAGTTGGTGAAGCAGTTGGTATCATTGCAGCTCAATCAATCGGTGAGCCTGGTACACAGCTTACGATGAGAACATTCCATACTGGTGGTGTTGCTACAGCAGACGATATCACTCAAGGTCTTCCACGTGTTGAGGAACTTTTCGAAGCTCGTAAACCTAAGGGTGTTGCTATCATTTCTGAATTTGCTGGAACTGCAGAAGTTCGTATGAACAAGAACAAACGCGAAATCGTTGTTACTGCTCCAGACGGAAAAGAAAAAGCATACCTTATCCCTTATGGCTCAACAATGAGAATTCAAGAAGGCCAAAAGATTAAAGTTGATGTTGGTGAAAAACTTACAGAAGGTTCAATCAACCCTCACGACATCATCAAAGTTAAAGATGTAAAAGCTGTACAAGATTACATCATGAAAGAAGTTCAAAGAGTTTACAGACTTCAAGGTGTTGAAATTAACGATAAGCATATCGAAGTTATCGTAAGACAAATGCTTAAGAAAGTTAAGATTGATGAAGCTGGTGATTCTGATTTCTTAGTAGGAACAACTGTAAACTTAATTGAATTTAATAAGGTAAATAAGAAGTTAGTAGCAGAAGGCAAAACTCCAGCAGAAGGAAAGCAAATCATCCTTGGTATTACTAAGGCATCACTTGCAACAAACTCATTCCTTAGTGCTGCTTCATTCCAGGAGACAACAAAAGTTCTTACTGAAGCTGCTATTAACGGTAAGGTTGATCCACTTATCGGCCTTAAAGAAAACGTTATCATTGGTAAGTTAATTCCTGCTGGTACAGGTATGAAACGTTACCGCAATGTTCATCTTAATACTGACGATATGATTCTCGAAGCAAAAGCAAGAGCAGAAGAGGAAGCTCTCTTAGCTGCCCAAGAAGAAGCCTTAGCAGCCGAAGGTGAAGAACTTGATGTAGCTACAAATGCAGATGAACAAGAAGATGAATAAGATAATTATTATCAGTAAAAAATTTAATTAGCAAAGATGGCTGGCGTACTTAAAGTGCGCCAGTCACTTTTTGAAAAAAGTAGACTTAATTATGTACGACGTAATAATAATTGGTTGCGGAATATCTGGCGCAGCCGTAGCATATGAACTTTCTAAATATGATTTAAAAGTTGCAATATTGGAAAAAGAAAACGATGTTTCCACAGGTGCAACAAAAGCGAACTCTGGAATTATTCATGCAGGATTTGATCCAGAGCCTAATTCGCTTATGGCAAATTTAAATGTAAGAGGCTCTTATCTAGCTAAAGAAGTTTGCAAAAAGTTAGATATCCCTTATAAGCAATGTGGGGCAATGGTAGTAGCCTTTAACGATGAACAAAAGAAAGCTCTAGAAACACTTTATAAAAAAGGCGAAGAAAACGGGGTTGAAAATCAAGTAATAATAGATGGAGAGGGTGCTAGAAACTTAGAACCTAATCTTTCGAAAGATGTTAAGTGGGCGCTCTTAGAGCCTAACTCGGCAATAGTTTCTCCTTGGGAATTTTGCCTAGCGCTCGCAGAAACAGCAGTAAAAAACGGAGCAGAACTTTTCCTAGATACAGAAGCTTCTAAGATAGAAAAAGAAAATTCTGTTTGGAAAATTAATGATAAATTTGAATCGAAGATAGTAATTAATGCTTCTGGAATTAATGCAGAAGTTGTTCATGATACGGTAGCAAAACACTCCTTTGAAATGAGTCCGAGAAGTGGAGAGTATTACCTTTTGGACAAAGAAGAAGGAAATAGAGTTTCACGAACTATTTTTATGGCGCCGGACAAAAACGGAAAAGGAGTACTTGTATCTCCTACGGTGCATGGCAACTTAATAGTTGGTCCTGACTCTAAGGTGGTAGAAGGAAACGATACAAAAACTTCTAACGATGGATTGAACTTTGTCGTAGAAAAATCTATGAAGTCAGTTCCTAATATTAATTTCGGATTAAATATTAGAAACTTTGCAGGTGTTAGAGCGCGTACAAATATTAAAGATTTTATTATCGAAGGAGTTTTTGATAATGGCGAACATACAGGCTTTATCGATGTAGCAGGAATTTGCTCTCCAGGCCTTTCAGCATCGCTGGCTATAGGCGAGTATGTTGCAAAGATTATTGAAGATGCAAAAGATGCGTTACATGTTTCGCTGGAAAAGAAAACTAACTTTATTGATACAAGAAAGAAAATTCGTTTTAAGGAATTAAGCGAAGAAGAAAAGAAAGAAGTAATAAAAGAAAATCCTGCCTATGCGCATATTGTTTGCAGATGCGAGACAGTAACAGAAGGCGAGATTTTAGCTACTTTCGACACACCTATTCCACCAAAGAGTTTAGATGGAATTAAAAGAAGAACAAACACTGGTATGGGAAGATGCCAAGGAGGATTTTGCTCACCAACGATAGTTCCTATCATTGCAGAAAAATTAGGCGTTAGCCCAGACGAGGTTTTACAGGAATTAAATGGCACTCAAATTTTATCAGGAGGTAAACTCCATGTATGATTTAATAGTAATTGGCGGCGGTCCAGCGGGACTAGCAGCCGCAAGCGCAGCTTATAAAGGCGGACTTAAAAAAGTTTTAATAGTTGAGCGTAATTGGGAGTTAGGAGGAATCTTAAACCAATGCATTCATAACGGTTTCGGCCTTCATCATTTTAAAGAAGAGTTAACAGGACCGGAGTATGCAGCTCGCTATATTGAAGAAGTTAAAAATACAGATTGCGAAATTAGACTTGGAACTATGGTTTTGAGCATCGAATCTGATAAAGAAAATAAAAAGCACTTTGTACACATGACAGGAAAGGAATGCGGCTACAAAGTTGAAGAGACTAAATCAATAATCCTTGCTATGGGTTGTAGAGAGCGTCCTAGAGGTGGCGTCGTAATTGCTGGTACTAGACCGGCTGGCGTTTTCACTGCTGGCGCAGCCCAAAGATACGTTAACATCGACGGGTATTTACCAGGCAAGAAGGTTGTTATTTTAGGAAGCGGAGATATCGGCCTTATTATGGCAAGAAGAATGACCTTAGAAGGTGCTAAAGTTTTAGCATGCGTCGAGCTTATGCCATATTCAAGCGGACTTAATAGAAATATTGTCCAATGCTTAAACGATTATAATATTCCGCTTTACCTTAGCCATACAGTTACAGAAATTCGTGGAGAAAAAAGAGTAGAGCAGGTAGTTGTCAGCGAAGTAGACCAAAATAGAAAACCTATTTCTGGAACTGAAATGATTTTCGATTGCGATACACTTCTTCTTAGCTGCGGACTTATTCCAGAAAATGAACTTACTAGCAGCGCAGGAATCGAAATCGATCCACGCACTAAAGGCGCAGTAGTTTATGAAAATATGGAAACTAGTGAAGAAGGAATCTTTGCATGCGGTAACGTTTGCCATGTTCATGACCTCGTTGACTTTGTTAGCGATGAAAGTGAAAGAGCTGGCGCGGCAGCAGCTAAGTTTGTATTAGAAGGTGCAGGCAGTTCAGAGAAGTTAAATACTATCGCTAGTGGCGGCGCAACTTATATCGTTCCTCAAAAGATTCGCAAAGAAAATATTGATAAGACAATTAAACTTTTCTTTAGAGTAAATAGGATTATTCCTAAAGCAGATATTGTAATTAAATCAAACGGACAAGAATTAGCAAGGCTTCATAAAAAATTCTTAACTCCTGGCGAGATGCAAAATGTTGTTATCTTAAAAGATCAGTTAAGCAACGCAAAAGAAGAATTAGAACTTGTCGTTGAAGAAGTAAAGGAGGCGTAAGATGACAGAGTTAATTTGCATTTGTTGTCCTTCGGGATGCCACCTTCAAGTAGATGAAGAAAACGGCTTTAAGGTAACTGGAAACGGTTGCGAAAGAGGAGCCGAATATGGAAAGAGCGAAGCATTAGCTCCTGTACGAGTTCTTACTAGTACTATAGAAGTTAAGGGCGGAGAAATTAATAGATGCCCAGTTAAAACTAACGGCGCTATTCCAAAAGAAAAGATTTTTAAGGCGCAAGAAGAAGTTCAAAAAATAGTTCTTAATGCGCCAGTTAAATTAGGCGATGTAATTATAAAAAATATTTGCGACACAGAATTTGATGTAGTTGCAACGAAGACAGTAGGTGTTAAATGAATTATAAATCAAATGCGTTACAATTAGCGAAGATGGCTATGCTAGTTGCTATTTCGATAGTGCTAGTTTTAATTATTCATTTTCCAATATTTCCGATGGTGTCATTTCTTGAATACGACCCGGCAGATATTCCAATTCTTATTGGTGGCTTTGCCTTTGGTCCTGTTGCAGGTGCAATTCTTACTGTAATTACTGCAGTTATTCAAGGCTTCACTGTAAGTGCGGCTAGCGGAATTTATGGAATAATAATGCATATAATTTCTACACTCGCACTTGTTTTAACATCAAGCATTATTTATGCAGGACACAAAACTAAAAAGAGAGCGATAGTAAGTTTAGCTTGCGGTTGCGGAGCTATGGTAGTTTTGATGTTCTTTGCAAACTTAATTATCACACCTATTTTTATGGGAACAACAGTAAAACAAATTTTAGGACTTATGCCTTTTATCTTACTTTTTAATTTGATAAAAGCAGTTGTTAACTCTGTCGTTTCATTCTTTCTATACAAAAGAATTTCACCATTTTTACATAGACACGAAGGAAAAACAAAATGAAAATCAAACAAGAAAACATAAGAAATATTGCTATTATCGCCCATGTTGACCACGGCAAAACAACTATGGTTGATGCTATGCTCGCACAAAGCGGAGTATTTAGAGAAGGCCAGGAAGTTGTTGAGAGAGTTATGGACTCAAACGACTTAGAAAGAGAAAGAGGAATAACAATTCTTTCTAAAAATACAGCGATTGAGTACGGCGGTGTAAAAATCAATATCGTAGATACGCCGGGACATGCGGACTTCGGAGGAGAAGTTGAGCGTGTGCTTAAGATGGTTAATGGCGTAATCTTACTCGTTGATGCTTTCGAAGGAACTATGCCTCAAACAAAGTTCGTTCTTAAGAAAGCCCTTGAATTAGATTTAGATGTTATTGTTTGTATAAATAAAATTGATAGACCGGAAGCGCGCCCAGAAAAAGTTATCGATGAAGTTTTAGAACTTATGATGGACTTAGATGCTTCGGAAAAACAGTTAGATGCACCAATTATTTTCGCTTCTGCTAAGCAGGGCTTTGCTGTGAAAGATTTAGGCGATGAGCAAAAAGACTTAAAGCCTTTGTTCGAATGCATAATTGAAAATATTCCTGCACCTGAAGGTGACCCTGAAAAAGGAACTCAGGTTCTTATTCCAACAATTGATTACAACGAATATGTTGGAAGAATTGGTGTCGGCAAAGTTGATAACGGCTCTATTGCAGTTGGCCAAGAGTTAATTAGAATCAATGCGAATAACCCGGCGACACATGAAAAGGTTAAAATAACAAAACTCTACGAGTTTGAAGGCCTAGATAAAAAAGATGTAGCGGAAGCTGGCGTAGGTCATATAGTTGCGCTTTCAGGAATTGCTGATTTACAAATCGGAGATACTATTTGCGTTGATGGAGTAGAAGCAATTCCGTTCCAAAAGATTTCTGAGCCAACTATCGCTATGAACTTTATTGTTAACGATAGCCCTCTTTCCGGCAAAGAAGGTAAGTGGTGCACATCGCGTCAAATTAGAGAAAGACTTTATAAGGAATTAAACACCGATGTTTCCTTAAGAGTTGAAGATACAGATAATACAGATACATTCAAAGTTTCTGGAAGAGGCGAACTTCATCTTTCCGTTTTAATCGAGAACATGCGACGCGAGGGATATGAGTTTGCGGTAAGCAAGGCGGAAGTTATTTACAAAAAAGATGAAAACGGAAAACGTCTTGAGCCTATAGAAACAGCTATTATAGATGTGCCGGAAGAATTTTCAGGAACAGTAATTAGTATGCTTGCTGAAAGAAAAGGAAACTTAGTAAACATGTCTACGCTTAATGATGGTAGCACAAGATTAGAGTTTAGCATTTCTGCTAGAGGACTTATTGGTTTCCATGGAAAGTTCTTAACTAGTACAAAGGGAACAGGAATTATTAATACAATTTTTGAGGGATATGAACCTTATAAGGGCGATATTGCTTATAGAAACCAAGGCTCACTTATAGCTTTCGAAGCTGGTGAGGCGGTAACTTATGGATTGTTTGGCGCACAAGAAAGAGGAGCACTCTTTATTGGACCAGGCGAAAAAGTTTATGCTGGTATGGTTGTAGGCGAGAACGCTAAGACTGATGATATCGAAGTTAACGTTTGCAAGACAAAGCATCTTACAAATACTAGATCTTCTAGTGCGGATGAAGCTCTTAAGCTTACTCCACCTAAAAAACTTAGTCTTGAGCAAGCGCTAGACTTTATAGATACTGATGAACTTTTAGAAGTTACACCGGAAAATTTAAGAATTAGAAAACGTATTTTAGATTCTAGACTTCGTAAGAGATCTAATATTAATAACTAAATGCAAAAAGGTAGTTGGGTAAAAATTAAATACGGTGCGAATAAAGGTAGCGTAGGGAAAATTACTAGTCATAAAGTTAATGATGACTATGTAGTTGCGCTAGAAGATGGCACATGGCTTAGCCTTGATAGCAAAGCCGTAGAAGTTATTAAACCGTATGAGATTAGCCAAGCTGAACTTAAAAAAATAGTTAGAGGAGAACTCTCCTACGAAGAAATTTCATCAGATGTTTTTCCACCTTTTAATATAAAGGCTGAGAAAAAATATAAGATGAAAGCAGAAGATATAAAATGCGCAATTAAAAATATTAACAAGAATAAAGAACCATTAGAACCTTTTAAGAAATGGTTTTGGCTTATCTTAAATGTTTTTTACGAAGACCTTTATTTAGACGAGCTTTATGATGAAAAAATATTTGATGATTTTCCTAAGACCGAAAAAGAAATCTTCTCGACTGTGTTTAACATCACAGAAAAACTTTATTGGAAGTTAGAAGAAAGATTTGGTTTTAAGGAAGACGAAGAGCAATATTTTGTAAAATTCGAAAACGAGCCTAAGTGGGATATAAATGAAACCGAAAAAGGAATGCTTGAAGAAAGTGCTTACTTTGGCGTTTGTTCTGAAATAGTAGATAGAGTAGAAAGCTACAACTACAACAAAGGTTTGCCACAAGGCGCTTGGATTTATAGTAAAAGTCAGATGAAACATGTGCTAAGCACATATAAAAATCCTGATGAAATAAAAAAGGCTACGCCAGAATCTAAGGCGTTAATAAAAAAGTTTGTAAAAGATTTATATGCAGCAGGAGATTTGCAAGCAACTAAGATTTTAGGTTATTCGCATTTTGAAGGCGGAGCACTCTTTAGACAAAACTGGGATCTTTCAAAAAAATATTTGCTAGAGGCTTTTGAAAAACAAGGCGATCCTTATGTTGCTACGGCTTTGGGCTTTATCGAATATTTTGGAAAAGGAAACGGCAAAGAGCCGGACTATGAAAAAGCATTTTCTTATTTTTCATATGCCGCACTAGATGGAATAGAAGAAGCAATTCTTAGAACTGGCGATATGCTAATTCATGGACGCGGAGTAAAAAAGAATGTGGACATGGGACTTTCTATGATTGCTGATGGCTACAAGGCTTCGCTCGAAGAGTTTTGCTCTGGGCGCTACGATAATAAGTTCGCAGAATATGCAATACTTATGGGCAATAGTTGTAAAGAAAAACTTATTTATGATATGGGCAAAAGAGATGAATATCGTTTTTATCTAGAAGCCCAGTATGCATTAAAGTTAAGAAAACCAAGAAGATTTTATGGGGACGAGAGCCTAAGCGCCGACGTTGAAAAAGAACTTGAAAAGATAAGAGATGAAATTGGAATTGATGCGAGCCGCGATACTTTAAGAGCAGACTTTCCAATTTTCATAAACCAGATTTATAATGAAAAATATCCAGCTGTAGTTACTATTGATAAGACTAAGAGCGGATATAAACTTCGCTTAAGAAGAGCTAATTTAGCAAACGTATTAAATTTTGACGCATTAGAAAAAGTTATTGGAAAAGAAGCAAAAGAATTTAAGAAAAGTTTTGAATCAAAAATTCTTGTTACTTATCCAGAACTTAGCTATTCAAAATTAGTTTCGGAATTAGAGTTTATTCTTGAGGATGTTTCGATAGTTGAAGTTAAATCAAATTCAAAAACATTCATAAGCGATGGCTTTAAGAAAAACGAAGTTACAGGAGCATTAGAATTTTATTCAGAAGGAAAACTTGCCGCCGCGATAGACGCTAGGTGGTACACAATAAAAGTAAAGAAGTAAAAAAATGGAAGAAGTATTAGAACAAAAAAAGAAAAATCCGTTAGGCACAGCATCAGTTAATTCGTTGATAGCAAAGTTTGCGATACCTAGTATCGTAGCTATGCTTGTTATGGCTTGCTATAACTTAGTTGACCAAATATTTATTGGAAACGTAATTGGCGAACTAGGAAATGCAGCGACGAATATAGCTTACCCGCTTACTAATGCGTGCGTAGCGATAGGCCTTATGTTTGGTATTGGTGGAGCTTCGGCATTTAACCTAAAGATGGGCGCGGGAGAAAAAGACAAAGCGCCATACTTCTTTGGCAATGCTGTAACTATGCTCGTTATATGCGGCATTGCACTTTTAATCATTACAGAAGTTCTCTTAAAACCAATAATGATTTTATTTGGCTCACCTGAAACAGTTCTTCCGTACGCGATGGACTATACAAAAGTTGTTGCGTTAGGATTTCCGTTTTATACTTTCTCATGCGGCGCTTCGCATTTGCTTAGAGCAGACGGTCGCCCAAACATTCCTATGTACTGCAACATTTTAGGAGCAGTAATAAATATCGGATTAGATGCATGGTTTATTATCGGCCTTGGATGGGGAATGAAAGGCGCAGCATGGGCAACAATAATTGGACAAATAATTGCGGCTCTTTTATGCGCATGGTTTATGCTTCACACAAAAACTTTCAAGTTAGAACTAAAACATCTTTTGCTTAAAGGAAAGTATGCAGGAAAAGATGCAACCTTAGGACTTGCTCCTTGCTTAAATCAAATGGCAATGATGGTTGTAACAATCGTCCTTAATAACCAACTTAAACTTTATGGCGGACAAAGTATTTACGGAGAAGAAATCCCAATCGCATGTTCCGGAATCGTTAATAAAGTTGGATCAATCTTTATGGGAATGGTTATCGGACTTTCCCAAGGAACCCAACCTATTTGGAGTTTTAACTATGGAGCTAAAAACTTTAGAAGAGTTAAAGAAGCGTATTATAGAGCTGGACTTTATGCTTTTATAGTTTCGGCCGTAGCCTTTACGCTTTTCCAAACAATCCCAGATAAAATCTTAGCATGCTTCGGCAAAGGCTCAGATTTATATTTCGAGTTTGGCTCACACTATTTTAGAATTTATATGATGCTTGTAATTGTATTCTTTATACAATTACTTAGCGCAAACTTCTTTACATCAATAGGAAAACCAGGAAAAGGTGTATTTCTTTCACTTACAAGACAGGTTATTTACCTTATACCTTTATATATAATCTTCCCATTGTTCTGGGGAGTAGAAGGAATTCTTTACGCACAACCATGCGCCGACGTAATAGCAATTTCAACGGCAATAATTATGGTGGCGGTTGAATTTAAGAAATCAGAATTTAAAAATGAAAAGAAAGTTTTCATTGAAATATTTAAGAAAAAACCAAAAGAGAAAAACGTATAAAAAGGAGAGTCGAAACATGAAAAAATTTTTTAGTGAGTTTAGAGACTTTATTAACAAGGGTAGTGTTATGGATATGGCAGTCGGCATCATCGTCGGCGGAGCTTTCACAGCTATCGTTAATGCATTAGTTGATAGCATGTTAAATCCATTACTTGGATCAATTTTCAAAAGCGATTTTTCAAATTTATCATTTATGCTAAATGGTGCAGAAGTTAAATACGGAGCATTTATTATGGCAATCATTAACTTCGTCATCGTAGCATTTGTTTTATTCTTAGTTATTAAAGGACTTAACACATTAAGAGAAGCAAGCGCAAAAATTACAAAAGCTAAAAAAGAAAGCGAAGGAGAAGACGCACCTACAACAAAGATTTGTCCTTTCTGTAAGAGCGAAATCCCAGCAGATGCAACTAGATGCGCACATTGCACAAGCGAACTCTATAAATAAGAGGGTTTACAAAACGAAGCTCATTTGCTAAAATGTTACAATATTATTACGGCTCGTAATGATTTTGTAATATATACGAGCTCGCATCCCGTACGAACTTTTTTTAGACGCTTTAAATATGCGCTAAAAAAAGTTGCACGGCTCTGCTCGCAAGCATAACTAAATTTATGAGACGATTAACAAAGTATCACAAAAGAGCAAGATTGACATTTGCAGCGGCAGCATTTGTATGCAGCTTCGTTTTGATGCTTATATTTAATTCGGTAGGAGGATTTGCGAGCGAAGCAAACTTCTATACAGTTAAGATCGGCAATAAAATTGTTGGAACAATAAATAGCAAAGAAAAAGCCGAGCAAGCCTTAGCAGAGGCAAGAGCAAAACTTAGTACAGAAGCAAACTCAATAGTATATGTAGATTCAAACTTTAGCATAGAAAAAGATCGTAGGCTATTTGGCGAGACAGATGATTACGATACATTAGAAGAAAACGTATATCAAGAGATAAAAGAGTTTACAGATAATAACTATACACAAGCAATTATGCTGAGCTCGAACGCATTCTCAATCGCAGTTGATAGTGCAGAAACAGCACGCCAGATATTAGAAAATCTAGAAAGACAATTTGACCCAAATAAGGAATATGATGTAAATATAATTTCGAGTCAAAACGAGCAGTTTACAGAATATACATATACAATAACGGACTCTGCTACTGCAGAAGAAGCAATTAAAAATTATATGCTTGAGCATGAAGTTAGCCATGCAGAGGCAAGCGTTAATATTCATGAATATTCAAGCATAGGATTTTCAAGCGCATTAGAAATTAGGCCTATTTACACAGACAGAGCGTCAATATTTAAAGGCGAAGAAGCAATAAATAAAGTAGCTCAAGAAAACAATGGAAATATCGGTGTAGTAATAACAAAAAGAGCTACATATGATGAGGAATATGAAGCAGCTCCAACATATATTCAATCAAATCGTTTGTACGAAGGACAAACAGAAGTTGCTGAGCCAGGTGTAACAGGACTTAGAAATGTTACGGCAGATATTTCTTATTTGAATGGTAATGAAATTAATAGAAATATTATTCATGAAACGGTAATGAGAGAGCCTGTGGCAGCAGTACTTAGAATTGGTACGCTCCCAGCACCTACATTTGTTAGACCACTAAACAACTGTACACTTACATCACCATTTGGATATAGATGGGGAACAGTTCATACTGGTAATGACTACGGCGCACATATGGGAGAACCGATTTTCGCTAGTTGCGCAGGAACAGTAGTAGAAGTATGCAAAACGGTTTCAAGTAGTTACGGATTATATGTTCTTATAAAACATGATGACAGATTCACAACACGTTATGCGCATATGAGCAAAACAGCGTGTGAAGTAGGTGATTATGTATCACAATTCCAAGTAATTGGATATGTAGGCTCGACAGGAAACTCAACAGGACCTCACTGCCACTTTGAGATTATGGTAGACGGTGTTTGCCACAATCCATTCGAATTTTTGAACTAGTAAAAGGGCCTTTAAGGCCCTTTTTTCTAAAGCTTTTATTCTTTACATAATTCCCAAAAGTAGTTATAATTATGTGTCAGGTCTTTGGCGTTGTTTTTGGTGCGCCAAGGACTAAAAAAGCGACATAATTTTGAGGAAATTTTATGGAACAATATGTAATTAAGGGAGGAACTCCACTCAAAGGCGAAGTGGATATATACGGAGCTAAAAATGCGGCTCTTGCATTAATTCCAGCGGCTATTCTTACAGAAGAACCGGTTATAATTAATAACCTTCCTGATGTTAGCGATATCAATGTTTTGCTTGAAGCCATATCTCAGATTGGCGCTAAAGTTGAACGTATAAGTCGTCACAAAGTTAAAATCATAGGTAAGACAGTCAATTCACATCAAGTAGATTATGATTACATTAGTAAGATTAGAGCTTCTTACTATCTTCTTGGCGCTTTGCTAGGAAGATTTCATAATGCTGAAGTTGCTATGCCAGGCGGATGTGTAATTGGAGCCAGACCTATTGATCAACATATAAAGGGCTTTGAAGCTTTAGGTGCTAAAGTAACTCTTAATAACGGACTTATTAAGGCACAAGCAGAGAAGATTAAAGGAAGCCATATTTATTTCGACGTAGTAAGTGTTGGAGCAACAATCAATATTATGCTTGCTGCAGCTATGGCCGAGGGAAATACAATTATAGAAAACCCTGCAAAAGAGCCACATGTCGTTGACCTTGCAAACATGCTTAACTCTATGGGCGCAAATATAAGAGGTGCAGGTACCGATGTAATAAGAATTAAGGGCGTACCTAAACTTCATAAAACTGAATATACAGTTATCCCAGATCAAATTGAAGCAGGAACATTTATGTTTGCAGCTGCAATCAGTAAAGGTGAGATAACAGTTAAAAACGTAATTCCTAAGCACTTGGAAAGTATCACAGCTAAATTAGTAGATATAGGTTGTGAAGTAGAAGAATATGATGAAGCTGTAAAAGTTAGAGCAGGCGAAAAGCTTAATCAATCACAAGTTAAAACTCTTCCTTATCCAGGTTTTCCAACAGATATGCAACCACAAATAACAGTTGCGCTGTCTCTTGCAAGCGGAACATCTACAGTTACAGAAAGTATTTTTGAAAACAGATTTAAGTATGTTTCTGAGTTAGCAAGAATGGGCGGTAAGATTAAGATAGAAGGAAACACTGCAATTATCACAGGCGTTAAAAAACTTTCTGGAGCAAAGGTTAGCGCACCAGACTTAAGAGCAGGAGCAGCCTTAGTACTTGCTGGTATTGCTGCAGAAGGCACAACAATAATAGATGATATTCGTTTCATACAACGTGGATATGAAAACTTTGAAGGAAAATTAAAAGCACTAGGTGCTGATATAGAAAAAGTTACAGTTATAGAAAGTAATGCCAACGAGCGTATTAGCTAGTTGGCGGAGGAAAGACATGACAAAAGAAAGACGCCTTTATACATCAGAGTCTGTTACAGAAGGACATCCAGATAAAATTTGTGACCAAATCTCGGATGCTATTTTAGATGCTATTCTTAGCCAAGATCCAGAAGGCAGAGTAGCATGCGAAACAGCAACAACTACAGATTTTGTTGTAATCATGGGCGAGATTACTACTACTGCACAAGTAGATTATGAAAAGATCGCTAGAGATACAATCAGAAAAATTGGATATACGGATAAGGAAATCGGTTTTGATGCGGATACAGCCGAAGTACTTATTAAGATACATGAACAATCACCTGATATCGCTATGGGTGTAGATAAATCACTTGAAACAAAAGAAGGTAGCGAAGAAGAAAATGGTGCTGGCGACCAAGGCATGATGTTTGGATATGCTACAAACGAAACAAAAGAATTAATGCCAGCTCCTATTTCCTATTCACATAAACTTACTAAAGCACTTTCTAAACTTAGAAAAGATGGAGAACTTCCTTACCTTAGACCAGATGGAAAGGCCCAAGTTACAGTTGAATATAACGAGAATGGCGAAGTTGATAGAATTGAAGCAGTCGTTTGCTCAACACAGCACACAGCAGATGTTTCTATCGAGCAAGTTAGAAAAGACATTAAGAAAAAACTTTTTGATAAAGTTCTTCCACAAAATTTAATAGATGAAAACACGAAGTTCTTTATTAACCCAACAGGCCAGTTTATTATTGGCGGACCTAATGGAGATGCAGGACTTACAGGAAGAAAAATTATTGTTGATACATACGGCGGAATGGGTCGTCATGGTGGCGGAGCTTTTTCAGGAAAAGATCCAAGCAAGGTAGATAGAAGTGGAGCTTACGCAGCTAGATATGTTGCAAAAAATATTGTGGCAGCAGGCCTAGCAGAACAATGCGAAGTTCAAATATCTTATGCAATCGGTGTCGCAAATCCAACTTCTATTTCTGTTGATACTCATGGCACAGGAAAAGTAAGCTCAGCAAAATTAGTAGAAATCATTAGAGAAAACTTTGACCTTAGACCATCAGGAATAATTAAGATGTTAGACCTTAAGCGTCCAATTTATTCTAAGACAGCTTCGTATGGTCATTTCGGAAGAGACGATATCGAACTCCCTTGGGAAAAAACTGACAAAGTAGAAACATTAAAGAAATATTTATAAAAGAGGCAAAAAATGGGAAAAGATAAAAAGTTAGTTGAAGACATTACTCCTATGAGCGAGGACTTTGCGAAGTGGTACACTGACGTAGTTCAAAAAGCTGAACTTATGAGATATTCAACTGTAAAAGGATGCATGATGATTCTTCCAAACGGTTATGCTATTTGGGAAAACATTCAAAAAAACTTAGACGCTATGTTCAAAGAAACTGGCGTTGAAAATGTTTATATGCCTTTATTTATCCCAGAGAGCCTTTTGAATAAAGAAAAAGATCACGTTGAAGGTTTTGCACCTGAGTGCGCATGGGTAACTATCGGAGGACAAGAACAACTCGAAGAAAAGTTGGTTGTTCGGCCTACTTCAGAAACACTTTTTTGCGACCTTTATTCTAATACAGTTCAATCTTATAGAGATCTTCCAAAACTTTATAACCAATGGTGTAGCGTAGTTCGTTGGGAAAAGACAACGCGTCCATTCCTTCGTTCATCAGAGTTTTTATGGCAAGAAGGTCATACTGTTCATGCTACGGCTAAGGAAGCTCAGGAAAGAACTGAACTTATGCTTAATGTTTATGCAGATTTTTGCGAAAAATATTTAGCAATCCCAATGATTAAAGGACAAAAAACTGATAAAGAAAAATTTGCTGGCGCAGAAGCTACTTATACAATTGAAGCTTTAATGCATGATGGAAAAGCTCTTCAAAGCGGAACTAGCCATAACTTTGGTGATGGCTTTGCAAAAGCTTTCGATATGACATTCACAGATAAAGACAATACATTGAAGTACGTTCATCAAACTAGTTGGGGATTGTCTACTAGAATAATTGGTGCTTTAATTATGGTTCATGGTGATGATTCAGGATTAGTACTTCCACCTATGATTGCACCAACCCAGGTAATGGTAGTTCCTATTGCGCAACATAAAGAAGGCGTGCTTGAAAAAGCTAATGAAATTTACGAAGCGCTTAAAGCTGCTGGAATTAGAGTTAAAATTGATGATTCAGATAAGAGTCCAGGATGGAAATTCTCTGAGCAAGAAATAAAAGGTATTCCAACTCGTATTGAGATTGGTCCTAAAGATATTGAAAACGGACATGTTATTGTTTGCAGACGCGATACAAGAGAAAAGGTAGAAGTTGCTATTGATGAGATAGTTGCAAAACTTCCTGAAATCTTTACGAAGATGCAATCTGACATGTTAGAAAAAGCTAGAGCACATAGAGATGAGCATACTTACGAAGCTAAAACTTACGAAGAGTTTAAAGATATTATTGAAAACAAACCTGGATTTGTTAAGGCAATGTGGTGCGGATCTTTAGAGTGCGAGATGAAGATTAAAGATGACACAACTGCAACTAGCAGATGCATGCCTTTCGAACAAGAAAAGATTTCCGATACATGCGTTTGCTGTGGCAAGAGTGCTAACAAACTTGTTTATTGGGGCAAGGCATATTAAAAATAAAATGTATAAACTTAATGGTTTAAAAATCAAGGTTGATAAACCTGTACTTGAAATCATAAAAACTCTTAACGACAATGGCTATGAAGCTTATATTGTCGGCGGATGTGTAAGAGATTCAGTGCTGGGAAGAAAACCAAAAGATTGGGACATAACAACATCGGCTCTTCCTTTGCAAGTGAAGAGCTTGTTTTCTAATTGCGTAGATACTGGCATCGAGCATGGAACTGTTATGGTTATTAAAAAAGGTGTTGGCTACGAAGTTACTACTTACAGAGTCGATGGAGAATATAAAGATGGACGCCATCCGGAGAATGTAAGTTTTACAAGAAAACTAGAAGAAGATTTAAAACGTAGAGATTTTACAATTAATGCATTTGCATACAACGATAAAGACGGATGTATTGATTTATTTGATGGAATCACAGACTTAAATAATAAAGTTATAAGAGCTGTTGGAAATCCTGATGAGCGTTTTAAAGAAGATGCGCTTCGAATTATGAGAGCAGTAAGATTTGCAGCACAGTTAGGATTTACAATTGAAGAAAATACTTATAGAGCAATTACTAGTCATGCAAAAAACCTTGAAAATATAAGTGCTGAAAGGATTCGCGTTGAGTTTGAAAAAACTTTAATGAGCAAAAATCCTAAGGAGGTTAACCTTTATAAAGAACTAAACATGGCAAAATTTATTGTGCCAGAAGTTTATGATTCTTGTTTTGATGAAAGCAAAAATGAACTTTATAAAAAGTTTAATGAAGAAGATTCAGATTCAAAATATTTAAGACTAGCCCTTTTCTTCGAAAACGTAGATAGCGAAAAAGTAAGCTCTGTCTTAAAGGAAATGACATTCGATAATAAAACTAAAACGCTCGTTTCTAGCCTAATTAAAAATAAAGACTTTGTACTAGAAGAAGACAAGATAAAAATAAAATGGGCAATGCATGACATGGGCGAAGAACTCTTTAGGCTTTTTGTAAAATACCAAGAAGCAAAAGAAAAAATAGATTCAAAGAAGATTAGAAAAATAGTTAGCGAGATAGAAAAGAAAAATGAAGCTTACGAAATAGCAAAGCTTGCTATAACTGGAAAAGAAGTAATAGAAGCGGGCGTAGAGCCAGGCGAAGAAGTTGGAAAAGTTTTAGAAAAACTTTTAGCACACGTAATAGAAAATCCAAAAGATAACAAGAAAGAAAAGTTATTAGCACAGATATATAATAGAAGTTCCGAGCGCGAGGAACATAGGAGAGAAACATGAATTACAAAGAAACTTATAAAGCATGGCTAGAAGATGAGAATATTGATGAGGCGACAAAAGAAGAACTAAGAAGCTTAGAAGGTAATGAAGCTGAATTAGAAGATCGCTTTTATAAAGAACTAGAGTTTGGAACTGGTGGCTTAAGAGGTATTATTGGAGCGGGCACAAACCGCATGAATATTTATACAGTTGCAAAAGCTACACAGGGCCTTGCTGACTATATCAACAAGGTTAAAATCGAAGAGGTTCCTAGCGTAGTTATCGGATATGATAGCCGAAACATGTCAGATAAGTTTTCTGAGATTACAGCAAGCGTGTTAAATGCAAATGGAATTAAAACTTATGTTTACGAAAGCTTAAGACCAACGCCACAACTTAGTTTTAGCGTTAGATATCTAGGTTGCATCGCTGGCGTTAATGTTACAGCTAGCCATAACGCAGCAGAGTATAACGGATACAAAGTTTTCTGGGAAGATGGAGCGCAAGTTACACCGCCACATGACAAGGAAATTTTAGAGTGCGTTAACGCCGTAACTAATCTTTCAAATCCAAATCTTATGCCTAAGGATGAGGCAATTAAAAAAGGCCTTTATGTTCAAATAGGAAAAGATGTTGATGAAGTTTATTTAGAAGAAATTGCAAAAGTCGTTAAAGAGCCAGAAATTATTAATAAGATGGCTAAAGATATAGTAGTTGCTTACACACCGCTTCATGGAGCGGGAATAAAAGTTGTTCCTGAAATTTTAAGACGCTTTGGATTTACAAACCTTCATATAGTTAAGGAACAAGAAGAACCTAATGGAGATTTCCCAACAGTAGATTTTCCTAACCCAGAAATCCCATCAGCTTTTAGACTCGCTGATGAATTAGGACAAAAGGTTAAAGCCGATTTAATTATAGCAACGGACCCAGATTCAGATAGAATTGGTGCACATGTTGTGGATGGCGAAGGAAACTATCATGACTTAAGCGGAAATATGGTTGGATGTTTTATATGCGAATATGTTCTTTCAAGACTAGAAGCACAAAATAAAATTCCGAAAAATGGATATGTGGTTAGATCGATTGTATCTAGTAAATTATTTGATAGAATTGCAGCTGATTATGATGTTGAAGTTCGAAACGTACTTACTGGATTTAAATATATCGGTGCGGAAATTTTACGCTCAGAAGTTGAGCATGATGGCACATATATTTTTGGCTATGAAGAAAGCTATGGATACTTACCTGGAACATATGCAAGAGATAAGGACGCTTGCGCTACAGCACTTTTACTTTGCGAGATGGCAGCATTCTACAAATCAGAAGGAAAGACTATGTGGGATGGCGTTTTAGCAATGTATGAAAAATATGGATACGAAGAAGAAAAAACTGTATCCATAACTAAAAAGGGCGTAGACGGCATGGCGCAGATAAAGAAGGATATGGAAGATCTTAGAAATAATCCTCCTAAAAACTTCGGTAGTTTTGAAGTTAAAGAAGTTATAGATTATAATGAGCCTGAAAAAACTAATATGCCAAAATCTAACGTGCTTTATTACAAACTTGATGATGCATGGGTTTGCGTAAGACCTTCCGGCACTGAGCCAAAGATCAAATATTATATTGGCGTTAGCGCCCAAACCCAAAAAGAAGCAAAAGCAAAAGTTGATGAATTAGAGAAAAACTTTGTAGGTTGATATAAATTAGTTCCGAGCGCGAGCAGGAGGGCACCATGCGAGCAGGGAGGGACCTTTCAAGGGAGGGTTCCCTGCGAAGTATGGGAGATGTCCTGCGGGAGCGAGGAACCAATTTAACAAAGGAGAGAACAATGTCATTATTTAAAGACAAAACATTATTAATAACAGGTGGAACAGGAAGTTTTGGCAACGCAGTCCTTAATCGTTTTCTTGATACCGACATCGGCGAAATCAGAATTTTTTCTCGTGATGAGAAAAAGCAAGACGACATGCGCCATGAATTCCAAGTTAAGATGCCAAACGTAGCAAACAAAATAAAATTCTACATTGGCGATGTAAGAGATATCGATTCAGTTCGCAATGCGATGCATGGAGTAGATTATATCTTTCATGCAGCGGCTCTTAAGCAAGTTCCTTCATGCGAATTTTTCCCTGTAGAAGCAGTTAAGACAAACGTGCTTGGAACAGAAAACGTTTTGAATGCTGCAATAGATGAAGGCGTAGAAAGTATTATTTGCCTCTCAACTGATAAAGCAGCTTATCCAGTAAATGCAATGGGAACTAGCAAAGCAATGATGGAAAAAGTTATCGTTGCAAAGTCTAGAAATGTAGACCCAAAGAAGACAAAGATTTGCTGCACGCGTTACGGAAACGTTATGTGCTCAAGAGGGTCAGTTATTCCACTTTGGATTGATCAAATAAAAGCAAACCAGCCTCTTACAATTACAAATCCAGAAATGACAAGATTTATCATGTCTTTAGATGAGGCAGTAGACCTTGTTCTTTTCGCATTTGAAAAAGGAACTAATGGAGATATCTTGGTTCAAAAAGCTCCAGCAGCTTCTATTAGAACAATGGCTGAGGCAGTATGCGAAATTTTTGATTATGATAAAAATAATATAAAGACAATCGGAATTAGACATGGCGAAAAAATGTATGAGACACTTCTTACTAACGAAGAATGCGCAAATGCAATCGATATGGGGAACTTCTATCGCGTGCCATGCGACAAGAGAGATTTAAATTACGATAAATATTATAATGAAGGCGATACATCTAGAAATACGTTACATGAATTCAATTCTAATAACACGGAACTTTTAGATGTTGAACAAACTAAGAAAAAAATTGAAGAGCTTAAATATATAAAGAAAAGACTTACGGAATAGAGGGGAAAATGAGCGATTTTGAGATAAAAATTAGTCCTGAAAAAAGTTTGCTTCCAGTAGTATTATCATCAATCGGAGAATATGCGAAAAACTTTTTCGATAACAAAAAAGATATTAATAAGATGATCCTTGCTACCGAAGAAGCTATCAACAATGTTCTTGAATATAGTATTACAGACCATATGAAAGAAATAAGAATTACTGTTGATGGAAGCGATGGTGAGTTTACCGTTTGTGTTTATGATGGTGGCATGCCAGGAGACTACGAACAAACTCTTACAGGCGAAGATAAATTGGGTCTTACCTTAATGCACGGCGTAACAGACCAAGCCTTTGTTGAAAATCTAGGAATGGATGGCAGGTGCCAAAGACTAGTTAAGTACTATTGTCATATGCCTGACTTTAAGAAAAAAGTTAAAACTACTAAAGAACAAAAGATTATTGAAGACGCCGAAATCACAGTTAAAACTCCTAATAAAAATGAAATGCTTGAGGTTTGTCGTGCTTTTTATAATGAATACGGACTTACTTATGCTAATGATATTATTTATTATCCAGAAAGATTTTATGCTGCAATAGCTAAAGACCAAATGCACTCTACTATAGCTGTTGACCAAGATGGAAATTTTGCAGGTCATCATTGTACCTTCGAGTGGGACAAGGTTCCAGGCGTTTGGGAATCGGGCATGGCTATTGTTAATAGCAACTATAGAAATGTTGGTGTATTTAAAAAAATGATGTCCCGCTCATATAACTATGTTCATGACGATGCTAAGGGAAAAATTTTCTTAGGCGAATGTGTTATGACGCATCCTTACTCGCAAAAGCTTAGACTTAGATATGGTTCTTTCCCAGTTGGTTTTTATTTCAATATGCTTGCACCTGATTATGCTGCAAGTAGTTTTAAGAAGGCTGAAGACTATAGTAGTGTTGCAAATGCTGCATCTGCATTTGATTTCACACCGAAGACAGTTTATCTACCTGAAGAACTTCATAAACCGGCTAACTATATCTATAACGGCTTAGGCTTAGAAAGAACAATTCTTACTGATACAAAAGAACCTGAGAAGGAAGTTTCTAAGAGCACATGCTTTTACTATAACAATACTAAAAGTGGTGCTATTAATATTAATGAAATTGGAAAAGATTATAGTAAGCATGTAGCTAGTAGTCTTCGAGAATTAAAGAGCAAAGGTGCAGATACGATTATGCTTTATTTTTCAGTTGAAGATCCTAGTTTCGAGTATGTTTATAATTCAGCTAAAGACCTTGGATTCTTCTTTACTGGTATTATTCCAAACGCTGACCAAGGTGATGTTGTTACTATGGAAAAATTATTGCAGAGCGTTGTAAACTATGATTGCAACATTACAATATCACCATTTACAGAACTTTACGAAATGGTTCGCAAATTTGACCCAGAAAATAAAAATTAATTATTAAAAATATCTACGAGAGATTTATAGAAAGATTTTTTCTCAGGAGAATATTTACCCATATTATCACTCGTTAAAAAGACACCATGAACGTTAGCGCAAGAAGTTGCTAGCGTTCTTTTTTGTTCTTTGCTAAGATGAATATTACCATCGCGCAAGAAGAATACATCTGGGTCATTTAAGTGAGCCCTGCCGTTAAGAGCTTGGCGAACTTTAGTAGTTTCTATTGCATGTTTCGTTGAAACTATTTCTCTATGAGCTGGGCGCATATATAAAGGCCCTTTCCAGTTTAGAGAAACATCGCAACTTACTCTACAATATTCAACTTTTCCGAAAGCAGGCCATACAGGAACGCCGCAACCTAAGATTGGGTGCTTGCCACAAACTTCACGAAGCAAGTCCATAGCTCTGCACATTCTAGCAGCTCTAGTTTCGCAAATAGGATAAATTTCTTTAGAATTAATTTTATTGCCGCTGATAGGTGTTCCATAAGGAGCAGCACTATATAAGAAATCTAATTTAACTAAGTCAAAGCCCCATACATTAAAAACGGTATTGAAAACTTCGCGAATATAAGAAACAACGCAAGGATTATCAATATCAAGAGAGTAAAATCCGCCCCAGTTGCATCCGGCTTTCCAAGGCTTTTCATCAACTTTCAAAAACCAATCTGGATGATTCTTATAAATTTCTGAAGATTCATTAGCACTAAAAGGTGCAAGCCAAAGTCCAGCCTTAAAACCTTTCTTGCGAATCTTATCAGCTACGGCTTTCATTCCATTAGGAAACTTTTTAGGATCAACTTTAAGCCAATCACCTACATTTGTTTCCCATCCGTCATCAACTTGGAATAAATCGTGGGCATCTAAAACCATAGAACAACCTTCTAAGTCTTCCATAACAGAGTCTTCGGTTATATTTTCGTAGCGGTTATACCAACTAGAATATCCTTTTATTTTTTCAGATGTAATTGCTTTGCAGTTCATCTGCGCAAACCATCCATCATAAACTTCATCTTCGCTGCCTTCGCCTACATACATATCAAATAATTTATAAGTACCTTCTTTTATAACGAGTCCAGCACAGTCTTTTTCTAAAACAAGTCTTCCAAAACGATTATTATCTAAGCCATCTTCAGAAAAGCCGATTCCCCAATTATAAAAAGATTCATAACTAATAAGCGTGTAGCCGAAGTGTTCACAGTTAGAAGCAACTAGACGATAAAAATCACCGTCTCTAAAATATGCGTATGACTCGCCATGCAAAATGCCATCTTGATAAGGGTAGTTTACAAAATGATAATCAGCATAACGATCAAGTGCGAACGCATCTATTAAGAATTTTGGAACGCGGTGAAGTCCGCGAATTTTACTATTGATAGAGTATTCAGGACAATAAGTCCATGTTTGATATCCGTTGATAAAAATCTTTTCGTCTTCTTTAACACCCCATGGAGCAAAAACTTTAGCACTTAAAATTTTACCTTCAGGAAGAGAAGGCTCAACTATTAATCTAGTAGTTTCTGTGCTGACTTCGCCTGAAATTATATGAATGCCATCATTTCCTTCAACTAAAACTTCATAACTAAAAGTTTTCATATGACCCCCATTTAGAACTTGGATTTTACAGAATCAATATTAAAGAAAACAGTTTCTTGCATACCGTCGGCAGTATAGATAGAAAGTTCTCCTTCGCCACCAACGCCATAAGAAGAAATAATTGTGCCACACATACCACCTTCAGCAGTAACAACCGAAGGGCCATTAAGTTTAATCATACCTTCAGTAGAAAAGCCAATAGGCATTTGCGCATAACTAGCAACATTTCCATTTTCGTCAAGAATACGAATACGAACAAGAGACATATCGTAGGCATCGCCTTCAGTTAAGTGTGTTTTAGAAACTTTAACATCTAGATGGAGTTTGCTAGAAGGAGAGTAGGTTTTGCTAAGAACAACTTCTTCGTCTTTAATTGCGTCAAAACGCCATGAAGTAGCACTATCACCCCAATTGCCTACATATTTGCCGTATAAATCTACGCCATCTTGCATAGACATTTTATATTTAATCATGCAAAGGCCAAGTTTTAATTTATCCTTAAGAGGCATCTTTGCAAGACCATATTTTTCAGCACTAAGTAAGCACTTTCTTAAAAGTTCAGATTTTTTTTCATCAAAACCTTCTTGCGTTTGCAATAAATCTCCAATAGTATCGTCGATTTCTATCGGACCATGTGGCAAAGAATTAAACTTGCTTGAACTAAAAGCTTTAACAAACACATCATTTTTATAAAGTCTTACTTCATCAGCATTTGTGAATGCATAAATTTTTCCTTTTTGGAAAGCAGGGTAGTCACCCGTTTCAAAATTAGAACCAATTTCCAACACAGGAGTTTCGCCCTGGCTTGAATAAAGGTAGGCTGCTAATTTTGGATTTCTAAACTGATCTAATACACCGTGGTAACACATACGGTTTCCACTACCGAAATCTTTATGAGTAGGGTAGTCGAACATGCACCACTGGAAGCATCCAACATGTTCGCCACTAGCCAAAGCACTATTTAGTACCGTCGCATGACGAAGAGCTTGCTCTTGGCGGTGTTTTAAGTCGTCAAAAGATTTTGTCGGGAACATATGTCCATTGCTTTCGCTTATAAGCAACGGCTTATTCTTACGAACAACGGCTCTCTTAGGACGACAACCATTTCCACTTCCATCGTAAGAAAAATCGTTATAAGCATAAACATCTTCTAAAAGATGACTCTTTTCAATAAAACGAACTCCGCTCGTAGCTCTGCTAGGGTCTAGCTCATGCGCCAAAGCGTTTGTCTTTTTATATAAGTCATCATTGTCTTGGCTTTCGTTAATACGAACGCCCCAAAGAATAACTGATGGATGGTTACGATATTGAAGCACCATCTCAGAAGTCATTTTAACGGCAGCGTTTTGCCATGTTCTGTCGCCAATATATTGCCAACCAGGAATTTCAGTAAATACTAAAAGTCCAAGCTTGTCACATTCATCAATAAAATATTTACTTTGTGGGTAGTGCGAGGTGCGAACTGCGTTGCAACAAAGTTCTTCCTTTAGGATACGCGCATCTTCTCTTTGCAAAGACTCTGAAGCAGCATAGCCAACAATAGGGAAACATTGATGACGGTTAAGACCACGAAGAAAAACTTTTTCTCCATTAAGATAAAAACCATCTGGCTTAAACTGGATAGTTCTAACTCCGAAAGTTGTCTCAAAAATATCTTCGGAATCATTTTCATAAGTCCTTGCGGTACATGAATACAATTGAGGATTATCTAATGACCAAAGTTCAGGCTCTTCGATAAATAAATCTACGCTTAAAGGACAATCTTTAAGAAGTGAAACTAAACTTCCATTAGGACCGTAGATTTCTAGGTCTGTAGACTCAGGCGTACCATTTATTTTGATATCTATGTGGATATTTTGAGTGTCTTTTGTATAAACAAAAACGTCTTCAATATAAGTTTGAGGACGAATATCTAGCCAAACATCTCTATAAAGTCCACCAAAAGTTAAATAGTCGATAACGTCACCAAAAGGCGGAAAGTTTTGGCTTTCTGTAGAATCAACCATAACAACTAACTGGTTGTCGCCATCTCTAACATAATCTGTAATATCAACTCTAAAAGAAGTGTAGCCACCGTTATGGTCGTCAACACTTTTTCCATTCACAAAAATTTCAGCGCTGTGAGCTGCGCCATCAAATTGTAAAAAGATTTTATTTCCGATATATTCTTTTGGAATTTCTAGAAGTCTTCTATATCCGCAAACTGTTTCATAGTTTTCTGGGTCAGCATAACTAATAGGAACTTCGCACACATTGTGTGGAAGACGCACGCGTTCTGCGCGGCCCTTGAAGTTTAGAAAGTCGTCGGACCATGTATAAACAAATTCCCAATTGTTATTAAGTCTTATCAAAATTTCATCCCCTAAGTCTATTATTCAATATAAGCATATATTGTACTAATCTATTTATATTTTAGCACAAATTGTGGTTTTTTTGATATAATTAATATATAAATAGGGGGAGAAAATATGAGAGAACTAAAATTAAATTATAAGAGAACCTTTCTCATAGGGTTCGCCTTTTTTGGTATCTTACTTTTGTGGCAAGTTTACGATTCATGGTGCCCAACATTCCTTACGGATATATTTGCAAATAATATGTATGGCTTAACATCAGCTGAGCTTAAACTTAGCGATCCAGCCAAAATATTAAATGTTCAATGGATTGTTGGTATTATTATGGCTTGCGACAATCTTGCAGCGCTTATTTTGCTTCCTGTTTTCGGAAGACTTTCAGACAAAACGAAGAGCCCTATTGGAAAGCGTATGCCTTTCATAATTATTGGAACAGTTGTTTCTGCAATCGCATTTCCATTTGTTCCACTTTTCTTCCACAATAACAATATCATTGGAATGGTTATTATGATGTTAATCGTTCTATTGTTCATGATGATGTATAGAAACCCGGCCGTTTCACTTATGCCGGATATCACACCAAAGCCTTTAAGAGCTAGGGCTAACGGTATAATAAATATTATGGGTTACATTGGTGGCGCATTCGCAACTGTGCTCGGAATCTTCCTTAAACTTTCTGACTATATTAATGTTTCTGATAGAGCAGATAAGGTATGGATTATCGAAATTCCTTTCATAGTTGCTTCAGTTTTGATGGTTGTTTCAGCAGTAGTTTTATTCCTTACAATAAAGGAAAATCCATTAGCTGAAGAACTTAAAGAAGATATGGAAGAGGGCGAGCGTCAAGCAGCAATTGAAAATCCTGTTACTGATGATGGCCCAATGACCCCCGCAAATAGAAACATGCTGCTTGCTATTTTAGGAGCAGAATTCTTATGGTTTATGGCTGATAACGCAGTCGGAACATATATCGGAAACTATGTAATCTACTACTTAAATTCAGCTTCTTCGGCAACAATGATTCTTACAATTGTTGGTGGACTTGCTAGCGTAGTTGGTTTTGCAATTGGTGGAAAAGTTGCTGATAAAATTGGAAGAAAGTGGACAATATGTATTGGACTTATTCTTTCGGTTATAGCTTTAGTACTTGCAGTTTTTGCAAAACCTACAGGAGTTATTACAGGCGAAAATGGCGAATTTACATTCCCAGTTATTCTTTATGTTACATGGGTAATTAAAGGATTTGGTATGTCGCTTGTACATAACTGCTCATTCCCAATGGTTGTTGAACTTTGTTCATCAAAACATATCGGAAAATTCACTGGCTACTATTATGCAGCTAGTATGGCAGCACAAACAGTTACACCAATTCTCCTTGGATTTATCTTTATGAAGAGCGGCGCATGGAGAGCGCTTCCAGTTTACAGTGCAATTCTTCTTGCACTTAGCGCAATAGTATTTATTATTTTCGTTAAGAACATAAAAGCTAATAAGGTTCAAAATGCTACAGGCCTAGAAGCTTTTGCTGATGAGGACTAAGATGAAATCTTTTAATCGCCGAAGCGATGAAGAAATAAATAAGTTTTATCATTGGAACTATGCACACAGGGGATTGCATGATATAGATAATGGGGTTTCGGAAAACTCTTTAATGGCTTTTGAACTAGCAGCTAAGGCTGGCTATGGAGCGGAACTAGATGTTCAACTTTCTAAAGATGGAAAAGTAGTTGTATTTCATGATGACGACTTAAAGAGAGTTTGTGGCATAGACAAAAGAGTAGATGAGTTTACTTTTGAAGAATTAAATAAGATGTCTCTTTTAGAAACAGAGCAGACAATCCCTTTATTTACCGAGGTTTTAGAAACTTTCGAAAAAGGAAGTGGCCCATTAATCGTAGAACTTAAGTCAGGCCCAAGAAATACTGAACTTTGCGAAAAAACTTATGACATCTTAAAAACATATAAAAGAGATTTTTGCATAGAATCTTTTAATCCTTTTATAGTTAAGTGGTTTAAGGACAATGCACCGGAAATTTTTAGAGGACAGCTTGCAACATTTCCAGAAAGCTATAAAGGGGTAGCGCCTAAGATTGCTTGGAGTTTATTAGCTAGATGCGCCTTTACAATTATTAACAAGCCAGACTTTATTGCATATTATAATTTTGGTGATGAAAAAGAAAATGCAAAAACAAAACTTAAAAAAAGACCAAAAGTATTGAGATACTTAAGAAATAAAGGAATATTATTAGTTGCTTGGACATCAAGAATTCCAGACGTAGATCAAAAAGAAAACGACGCTGTAATTTTTGAAAATTATAGACCAACAACAAAGTATTAAGAGGAATAGTTATGAAAAAGCTAGTTGATGTATTAAAAAAATGGGGAGTCGTTATAGGCGCAGTACTTATTGCCGCAATGATATTAGGCATAACTGCTTGGGCTGATTCAGAACCAGATTATAGTGTAAGGCTAGAATCAAAACATATTGAGTGGATAGGTGACGATTATACAAACGCAAAAATAGAACTTACGGCTACATCAAACGGACATGTAGAAGAAAGTTATGTTCCTAGTGTTTTATTTATCGGAACAATGTGTGATGCCCACGGAATGGATGGAGATGGTGGAACACTAATTTCGTCCATAAATACATTAGCAAGCGTAGCAAATGTTGATTATTATCTCTACAATAGGCAAGGGTTTAGAAGTAATGATACAAATGGTAGCGTTAGTAAAGGAAATTCACTTTCAGATAATCAAAAAATATTAATAAAAAAGCTAAACACAAATAACCATTATGCATTGGGTAAGTTTTTAGATTGTATTTATGAACATCATAATGATAAAAAATATGATTATATTATTCTAGAATTTGACGGAAGTTTAATTGCAGATCAATATGGCGTAGTTCCAACAAAACCGTATAAATGGTCTAACCAAGTAGAAAATGTTAAAACGCAACATAATCTTAGCGATGTAGCAAACATTATGAAAGGCTATTATGCGGCTGATAAGGTTATTTGGGTTTGCCAGGACTTTAATAAACCAGGTGAATCTTGGCCTAAAAAAGAACCAAAGGTTGGTACAGAGGATGTAAATTATTATCCAACCAGATATTATTCAGACCATACAAATTCTTCCTCTAAGGTTTGGGATGAATTAACAAACGAGCAATATGATGCGTTGATGGCACTTATTTGTCCAGAAATGTATGGAAAAATTACTAATAGTGTTAAAGATATGGTAGCCAAAGGGCTACCAAATACAAGACAAACTAACTATAACAATACTGAACAATTAAGCACATTCCTAGATAATGCAATAGATTCTCTTTATACATATGAACTAACTTTTACTGACAAGATTAAAGTAGCAGATGGATGCGCATATGACCCAAAGAATTCTTATTTTATGGTTAAGAATGCAGGAGGGACATATGAAAAAATTCTTAGCAATAGTACACAATATCCAAATACAATTAATTTTGATCCAGTGACCAATACTGTTACAGGCTCAATAAAGAATCTCAAAGGAGAACAAGAAGTTAAACTTGTTATTGGTCTTAATTTAGATAGTAATGCTGATCCAAGTTTTAAAATGGTATCGCAAGACGGTAACCCTAACGATGGTCCTGCAAAAGTTATAATTACTCCAAAAGGAGGAACGCCTAGCGAGCCATCAACAATAGAACCAACTGACCGCCTCAATTGGCCTATCGAAATTAAATATGAAGTAGAAGCTGCGGCCGCAAGAGGAGGATGCAAAATAACAGATACATCGAATCCTGAAACTAAGGTAGTGTCTACTACTGAACCAGGAGAAACTGCAGAAGAGCCAACTGATAGAACAGGAAAATTATGGACTGATTCTGATGAAGATGTAATTGTTGGCTCTAGAGCAGTAGAAAGCACGACACAACACTGGCAGTTTGTAAATTGGACTCATAAAGTTGATGGAAAAGATGTTGAAGTTAGTAAAGAATTAAATTTCAAACCAACGCGTAATTCAAATGGAAGATTTGTTGCTGATACTTATACAGCAAACTTTAAGTTTTTAGGAAGCGCTAAAAAAGAATTGGTTGGTTTGGAAAATAATAAAGCTGTAGCTGGACAAACACTTACATATAAGATAACACTTGGAAACAGCTCGACTTTGCCTTGCCAATATATTAATGTAACTGATCCTATATCTATGGAATGTTTTGATATCGCTTCAATAGAAGCTACGGATCCAGAAGGAAATATAGTATGCTTAGATGAAGAAACTGGCGAGGCTAAATGGAAAGATACTGTAAGCCCACCAGAAAAGGAATTGAATCCAACAATAGATAAGGAAACGGGAGTAGTTGAGTGGAAGAATATTACAGTTGCGGCAGGGGGGGAAGAAGTTCTTTATATTAAGGTTAAACTTAAAGATACAATAACCGAGGCAACTGAAGTAACCAATACTGTTACTACTAATTTCGACGATGAAGCAGTACTTGAACCTGCAGCAACGATAGACGTTGACCCAACGGGAGTAAGATTAAGTTATGTTGTTATAGGAGATGCAACGTATGGCGTTCCAGAAGAGAAAGATGCCCCAGCATCGGTTGAACAATATTATGGAAGCACATTTAGCATTGAACCGAAGTTTGCATCGTCATGGAAAACTAGCAATGGAACTAAAGAAGGAGTTCCAGGAGAATGGGTATTTATTGGCTGGAGTTCAAGCGAAGCGTATTTAGATGAAGTAAAAGGATTCATTGTTCTTCACGAAGATAAAACCTTATATGGAAAATGGGAATTCTTAGATGGCAAAAAACCTATAACAGTAGAGAAATTCTGGGCTGATGGCGTAGAAAAACATAAAGACGAGAAAGTAGAAGTTGGTTTATATGCCGATGGTAAACTTATTGATAAGCAAATTCTTTCGGAAGAAAATAAGTGGACATATATGTGGGATTTAATGCCGATAGAATCTGAAGAAGGAAAAACTATTACCTATTCAGTAGAAGAGACAGTTGGAATTAGAGGATACACGGCGTTAGTAGAAGAAACGGAAGATGACTACTTTGTAGTAACAAACAAAATAGTAGAAAAACCGAAAACAGGTGATTCTAATAACTACATAGCGTTCATTATAATAGGATTGCTTGCTCTCGTAGCTATTGGCGTAGTTGTTTGGACCTTCACTCGCAGAAAAAAATAAGCAAAACATGAACAAATAAAATAAATTAAAGCCCCACCAAAAGTGGGGCTACTAAGAGATTTTTAGATAATATTTGTAAATGACGTTTCGGCTGTTTGTTATTCGCCCTTTAAGTATTTCTCGGTTTGTTTATCAAATTCTGATACATATTCCTGATCCTGACGCACACGGAAGATATCATATTCCTTTGTAGCCTTTTCGATAGCCTGCTCATGAGAGATTCTCCCTTTGCCTTCAAGAACCTTGCGTCTGTTGTTGCTTAAAAACTGATTGGTCTGATCTACCCAGTCCTGCATGCTCATGAGGACTTCATCCTCCGCCATAAGCTCAGCATAGTCAATAAACATAGTAACAAGCCTGTTCAGACGAGACATTTCCTTCTCGTTGAGATAATTCTTGGCAACAACAATATCTCTTTTTAATATCTTGCCGTCCGGGGCATCCTTCCATGTGGTAAGCCCCATCGTAGGTTGCTCTGCATCAGCACGGTCATAGATTAGTTCTGCCGCAGTCCTCCCGGTAACAGCAAAATGGAGTTTGTTCTGCACAAATGCATAAAAGGCTCTTGTGGTCTCGCTGTTCTTATCATAATCATAGCTGCACTGTTCAAACACATCTGTGATTTTCTGATAAGCCCTACGCTCACTGGCACGAATCTCACGAATGCGCTCCAGCAATTCATCAAAGTAATCTTTTCCAAAAGGCTTTCCGTTCTTTAACATATCATCATTAAGTACAAAGCCCTTTGTAATATATTCTTTCAGTGTTTTGGTAGCCCACTGGCGAAATTTGGTTGCTTTCTTTGAATTTACACGGTAGCCTACGGCAATAATGGC
>JAZRXA010000069.1:0-1115 GCA_045599965.1 Lachnospiraceae bacterium | reverse complement strand
AAGGGACGTTCGCTTAATCGAAATGGCGATCCGCAAGGTGATATATACCAATGCATAGAGCTTAAAACGCTGATTTCAAATATACCTTCTATATCTGCGAAGCGTTTTTCTATAGGAAGTTATGGAGGTTTTTGTATCTATAGTGCATGTGTGGTTTAGGAAGGAAATGATGAACTGTAAACAACAACATGGTTGACCAACGCTCAAAAACGTTCAGACAAAAGCAGATTAGACCTACAATGCTTATTAGGCGGTCTGCTTGAGCCTGCCTTATTTTATGTGGGATGTTACTATTTAAAATTCACGAAAATTCGACATAAAAAAAGCCCGTAACTTCCTATAGAAAAACGCTTCGCAGATATAGAAGGTATATTTGAAATCAGCGTTTTAAGCTCTATCCATTGGTATATATCACCTTGCGAATCGCCATTTCGATTAAGCGAACTTCCCTTGTGAGAGCTTTTTCGCTGAGATTCGTTTCTGGCGAATATCGATTTATCGATTTTTAGCGCTATTCCTTAGGAAATTCTGGTTATATCCGTCCTTAAAGCTTGAAGGAGGTACGGGAACATTCGGAAAACTTCATAGATATGGAAATCTGATCGGATTGGGTGTCTGAGAGCTTTTTCGCTGAAATTCGTTTCTGGCGAATATCGATTTATCAATTTTTAGCGTTATTCCTTAGGAAATTTTGGTTATGTCCGTCCTTAAAGCTTGAAGGAGGTATGGGAACATTCGGAAAACTTCATAGATATGAAAATCTGATCGGATTGGGTGTCTGAGAGCTTTTACACTGAAATTCGTTTCTGGCGAATATCGATTTATCGATTTTTAGCGTTATTCCTTAGGAAATTTTGGTTATGTCCGTCCTTAAAGCTTGAAGGGGGTACGGGAACATTCGGAAAATTTCATAGATATGGAAATCTGATCGGATTGGGTGGTTGAGAGCTTTTTCGCTGAAATTCGTTTCTGGCGAAGATCGATTTATCGATTTTTAGCGTTATTCCTTAGGAAATTTTGGTTATGTCCGTCCTTAAGCTTGAAGGAGGTACGGGAACATTCGGAAAGCTTCATAGATATGAAAATCTGATCGGAATGGGTGTCTGAGAGCTTTT
>JAZRXA010000068.1:0-21325 GCA_045599965.1 Lachnospiraceae bacterium | reverse complement strand
AAATCCCCGGCCTTTTACTATGCCCCCAATAAATTAAGAATTTATCGAACTCTTTTGGTTGTGGGTTTGTGGATGATCAAAGATAATCCACAAGCCCCACAACCTCTACTACTATGTCCCATTGCGTCCGACTAAAGTCGACCGCTTCGCCGGTGTGACCACCGGCTCCATATATTAATCCAAAATAAAATGTTTTGATAAAATTACCGAAAAAGGCACCATTGGTACCCGAAACTATATATTTTTTAAGTAAATCCATTAAATTAATTCATTATGAGAACTTGTTGGAAAAATATGGAAACAAAAAACCTTGATTTATCAAGGTTTTTAAACTTTTGTAAAATATATCAAAATATTTTACAACGCTTTTTGGGTACCAATGGTGCCTTTTTCGGTAAAAATATTTTTTTAAAATAGGTTTGTATTTTATTATTGAAACGCGAAGCTAGCGGTGCCAGCGCTAAAGATGGGCGCGCACCTTGCTTCGCTATTTACGGTGGCGGACTTTGAATGACAGTACATGTTCTTTCGAACGCCACCTTAGTTTATAAATTTTAAAAAAATTTTTTTACCGAAAAAGGGGCCATTGGTACCCAATAAGCGTTGTGAAAAATTTTGATGTGTTTTACAAAAGCTTAAAAACCTTGAAAAATCAAGGTTTTTTGTTTCCATATTTTTCCAACAAGTTCTTACAATAAATAAATTTGATAATTTTACTTAAAAAATATGTTGTTTCGGGTACCAATGGCCCCTTTTTCGGTAATTTTATCAAATCATTTTATTTTGGTCTCATATATGGAGCTGGCGTTAGCCAGCGAAGCGGCGCCGGTAGGCGACGCAATGGGAGATAGTAATAAATCCACTGCCCAAAAGAGCTCAATCTTTCATTTTTGGTTTATTTATTAATGTTTTTTTGATAAAATAGAAAAAAGCTTAAACATATAAAATAATCCCCAATAAGGAGATTCTATGATAGAAGTAAGAGAAGTAAAAACAAAAAAAGAACAACGAGACTTCTTGAAATTCCCTATAAAGTTATATAAGGGGAATTCTTGTTTTGTTCCACCGCTTTATATCGACGAAGTTAAAATTTTCCGCAAAGACTACGTTTATTACGATACATGTGAAGCAGTTTATTTTAATGCTTATAGAGACGGAAAGCAGGTAGGCCGTATTTCTGGAATATTGCAAAAAGCCAGCAACGAAAAAATGAATGAAAAGCGAGTTAGATTTACGCGTTTTGATTCAATTGATGACCAAGAAGTTGCTGATGCGCTCTTTAAGGCTGTCGAAACATGGGCAAAAGAAAAAGGAATGGACACAGTTTGCGGACCTTTAGGCTTTTCGGATCTTGAAAGAGAAGGTCTTTTAGTAGAAGGCTTTGACGAACTTGCTACTTTTGAAGAACAATATAATGCGGAGTATTATGGCAAACTTATAGAAAACTGTGGATATCAAAAAGAAGTTGATTGGGTTGAAAGCAAAGTTTTTGCGCCTGATGAGGAAAGCGCAAAAGAACTAGAAAAAATGTCAGAGCTTATTTGCAAACGCTACGGGCTTCGTTTCGGTGAAGCAAAAAATATGTCTGACTTTGCAAAAAAATATTGTGATGATTTCTTTAGACTTATTGATCAAGGCTATGAAAAACTTTATGGCACTGTTCCTTTTACGGATGGCATGAAGAAAATGACAATAGAAAACTTTAAGCTCGTTACAGATATAGATCATATCGCGATTGTTCTTGACGAAAATGATCATGCGGTTGCTATGGGATTTTGCATTCCTTCTATTGCAAAGGCTATGCAAATTTCTGGCGGACACCTTTCGCCGCGAGCACTTGTCAAATTATTAAAGTCTATGAGGCGTCCAGAAGTTATAGATTTTGCGCTAATTGCAGTTGAGCCAGAATATCTAAATCGTGGCATTAGTGCAATTTTTGCGAATGATATTGCGAAGATGCTTAATAATGGATACACAAAGTATGCAGAAACGAACCTTAATCTTGAAGACAATTATGCAATAAGAAATCTTTGGAAGCGTTTTAATTCTTATGAACATAAGCGCCGTCGTTCGTACGTGAAATCAATTTAGTAATTAATAATATTTGAATAAAATTCTACTAGTAAATATTAGGGAGGGAAAATTATGCCAGGAGGAAAAAGCGCTAAGAAAAAAATGCAAGCAGCAGTTACAGATGCATTAAATAAAGGCGATGCAATGCTTGCAAACGAGATAACTGCTAACGTAATGGTAGGAACTACTATGATGATTGTGTTTGCCATTATGGTTCTTTGCTTGGTATTAAATGAAGTTGGTATTTTCACAGCTGACAAGGAAATCATGAGATGGGGCGTTCTTATCGCCGCTATTATTGAAGCTCCTATTACAATAATCAATTCAATTTATGTTGGCGCAAAGAAATGGCTAAAGATTCCACTTATGATCGGGCTTGTTCTAGTTTGCGCCGTTCTTATGGCAACACTATCCCATAACGTTACATTGGTTATGGCATTTCCTATAGTAGTTAGTACAAGATATTTTGATGAGAAATATACTAAGTGGGTTGCGATTTTCGCGATTATAATTTTTGTTATTTCTTGCTTGTTTAGTGGGTTCTTCGGAATTGTAAACTTAAACGTATTAAAACTTCCAGGAGCAACATTAAGCATTGGTGCAAACCAGACACTTCGTGATGCAATAATTGCAATGGATTCATTTACTCGTGCTGACTATACAAAGAAACTTTTTATAAACGATTTCTTACCACGTGCACTTGTATTCTTATCACTTTCTGTAAGCTGTTATTTTGTAGCAAGCCGTGGAAAGAGAATGATTCAAATGCAATCTGAGACAGTAAGTAAATCATCTCGTATTGAAACAGAATTAAATCTCGCAACTCAAATTCAAACAAGCATGCTTCCTTGCATCTTCCCAGCTTTCCCGGGACATGAAGACATCGAGTTACATGCAAAGTATCACCCGGCTAAAGAGGTCGGCGGAGACTTTTATGATTACTTTGTTATCGATAAAACACATGTTGGTATTGTAATTGCCGACGTTTCTGGAAAAGGTGTTGGAGCGGCTTTGTTTATGACAATTTCAAAAACTGTACTTAAGAACCAACTTCAACTTGGCCTTTCACCTCAGCAAGCATTAATGAATGCGAACACACAACTTTGCGAAAATAATGAGGCAGGCTTATTCGTTACATGTTGGGCAGGTGTTTATGATACTGAATCAGAAATTCTTACATTCGTTAATGCTGGTCATAATCCGCCGGTATTGATGTGCGATGGCCAAGAGCCAAAATTCATTGATCAAAGGTGCGGATTTGTCCTTGCCGGATTTGAGGGATATCAATATAAGGAAGAAACACTTAAACTTAATAAGGGCGACGAAATGTTCTTCTATACAGACGGTGTAACGGAAGCTACGGATGCTGAGAATCACCTATACGGAAATAATCGTTTGCTTAAATGCCTTGCATCAGTACAAGGTGATAGCGTTGAAGAGCATCTTACAAAACTTAAAGATGACATTGATGCTTTCGTTGGAGATGCTGAACAATTTGATGATATCACGATAATGGCAATGAAGATAACCTGAAAATGTCCATTTGAGTAAAATCAATTATATATTTTTAAGGAGCTTGTTAGACGCAGGCTCCTTTTTTTATCAATGTAAATGTTGTAAAATATAGTAGTTATGACAAAGACGAAAAAACCAATGGATATGCTTAATGGAAGCATATGGGATAAGATTATTTTGTTTGCGTTGCCACTCGCAGCAACGAGTATTTTGCAGCAACTTTTTAACTCGGCAGATGTTGCGGTTGTAGGTCATTATTATGGTAACCTTGCAATTGCGGCGGTTGGAGTTAATACGCCAATTATTAATATACTAATAAATTTGTTTGTTGGACTAAGTATTGGCGCAAATGTTGTGCTTGCAACTTACTTGGGTGCAGGCAAAAAAGAAGAAGCATCCAAAACTACTCACACAGCAATCCTTATTTCATTTATCGTTGGAATTTTTGTTGGCATAGTAGGATTCATACTTGCTAGGCCATTTCTCGTTTTATTAAAAACTCAAGACGACATTATAGATGTGGCAACGCTGTATCTAAAAATATATTTTGCAGGCATGCCTTTTATCATGCTCTACAACTTTGAAAATGCTATCTTTAGAAGCAAGGGCGATACAAGGACTCCACTTATCGTATTAATAATAGCTGGACTTCTTAATATTGGACTTAATTTTTTCTTTGTTGCAGCTTGCGCAATGAGCGTAGAAGGCGTTGCTATTGCGACTGTAATTTCAAACATAGTTAGCGCAATAATTCTTTACATAATTTTGGCGAAGACTGAGGACGAAACCAAATTAGAATTTAAGAAATTAAAAATTAATTTTGCAATTTTAAAACAGACAATAAAAGTTGGCATTCCAGCGGGCGTGCAATCAACAATCTTCGCAATATCAAATCTATTTATTATGTCGGCTCTTAATGATTTGGGAAGTTTAACAGTCGCAGGAAATACAGCGGCTATGTACTACGACTTATATATCTTCTTTATTGTTGATGCATTCTCCCAAGCGGCAACTAGTTTCGTTGGTCAAAATTATGGAGCGGGAAACTTTAAGCGTTGTAAAAAGATAACGAAAGTTGCAATGGCGCTAGGTGCAATAGCAGCAATAATAGTGGCAGTAATTATAATAATCTTTCCAAGATTTTTCTTAGGACTTTATACAGATGATCCAGAAGTAATAAGTTTAGGCGTAACAAGATTGTTAATAATTGGTTCAACTGTTTTCTTAAATATAGTTAACACAACACTTTCTGGAACGCTAAGAGTTTACGGTTACACAGTGCTTCCAGTTATTTTTACAATATTTAGTGTTTGCGGAATAAGAATACTTTGGATTTACACAGCCTTCGCAGCAGTTAATACTTATTCGATGTTATGCTGGGCTTACCCTATTAGTTGGCTAATATGCGACATCGCAATCTTAATTATATATTTAATCGACATCAAAAAAGTTAAGGCTAGATTTATGTAAACTGAAATTTTTCAAAAAAAGGAGAAGTGAAAATGGAAAATGAAGTAATTAAAAACATGAAGCAAAGATTTAGCTGCAGAAAATTTAAGGACACACCTGTTGAAAAAGAAAAAATAGAAGCTGTCTTAGAAGCTGCTAAGTACGCGCCAAGTGGCCATAACATGCAGCCGTGGCATTTCACTGTTATTACTAGCAAAGAAGGAAAAGAAACCTTGCTTAAAGCAGTTAGCAAAGAGCCAGAAGATTTTAAGAAGCTTGCACCTAAGGGCGCAACATGGCCTTTCCCAGCTGACTTTTTTGGCGCGCCTGTAGTTATAATGATTTCAGGAAGGACAGATGTTCCTTGGCCGCTAGCTGGACCATATCTTGCAGCTGGCAATATTATGAATGCAGCGCAGTCGTTAGGACTAAGCGCAACATGGCTTACAGTATATTCTCAAGACGTATTCACAGAGCCTGAGACATTAAAGTATAAAGAAATCTTCGTACCTGAAGGCTACGAAGTTAGGGGCACTCTCGTTTTAGGTTACCCAGAAGTTATCCCAAGCGTTCGTCCTCCTAGAGTAGAAAATGTAGAGACCTGGATTGAATAATTGAGCGAAATATTTTTGGCAAACACAAACTTTATAGCGAATGCGTGGCAGTTTTTAAACAGCTTTGAAATTTTTCGAAGCCCGCTAGCATTTACGTCGCTCTTTTTCATATTTATATTTTTGCCAGTAACGATTGGCGGATATTATATTTTTAAGGGACGCGCACGGAATGTATTTTTAATTGTCATGTCGCTTATCTTTTATGCGATGGGCGAACCACGCATGGTTTTGATGTTGATTTTTAACATCGCTCTTAACTATGCTTTCGGTTTGCTGCTTGCAAGAGAATATAAATCAAAAGCAATAAAATTAATTTTGCTTTTGATTATGCTTGTTTGGAATTTCGGACTTCTCTTCTATTATAAATATTATGTTTTCACACTTGAAAATATTAATGCCATTTTCGGCGCGGGAATTACTTTGCCAAAAATTATTCAACCATTAGGAATTTCATTCTACACATTTAGAACAATTTCATTTTGCCTTGATGTTTATTGGGGCGTTGTTCCAAAACAAAAAAATATTTTGGATGTTGCTCTTTATATTTCATTCTTCCCACAAGTTGTTATGGGACCGATTAGTAAGTACAACGATTTCGCAAAGCAATTAGGCGAAAGACCTTTCAATAAAGAAAAATTCTTTGATGGTGTAGAACGAGTTGTAATTGGCCTTTTTAAGAAGCTGGTTATTGCTGACACGGTTGGAGTTGTTGTAGATAAGATTTTTCTGATGGGAGATGAGCGCACAGTTCTTCTTGCATGGATGGGAATCCTAGGGTATCTTGTTCAACTTTATTACGATTTTGCAGGATATTGTGACATCGCAATCGGAATCGGAAACATGCTCGGATTTGAAACACCTGAAAACTTCAATTATCCATATATTTCAAAATCAATAGTTGAATATTGGTCGAGATGGCATATAACGCTCGGCACATGGATGAAAAATTATTTATACACGCCAATCTTTAGAGCCTGCCAAAACAAAAATATAGCAATTATGGGTTGCGATATTTTAGCGCTCTTAGGCGTTTGGTTGTTTGCCGGAATATGGCACGGAACAGGTTGGAACTTCTTACTCTACGGCCTTTACTATTTTGTTTTTATCGCCGCAGAACGCTTGGTAGAAAGCTATAAAAAGAAAAGAAGAAAAAGACTGGGACTAAAAAAACAACCAGAAACAATTTCACATAAAATATTCTCACACATATATTTCTTTGTCGTTTTGATTTTCGGCCAGCTCATGTTCCGCAGCGAAGGAGTTAATGGCTTTGCGAAATTCTTTGGCGATATGTTCGGATTAAACGGCAACAACTTTACTAGTACACTTACAGGATTTTATTGGAAGCAGTTAGCAGTAGCGTTTATTATTGGCCTGGTATTTTGTTTCCCAATTGTTCCAAAACTTAAAACTTGGCTTAATAAGGGCAAAGGCGAAGTCGCACTTAAAATTGCAAAGCCTATTATCTATGCAATACTTTTAATTATTGCGATTGCATTTGCTTTCACAGGCTCTTATCAAGCATTTATATATTTCCAATTTTAGAAAGGAGGGCGCAGCATGAAAAAGAATATTAGTAGAATAATTATCGCGATAGTATTTTGCGTCGTAATAGCCGCGTCCTTGATTTTATTTAATTGGAAAGAAGGAAAACTTTCGGTTTCAGAAAATAGGCAGCTTGCATCGTTTCCAAAAATTGTGGACTCTACGGGCAAAGTTTCTAGCTCGTTGCATCAAGACCTAAAAACATGGTTCGAAGATAATCTTGGTTTGCGCGAGGCGTATTTTACTTTAAGCAGCACGATAAATTATAATATTTTTAATAGAACAAATGCTAACGTCGAGATTGGAAAGGACGGGTGGCTTTATTACGATAACGAAAATAATCTTGAAATTGCAAAGGGAGGCTATCCTAATTTTGACGAGAGCCACTTAAAGCAATATGTAGCAGATCAGATTGAAATTAGTAAAAGATTGGCAGCGCAAAATATTGATTATGTTTTAATTCTTCCGCCTAGCAAGGTGAGTATTTATCCTGAGTTTATTGCTAGCGGAAATTATGAAGTGGGAAAAACTCCAACTGATATTTTTGCAAATTATTTAGAGGCGAATAGCGATATAAAAATTATTAGACTAAAAGAAACGTTTCTTGCCAAAAAAGAAAACAGTGAAGAAAATTTATTCTTCAAGACAGATTCTCATTGGTCATACACCGGACGTTATATAGCTTATAAAAAAATAATTTCAGATTTGAACAATTGGCAATTAGTAAATGGGGATAACTTAAGTGTAGAATTTACTGAACGCGAAAAAGTCATTGGCGATTTATCAAAGCTGATTGGGCCAATTAAATTATCAGGTGAAAGAATTTCTGAAGAAGTTAGAAATATAAAAATATTAAATCCAAAAGCGATAGAGCTAATAAAAGGCAACGAACTTTACGATAAAATGTTTAGCCTTGCTGAAAGTAAGGACGTAAAAGGAAGACTTTGTAGAATTTTCAAAAACGAGCAGGTAGAAGGCAAGAATGTTTTAATATATGGCGATTCTATGCTAGGTCAGTGCTTATTAGAAGCTTTTGCAGAAAATTTTTCTAGCGAAACATTTATTTGGGATTATAAAATTGATGCAGATATGGTAAATTTAATTAAACCGGATGTTGTCATTTTAGATATATCCGAAAGAAACCTTGCAGATGCACTAGAAGAAATAAATGCATCAGCACTGTTAAGGAAATAAGTTATGTATACTTTTAAGGAAGTAAAAAAAGCAACAAAAAATATTGTAGATTCTCGCGAAATAAAGTTGGCGGTTTTAGGAAATTGCGCAACACAATTTTTGGCGACAGCTATAGAAGGTTATGGAAAATTAGAAGGCTTAAACCTTAATGTTTTTGATGCGGACTATAACCAAATCGATGCACAACTTTTAGATAAGACTTCAGAAGTTTATGCGTTTGAACCAGAAGACATAATTTTATTTGTCGCAACAGATAAAATATATGAAGAGTTTTTAGATATGCCTTTAGCTTTGCGCAAAGACTTTGCTGAAGAGATGATAAAAAAACTTGTTGGTTATTGGGATTTAATTAGTACAAATTCGAAGGCTAGAATTTTACAACCAAACTTTACGGAAATTGATGATAAGGCTCTTGGAAACTATTCCGCAAAAGTTGAATATTCGTTTATTTATCAAATTAGAAAATTAAACTTCTTACTCGAAGAAGAAGCTAAAAATAGAAGCAATATCTACCCTGTTGATTTGCTTTCTGTGCAAATTAGCCTCGGTCAAAAAGATTTTTATGATCCTTCGCTTTACTATAATGCAAAGATGACAATTGCGATGGAAGCACTTCCTTATGTCGCAAAAGAAGTTGTCGGTGTATTAAAAGCGATGGAAGGTAAAATTAAGAAGTGTGTTATTTTAGATTTAGACAACACGCTTTGGGGTGGTGTTATTGGAGATGATGGCCTTGGTGGCATTCAAATAGGTGAATTAAAGTCGGGACATGTTTACACAGATTTACAAAGATGGCTTAAGCAGTTAAAAGAACTCGGCGTAATTCTTGCGGTTTGCAGCAAAAATAATGAAGACATTGCAAAAGAACCATTCGAGCAACATGATGAGATGATTCTTAAACTTTCGGATATTTCAGTCTTCGTTGCAAACTGGGATGACAAAGCGTCGAACATAAAATTAATTCAAGAAAGTTTGAATATCGGAATGGATTCAATAGTTTTTATTGATGATAATCCTTTCGAAAGAAATCTTGTTAAGAGTATTATTCCGGATATCGAAGTTCCTGATCTTCCTGAAAACCCTGCTGAATATTTAGGTTATTTACAAAGCCTTAATTTATTCGACACAGTTTCATTCGCCGGAGAAAGTGCTGACAGAACGTCTCAATACCAAGCTGAGTTTGAAAGAAAAAAATCGCAGATGTCTTACACTTCGATTGATGATTATTTAGAAAGTTTAGAGATGGTCGGCGAGGCTAAACCTTTTGAAAAGGTGCGCTTTCCTAGAATTGCGCAGCTTACCCAACGCTCTAATCAATTTAATTTAAGAACTGTAAGATATACAGAAGACGAGATTGAGAAAATAGCAAATGATGATAATTACATCACGCTTTACTATACTCTAAAAGATAAATTTGGCGACCATGGTTTGACTGGCGTTGTAATTATGGAAAAAGTTTCTGATGAAGAAATTTTTGTTGACACATGGCTTATGAGCTGCCGCGTTCTTAAAAGAGGCATGGAAGAGTTTATAGTTAATAAGTTTATTGAAACCGCAAAAGCGAAGGGCTTTAAGAAAGTAAGCGCCGAATATATTCCAACCCCAAAAAACTCGATGGTAAAAGATATTTATAAGACTTTTGGGTTTAACGAAAATGGCGAAAATAGATATTGGATTAATGTTGATGAATATTCTAATAAGAATAATTTCATCGCGGAGGACCTTTAATGAATAGAGAAGAAATTTTTGATAAAATTGTAGAAATTTTACGCGACGAATTTGAAGATGATGAACTTACTGTTACAGATTCGACTGCGGCTATAGATGTTGACGGGTGGGATTCGCTTGCGCATCTTAGCGTTGTGCATGAAATTGAAAATGTGTTTAATATAAAATTCAATGTTGGAGAAATCTCCGAATTCAAAAATGTTGGTGAAATGGTCGATGCGACTTTAAAGCATCTTTGCTAATGATTCGCGAACCGATAACTCGTTTCCGATGCCAGCCAATGGCATCTACAACGAGTCATGCGGCTTCGCTTATGATAAATTTTTAGTTTTGTTCGCGAACCGATAACTCGTTTCCGATGCCAGCCAATGGCATCTACAACGAGTCATGCGGCTTCGCTCGCGACACAAACTTGAGGTGTTTATGGCTAATATTGTTGATTATATTAACTGGAGAGGCGATGTGCCTTTCTCCTTTTCTGATTTTAATATTGTTGATGCGATGATTTTTTGCGAGCTTTCGTACTTTCCGATGGAAGATATTGTGCCCGCTGATTTTAGCGAGGGCGTTTCTCTTAAGGAGATGTGCAAGGCTGTCATTAAGAAAAATGTTCCGATGCATGACCCGAGGGATATTCCTCTTGCAAAATCTATTTTAAATTCTTGCCGCTATGACAATATAAAACTTTGCGGGTTTGTAAATGATGTTAATGTTGAGCTTGAAAGTCAATTTAGCGCGCTCGTTTTTGTGCTAGATAATGACGAACTTTATATTGCCTTTCGTGGCACCGATAAAAATTTAATTGGCTGGAAAGAAAATATGGACCTTGCATACAATGACGAAGTTCCCGCACAAAAACTCGCGCTTAGCTACCTAAACACTGTGCTTAGATTTTTCAAGACCAACGCTATTGTAGGTGGCCATTCGAAGGGCGGCAATCTTGCTGTTTTTAGTAGCGCTTTTTGCGATGAGGACCTTTTTGACCAAATAAAATTAGTGTACAACTTTGACGGACCTGGCTTTAATAGCGTTGTTATTCAAAATCCTGTTTTTGATAAAGTTCAATCAAAAGTCAAAACAATTGTTCCTCAATCTTCAATTATTGGAATGCTCTTAGAACACAAAGAAAAAATCAATGTTATCGAAAGCTATCAGTCGAACGGCTTTTCGCAACATCCACTCTTTACATGGGAAATAAAACGTGACGACTTAAAATATTTAGAAGGTATCACTCCGATAGGCCAATACACTAACGAGAATGTTCGGGAGTGGATTGAAGGGATGAGTTTTGAAGAAAAGGAACAGTTTATCGAGACAGTATTTAAGCTTCTTGATAAAAATAAAACTGTGGAAGATGTATTTACGGTAAGAAATATAATTCCATTAATTAGAAGTTTTAGAAACATGGACGAAGACGATAAGCAAAGCATAAGATTTGCTATTAGAAACTTAAGAAGTACCGTCCGCGAAAATATTAGAGAAAGAAGAGATTCCTAAATAGTGGATAAACCTATATTTTTTAGGCAAAACAGTTGATTAAAGAGGTATTTTTTATTTATAATATTAATATAAAATTAAAAGGAGAAGTATTATGAGTAATGCAGAAGAAATTCAAAAATATAAAGATTTGTTAGACCAAGGAGTTATTACAGAAGAAGAGTTCAATCAAAAGAAAGCAGATCTTTTATCTAAACCTGAACCTACAACTTACTATGATAACCAACCATCACGTGTTCCTGGTGAAAAATATATTAATAAACACGTTTTTGTTTGGGTAGGTACATTCCTTTTTGGCTATCTTGGCGTAGACAGATTTATGAGAGGCCAGGTTGGACTTGGAATCCTTAAACTTATTACATGCGGTGGCGCAGGAGTTTGGGCATTTGTTGATTGGATTATCGGATTAGTTAAAGCTTATGGTGATTCATTTGCAGATTATGAAGATATTACATTCACAAATAAAAAGTACGCTAGATAAGAACAAAAATATAGCAAAATTAAAACCAGCTGTTTTCAGCTGGTTTTTCTTTTATAGCATCATATTATTTACTAACATCTGAAGTTTTTCAATATATGAAGGGCTCGTGCCACAACATCCGCCGACGAACGTTGCCCCGGCCTCAATTAATTGAATCATCAAAATAGCAAAGTTATCATCAGAAAGATCATATTGGAATTTGCCATGCGGACTCGGCTTTGGAAGTCCTGCGTTTGGCTTTGCAAGAATTGGTAAATCAGTAAGTTCTCTATATTTCTTAATTACATCTACCATCTTCTCTGGCCCAACGGAGCAATTCGCACCAATAACATCGATGCCAGTATCTTTTAAGAGTTCAACTGCCTTTTCGGGAGTGTCGCCGTAATAACTGTGGCCACTATCTTCATAAGAAAGGCTTAGCATAACAGGAAGGTCGCATACTTCTTTTGCCGCAATCGCTGCAGCTAAAGCCTCCTTCGCATTAGCCATTGTCTCAATCGCCAAAAGATCAACCCCGGCGTCAGCCAAAATTTTTATCTGTTCTTTATATATTTCGACGATATTATCGAAAGCATCTTCTTCAATTAATAACGTTCCTGTCATAGAAAGGTTACCAGCGACTAAAGCTTTGCCGGCAGCAGCCTTTTTCGAAAATTTAACAGGAGTAGTATTGAGACGGACTATGTCGCCTTCTTTATGATGCGTGCTAAGGCGTCCGCGATTCGCACCGAATGTAGGGGCATAAATAATATTACTTCCAGCGGCTACATATTTTTCTTGCAATTTTACGAGTACGCTTTCATGGTCGCAAATCCAATCCTCAACACAACAATTAGCAGGCATTCCCGCATCAATTAAGAACGAGCCTGTCGCACCGTCGAGAAGAATTATTTTGTTTTCGGAAAAATTTTTAAATTCTTGTTTGTTCATGATTCGCCGACCTTATATTAATAAATTACATTACATTATAGAATCAATTATGTAATTCGTAAATAAAAAATCGTCCGAAACATGAACAAAATTACCCCATTTGTAGATTGTATAAGAAATCGGACAGTGATATAATAAATTGTAATTATATTTGCAAATATATATTAAAAAAGGAGAAACGTTATGAAAATTTTAGGTATTAGTGCCGGAAGACACAACGGTAACAGCGATTTTGCTGTTAAAACAGCTCTTAAGGCAGCTCAAGACAAGGGTGCAGAGTGTACATTTATTAACCTTTTTGATTACGACATCCTTCCATGTACAGGTTGCGAAAGCTGTACAATGACAATGGGTGAAGTTGAAATGGGCAAACGTGATACATATCCTGGTTGCGTTCTTAAAGACAAAGATGATATGCAAAAGATTATGGACGTATTCCAAAGACAAGATGGTATCATCATTGGTGTTCCTACATACGACTTAACACCAAGTGCTCTTTATATGAAGTTCGCTCAAAGATTCTTAGCTTATGAGCTTGCTTTCCTTATTAAGATTGGTATTGTTGAAAAAGATCCACATCTTTGCTGCGGTCTTATCTGCGTTGGTGGTTCATGCCACGATTGGCAAGGATTTGCTCTTGAATCACTTGCAGCTACAATGTTTACACAATCAATCCAAGTTATCGATGAGTACATGGTAACTAGAGTTGGTCGTCCTGGTAACATCTGCTTACGTCAAGATCATCTTGATAGATGTGCTAAGATGGGTGAAAACCTTGTTGAAGCTATCAACACTCCATTTGAGCAAAGACATTGGCTTGGCGATCCTGATTTAGGTCTCTGCCCTAACTGTCATGGTGGCTTAGTATTCCGTGGCGATGTTCACTGGGATGGAGTTAAGTTCCCATACGAGTGTGCAGTTTGTGGTGCTGGTCTTGAACTTAAAGATGGTAAATTTGAACTCGTTCCTGAAACAGGTCTTAGCCGTGACAGAAACGTTAACGAATCTAGAGCTTACCACCTTGAAGAAATCATTGCTACAAGAATTGACTTCTTCAAGAACATGGAAACAAATCCAGAACTTCCAGCTAAGATAGCTGAAATGAAAGCTCTTCAATTCCCAACAATCTAATAAATTGTTAATACTAAAACTAAAGCCTCGGTTTTACGCCGAGGCTTTTTTATTCAATGTTTGTATCACAAGAAAATTGAAATGGCTTGTTATTTATGGGGCAATAGATTATCATATTTTTAGCAATTTAACGAGGAGGCTTACCTTGGATAATTCTTTATTTCGTAAAAAAAGTATAGATGCATTAACATCTCCAGAAGATGTAAATAAATATATGAAAGTGGCAAATCCGGCCATTTGGGTAATTGTTGCTGCAATAGTTATTTTATTAGCCGGAATAATTGTCTGGTCATGTGTCGGCCGCGTTCAAAGTACTGCTTCTGGCGTATGTGTTTGTGATGGAGAAAGCTCATATGTTTGCGTTTCAGAAAGCACACTTTCTGAAATAAAAATAGGAATGAACGCTAAGGTAAATAACAAAGAATATAAAATCACAGGAATAACGGGCCAACCTGTATTGGCTCAGCAAAGCCTTCCTGCTTACGCAATCTATCTCGGTGGTTTTTCGACTACTGATTTCGTATACATATTAACAATAAACGGCAATCTTGAAGAAGGTACCTATCCAGCTACTATAGTAAAAGAGGATATCCGATTGATTGACTATCTTTGGGAATAGAAAATGCTTATGAAAGTTAAGAAAGTTAAACAACCTATTACTAAAGGCGTTGCAAAGGTTCCCGTAACGATGCAGTTAGAAGCTCTTGAATGTGGAGCGGCTGCACTTACTATGGTGCTGTCTTATTATGGAAAATGGATTCCACTTGAGCAAGTTAGAGTTGATTGTGGAGTGTCTAGGGATGGCTCAAACGCAGTAAACATCGTAAAAGCTGCTAATCATTATGGATTTAAAGCACAAGGTAGCAAGTGCGAACCCGAAGATTTAAAGACGGAAGGATGTTTTCCTTGTATTATTCACTGGGAAATGAACCATTTTGTGGTCCTAAATGGTTTTAAAAATAACAAAGCTTATATAAACGATCCTGCTCGCGGAACATGTACTGTATCGATGGAAGATTTCGATAAATCTTTTACGGGCATATGTATAGATTTAACACCAAAGGAAGATTTTGTTCCTGAAGGCAAACCAAAAAGCATGTTTGGTTTTGCAAAGGAACGTATAAAAGGTTTCGAAGCAGCAATGATCCTAATAATATTATTTGCTGCAATTAGTACTTTAATAGGTATAATCTCACCTGTATTTTCTAGGGTATTCATAGATAAACTTTTGACTGGAAGCAATCCTGATTGGGTTATGCCTTTTATGCTCTTTTTAGCAGGCATCTATATCTTGCAGGTTATAATTACGCTTATTAATAATCTTACAATGTTCAAAATCAATGGCAAGATGACTGTTTCAGGAAGCTCATCTTTCATGTGGAAAATTCTAAGACTTCCAATGAGATTTTTCTCACAGCGTATGTCTGGAGATATTTTGTCTCGTCAAAATAGTAACGTAGCAATTTCGAACGTAATCGTAACAACACTCGCACCAACCGTGTTAAATACAATCATGATGGTATTTTATTTTATCGTCATGCTTCGCTATAGTTGGAAGTTAGCGTTAATAGGAGTTGTGGCAATTATTGTAAACGTTATATGTGCTAGATTGATAATAAATAAGAGGGTAAACATTGCTAGAGTTCAAGCTAGAGATTCTGGAAAACTTCAGGCATCCACTATGTCGGGAATCCAACTTATTGAGACCTTAAAATCTGGTGGAGCAGAAAATGGGTTCTTCGAAAAATGGGCAGGCTATCAAGCTAGCGTTAATACCCAGGTTGTAAAAACTACGAAATTAAATTTATACTTTGGATTAATTCCGCAAACAGTATCATCGCTTTGTGGCGCAGCAATTCTAGGCCTTGGAATTTTTATGACAATGCAAGGTGAATTTACACTCGGTATGATTACCGCATTCCAAGGATTCTACACATCGTTTAGTGCTCCGGCAATTGCGCTTGTAAATGCTGGACAAACTCTGCAGGAATTAAGAGTGCAGATGGAACGTGTAGAAGATGTATTGAAATATGAAACAGATGTTAACTATAAAGAAGATGCATCAAAAGAAGATGAACTTTTAAAACTCTCAGGAAATATCGAAGTAAAAGATCTTTCCTTTGGATATGCGCCTTTAGGAAAGCCGTTGATTAGCGATTTTAATATGACTATAAAACCAGGTCAGTGTATTGCGCTAGTTGGGCCATCTGGCTGTGGAAAATCTACAATTTCTAAATTGGTTTCGGGTCTTTATCATCCTTGGGAAGGTGAAATTCTTTTCGACGGCAAAAAAATTACAGATATAAATAGAAATGTATTTACAGGTTCTGTAGCAGTAGTCGATCAGGACATTGTTCTTTTTGAAGATACAATTTCTAATAACATAAAAATGTGGGATAACTCCATTGAAGATTTTGAAATGATTTTAGCAGCGAAAGATGCAGCGATACATGACGACATCGTATCGCGTTCAGGTGGATACAATTTCAAAATAACAGAAGGTGGAAAGAACTTCTCTGGCGGTCAAAAACAAAGACTTGAGATTGCTAGAGCGCTAGCAGGAGACCCTACAATATTAGTGCTTGATGAAGCTACAAGCGCGTTGGATGCTCGTACAGAATATGAAGTAATTCAGGCAATAAAAAATAGAGGCATAACATGTATCTTAATAGCTCACAGGCTTTCTACGATTAGAGACTGCGATGAAATAATTGTTTTGGATAACGGACATATCATCGAGCGAGGAAACCATGATGAGCTTATGGCGCAAGGTGGCATTTACAATTATTTGATTACAAACGAATAGGAAGGAGGAGAACGCATGAGTTGGTTTGATGAACAAATTAAATCCCGTAAGAAACATGATGACGATGTTTTTAATAAATCTTTTACCAATATGGTAAATTCTGTTCTTGGCGAGCGTTATTCCTTCTCCAAATCTCAGATAAAAGGTGCTATTGGTGATATTCTTACATATTACAATATGCCTGGAATCAAGATTCCGGATAGCATCACAGAAGATAGCAAGGTATTAGATTATCTTTCAAGAACCTGTGGAATTATGCAAAGAACAGTTAAGCTTGAAAAGGGTTGGCATAAAGATGCTTTTGGACCGATGATAGCTGTTCTTAAAAGTTCAGGGAAAATGTGTGCGTTGCTTCCTAGAGGAGCTCGCAACTACATATACTTTGATGAAGAAACAAACCGCAATGTAGTTGTAAATGCGTCGAATGAAGAATTGTTTGAACTTGACGCACTGTGCTTTTATAAGCCACTTCCAAGTAGACCTATTACAACGAAAGAATTGCTTAAGTTTGCTTTCTCCGTTGTTTCTGCAATAGACATTATTGTAATTATTATTGTTGCAGCTTTGTGTACAGCGCTAGGACTTTTGGTACCAGTAATAAACAATCTATTGTTTTCAAAAATAGTTGAAAGCAAAGATGTGACCATTCTTCTTTCAACAATGATCTTTTTCATATGCGTAAGTGTTTCTACGGTGCTATTTGCGGTTGTTAAACAATTTGTAAATGCAAGAATGCTAAATAAGATGTCGCTTTTAGTAGACTCTGCAACAATGATGAGAGTGCTTTCGCTGCCATCTGGATTTTTTAGAGAGTACTCAACGGGTGAAATTACCCAAAGAATGGCATACGTTTCATCTATTTGCCAGACCATTATTAATACAGTATTTACAACAGGCCTTTCATGCATCTTTGCATTTGCATATATTCCGCAGATTTTCACATATGCGCCTGCGTTAGGTCTTCCTTCGATATTAATTATTTTCGCGAATATTATTTTCAGTGTAATTTCTGTGCTTTATCAAACAAAAATTACAAAAAAGCAATTGGAAATTACAGCTATTAATAATGGTATCGCGTTTTCAATGATAACAGGAATTCAAAAAATAAAACTTGCTGGCGCTGAAAAGAGAAGCTTTGCTAGATGGGCAAACAGTTTTTCAAAACAAACCCAGCTTACATACAATCCGCCATTGTTCTTAAAGTTGAATGGAACAATTGCAGTCTTGATATCTTTAATAGGCCAATTCATTATGTTCTATCTTGCGCTTAAGTCGGGTATCAGTGTAGCAAATTATTATTCATTCACAACTGCGTATGGAATGGTATCAGGTGCATTTATGGCACTTTCAACTATTGCGCTTACCGCTGCGAATATAAAACCGGCTGTAGAAATGTCTAAGCCAATTCTTGAAGCTATTCCAGAATCAAACGAAGAAGGAAAAGCATTATCAAATCTTTCTGGCGATATTGAACTTAGCAGAATTACTTTTAAATACTCAGATGACATGCCAAACGTTTTAGAAGATTTTTCACTAAAGATAGAACGTGGACAATATATAGCAATTGTTGGAAAAACTGGTTGTGGAAAATCTACTTTAGTCAGACTCTTACTGGGATTTGAAAAACCTTCTACAGGAGAAATTTATTACGACGGAACACCGCTTTCGTCATTGGATATAAAATCTGTCCGCTCACAAATTGGCTCCGTTATGCAAGATAGCCAACTGCTCCAAGGCGATATATATAACAACATCGTAATATGTGACCCTTCGCTTCCAGTTGAAAGAGCCTGGGAAGCGGCAGAAATTTCTGGCATTGCTGATGATATAAGAAAAATGCCGATGGGCATGCATACTGTTGTTGCCGAAGGCACAGGCGGAATCTCGGGAGGCCAAAAGCAACGCCTTATGATTGCAAGAGCGATAGCACCTAAACCAAAAATTCTTATTTTTGATGAAGCCACATCAGCTTTAGACAATGTTACACAAAAGAAAATTTCTGAAGCTTTAGATGAATTAAAGTGCACGAGAATCGTAATTGCGCATAGACTTTCAACTATAAAACATTGTGATCGAATTCTTTTTATGGAAGATGGCAAAATTACTGAAGACGGTACATATGAAGAGTTAATGGAAAAGAAAGGTCAGTTTTATGACCTCGTAGAACGCCAGAAAATAAACTAGTTAGATTCTAGATTGGAGAAAAGAATAGCAACTTTCTAGATTAGAAGATAAATTAATTAGATTCAAATTTTTAAAATAAAAACCCGCTTAAGGTTAGCCATAAGCGGGTTTAAATTTTTTAAGAAAATCTTATTTCCAAGCGTTTACTTGTTCCTGAGTATAAGCATTTCCATTTGCATCGTAATATGTTGGAGCAAATGTTTGTGTATTGAGCACACATTTTGTAATTTTATTAGACCATTTGTTAAGAGTATTCTTAGTTTGTTGGCAAACAGCCAATCCTGCTTCTCCGGCTATTAATTGAATTGCAGGTTCATAATTAGCGAACAACTCATCTAAACTATCATCTGGATTAATTGTCATATCAACTACTAATCCTCCTGCACCAAAGGTGACAGCTGCACCACCAACTACATTTTCAAGGTCTTCATTGTTTAATAATAATTTTGACATAAAAGTCTCCTTTCATATATGAAAAATTAATTTTAGCCTAAAACCATTTTACCATACCATTTATTTTTTATATAGCAAAACTTGGTCTTTCTATTAATATATACGAATAATTTCTTAAAAAGTACAATATTAAATAAGCGGGATGATGTTGAAGTCGGCACTGTCAAGGTTGGCGATTAGAAGTTTGTCGGCCAAAGTAGTTTCGCCTTTAGAAAGATAGCTTGTGGCCTGAGCGATTTGCAAAGATGCGCAAAAAGCAGGAGTACAAACGAGAGTAGATTTTTTTGCAGTGTCTTCAAGTTTGATTTCTTCGTCAAATGTTTCGCTGTAATAAAGTTTGTGAAGCATATTGTGCCCTGGAAGAGCAAGCCCTACTTGTGCTGTAAGACCGGCTATGGCACCGTGCATTATAGGAATATTTAATTTAGAACATTCATCTTCTAAAAGAAGACGGCTACAAGCATTATCAAGTCCGTCTAGAACTAAGTCACATCCAGAAAGTATCTCAGAAGCATTATCTAAGCTGAAATTTTGGCAGAACATGTCCACCTTAATAGAAGAATTGATTGATTCAATCCATCCTTTGGCGGCCTCGGCCTTAAGTGCGCCGATATTTCCAAAACTACTAAGTAGTTGACGGTTTAAGTTTGTTTCGTCAAAAACGTCGCCATCGCAAACGACAACAGAGCCGATTCCGAGGCGCGCTACCATCTCACAAAGATACCCGCCTAGTCCACCTAAACCTATAATGGCTACTTTGGCATTAGACAGTTTCTTTTGCTCGTTCTCAGATAAAGTTGGAATGTTTCGCTCAAACCTCTTTTCCATAACCAAATTATAATAGCGAAGAAAGAATATGACAATAAAAAAACAAATTAAGAATTTGTCGAGGTCTTGTATAAAAAGTCAAAAGTGTTGCTCTAGAAAAAATTGTGCTTTGGAGCAGTAAAAATAAGGCTAGATATTTTAAAAAATAGTGCTCTGGAAAAAGAATTTTTCTAGAGCACTAAAATTAGTGATAATTCAATTTAAAAAGTGTTGCTCTGCAAGAAAAACTTTTCTAGAGCAATAATTTTCATGGTTATGGAACGCGAAGCTGACGGCGCTTGGGCTAAGTAGGGCCCTGCGCCGTCCTTCGCTACTTACGGTGGCTGACTTTGAATGACAGTACACGTTCTTTCGAGCGCCACCTTAGTTTGAGAATGATTTTTCATATATGGAGCCGGTGGTCACACCGGCGAAGCGGCGCCGAAAGGCGACGCAATGGGACATAGTAGTAGAGGCTGTTGGATTTGTGGGTAACTGGCTCTTTGCCAGTTATCCATAAATCCACAGCCAAAAGAGCCCTACAAATTCTTAATTTGCTGAACTCTATAAAAAATCCAGAGGTTTATTTCCCTCTGGATTTTTGTATGTACTATTTTTTCACTTTTATTGACTTACGTTTAGTCATCTAGTTTTTCATTATCTGCTTCTTCAAATTCATCGAAATATTCATACGGGTCAGCCCATGCATCATATACAGGATTTATTTTAACAGTAATATTTCCAGTAGTTGTATTACATTCGAATATATCTGTGCCTTTTTCTTTAGGAACTTTTTGATTTCCTGTCACTGTACTTACGTGATAGTCTTTTGGCGTAAATAAAGATGCAAATACATTTCCAGTTGTAACATCTATATCAAATTTTTTTGCATCGACTCCAATAAATTGAACTTCACCA
>JAZRXA010000067.1:0-3019 GCA_045599965.1 Lachnospiraceae bacterium | reverse complement strand
AACTCGATTTTAGAATCTGATAGGGCAAAGGTATCTTTGTCGTGAGTAACCATGACAAGAAGCTTGCCGTTTTTAGATGTATATTTTTGAATGACTTCTAAGACTTGTTTTCTAGTTGCTTGGTCTAGTCCAGCTAAAGGCTCGTCCATTATGTAGACATCAGCATCTAAACAAAGGCTTCTTGCGATAGCAACTCTTCTGGCCATTCCGCCAGAGAGTTCTTCTATAGGAGTTGAAAGGTCATCTTTTAGACCTAACTCTTCTAAAATGTTTTTAGCCTTTTCTTCGAGAGCAGTCTTAGAATAAGTAAGGTTTGCATTTATGCTATCTTTTGCAGCTAGCATAGTATTAAATAGAACATTTCTTTGCAAAATTAAGCAGTTTTCTTGAAATACTACTGAAATACTGCCTTCTAATTTCACATTTCCGCTATCAGGCGTTTCAATGCCTAATATCATGTTAACTAGAGTTGTCTTTCCGCGTCCGCTAGGGCCTATTACGCTAACAAAACCAGACTTAGGAAACTCATAAGAAAAGTCCTTAAAGAGTATTTTTTCATTATAAGATTTTGAAATGTTTTCTAATCTAATCATTTGTTTTTATAATTTTTTATTGCATTCGCATAAACTTTGCCAATTAGGTTAACAAGTAATTTTTCTAAAATGAAACTTAAAATAATTACGACTATCGTCCATGCGAAAAGATCAGTTGTTTCTAAATAAACTTTTGAGTCGAACAAAGCAGCGCCGATTCCAAAGTTAGGATTAATTAATACTTCGGCAGCAATGCCAGACTTCCATGCAAAACCAATTCCAGTTTTAGCGGCAGTCATAAAATATGGCAAGGTTGCTGGAAGATATATATTTAAGAATTTACTTTTCTTTGTTAACTTAAAAGTTCTTGCCATCTTAAGTAAATCTTTATCAGTTGCCTTTATTCCTTCGTGTACATTTGCCCATATCATAGGTGTTACCATCAAAAATGCAGTAACAGCAGGAATGTTATTTTTCGCTACGAAGACAAATAAAAGCAGGATAAAGGAAACTACTGGCGTTGCCCTTATTACTTTTGCTGCTGGTGTAAAGAACGCATCAGCAATTTTAGAAAATGATGTAAGAATTCCAAATCCCGTACCAATAATAAGTGCAACAAGGTATCCAATAACAATTCTTAAAAGTGATGCGCCAATCGCCTTCCAAAATGGGGCAGTTATAAAGAGCGTTCCTAGGCGCGCAAAAACATTAATTGGAGAAGGAATAATTAAATCTTTTCCAACTATGAGATAAACAATCTCCCATATAACGAGCCATGCTAAAAGCACAGCTACCACTTTTAAGATTTTTCGTAATGTTTTCATTTATAAAAAATATTGTCTCCAGGAAGCTTTCCACCTATGCTTTGAGGATTCGCTTTATGTAACGCTGTAAGCATATCCTTCATAGCTACTTTCATTTCGTCGCCATCAATATAAACGATATGGCAATTAGGAATTGCAGCTAGGGCCATTTGCTCATTAGGAATAATTTCATATTGCGCTATTAGCGAGGCTGCATCCTTAGGGTTGTCATTTGTAAAGTCAACAGATGTTTTATATTCTTCTAAGAAGGCATCAACAATTTCGGGATGTTCCTTCGCAAAAGTTTTTCTTACAACAAGTGCGCCTTGAACTAATTTTGTATCAGAAATTTCAGACCAAAGTTTTGTTAAGTCTAGCGCAACATGTACGCCTTCTATTTTTGCTTTGGCAGCAGTAACTTTTGGTTCCGGAATCATTATAAGGTCCGCGTTGCCGCTGGCTAGAGCGGATACTGCCTCGTCATGCTCCGCAACATATTCTACATTTACTTTTCCTAAGAGATTATTTTTTTCTAAAATAAAGTTCAGGATATATTCGGGCGTGCTACCTTTTCCAGAAGCAATAATAGTTCTGCCTTCTAAGTCATTTATTGATTTTATGGTATCACCATTTTCAACAATATATAAAACACCTAATGTGTTAAGTGCACATGTTAAGATTTCACCTTCGGTCTTATTAAACAAAACACTTGCGAGGTTAATAGGAACCGCTGCGATATCGATGTTGCCAGCAATAAGTTGACCGGTTATTTCATCAGGTGCGCTTGCAAAAGACACGCTATATTTATACTTGGTTTTGCCCTCGTCGCTTTGGTTTTTTAAGTAAGCCATTCCCATTCCAGTAGGACCATTAAGAGCGACGATGTTTACAGGGGTAGAGGTGTTTTGAACTGCAGGTTCATCTGTTTCATTATTTGGTTTTGAGCAAGATGTAAGCGTACCTAGGATAAGTACGCTTACTAAAATACAAGTTATTATTTTTTTCATTAGTTTCCTACGGCTTCTTTTGCTAGCTTGTCAGCTATTTCGTTATATGTATCGCCGGAATGCGCTAAAACTTTTTCAAATTTTATTTGCACGTCCTTGGAAATCTCATCGTAAAAGTCTTTGTATTTTTTAGTCCATGTTTTCTTAGCCTTCCATTCGCCGGTGCACCACTTTGCTATTCCTTCATAATCATGGTAGATAGTAAGTTCTTTTATGCCCATCTCCTTAGCTTTTTTCATAGCTTCGCCAGCGCCCATTATCTCGCCAGCAACGTTACGCATCTGGGCTAGTTCAGGATTAGAAAAACCTTTGCTAAGTTGCAAAACTTTTTCCTCACCATCTAAAGTGTAAAAGAGTACAACTCCATATCCAAACCTTTCGGTTGCTACATTATAACTTCCATCAACATAAGCTTTCATAAGTGCACCTATAAATTTAAACTAGTATGAAGAAAAGACTAGCGGATATACAAATTTGCGCGATGTAGTAAAGTGCTAAGTTTATTACTGTAAAGGTTGGTGTATTCATCTTATCTTCAGGTGTAAAGTAAATCATTGCTAATACAAGATCGCTTAACATAAAGAATACAAAACCAACAGCTAAAAGAATCTTTGTTATTGTAAAGAATCCTGTGTTGTTTAAGAAAACTTGAAGTATTGCAAACATCATTGTAAAT
>JAZRXA010000066.1:0-56837 GCA_045599965.1 Lachnospiraceae bacterium | reverse complement strand
TACCCAATAAGCGTTGTAAAAAAAATTGATGTATTTTACAAAAGTTTAAAAACCTTGAAAAATCAAGGTTTTTAGTTTCCATATTTTTCTAACATGTTTTCATAATGAATTAATTTAATGGATTTACTTAAAAAATATATAGTTTCGGGTACCAATGGTGCCTTTTTCGGTAATTTTATCAAAACATTTTATTTTGGTCTTATATATGGAGCTGGCGCAGCCAGCGAAGCGGCGCCGAAAGGCGACGCAATGGGACATAGTAGTAGAGGTTGTGGGGCTTGTGGATTATCTTTGATCATCCACAAACCCACAACCAAAAGAGTTCGATAAATTCATAGTTGCTGAGGTAAATAGTAAACAAATTACCGGCGGATTGTATATTGTATACAATCCGCCCTTGCTTTATAATGAACTTATGAATTGTATTAATTTAAATGCATACGGCAAAATTAATATTGGCCTTGATGTTGTAGGAAGGCGCCCGGACGGCTACCATGAAGTTAAGATGGTAATGCAAACGGTGCCAGTATTCGACGAACTTACATTTACCAAGACCGAGGGCGCCATAGTGGTAGAGTGCGACAATCTAAATGTTCCGACAGATAGTAAAAACCTTGCGTATAAAGCTGCTGCCGCCTTCAAAGAAAAATATAATATTGAAGGTGGCGTAAGAATCAATATAAAAAAGAAGATTCCGGCAGCAGCGGGTATGGCTGGCGGCAGCGCAGATGCGGCGGCGACCTTAAAGGCGATGGCATCGCTCTATAATATAGAAGCTAGCGAAAAAGACCTAGATGCAATCGCACTAAAACTAGGAGCCGACGTTCCGTTTTGTCTTCGCAAAGGCACATACCTTTCTGAAGGCGTGGGCGAAGTCCTTACAAAACTAAGCGATTTTCCAAAATGCCATGTGCTTTTAATAAACCCAGGAATTGAAAGCTCAACAAAATGGGCGTATGAAGAACTCGACGCCGAACTAGAAAAAACTTCCGGAACATGCGCCGGAGTGCATCCAAACATAGAGCTCCTAGCAGACGCAATAAATAAAAACGACTTACAAAGAGCCACAAAATATATGGGAAACATTTTAGAAATCCCAGTGCTAAAAAAATATCCCGAAATAAAACGCATCAAAGAACAGCTAGAATTGAATGGGGCAATAAAGGCGCTGATGAGCGGATCGGGATCGACAGTATTTGGAATTTTCACTAACGAAGAAACATTAAAAAAAGCAAATGAAAAAATAAAAGGAGAAGGATATGTCAGGTTTAGTTTTGAACATAGATGAGTATATGCCACTTAGAGACATTGTCTTTAAAACGCTTAGAGAAGCGATAATCACCGGCGAGCTTAAACCCGGCGAGAGGCTTATGGAAATAAAACTGGCAAACGAACTAGGAGTTTCTAGAACGCCAGTAAGAGAAGCAATAAGAAAGCTCGAGCTAGAAGGCCTTGTAATCATGACCGCAAGAAAGGGCGCGGAAGTGGCGCCGATAAATGAAAAGGACCTAATGGAAGTTTTGGAAATTAGAAAAACTCTAGAAGGTCTTGCGTGCGAACTCGCAGCGGAGAATGCGACAAAGGCAAAGATAAATCAATTTAAGGAAATCAACGAAAAAATATTGCAAGCGATAAATGAAGAAAACATCGAAGAAATCACAAAAAACGATGTAGAATTTCATGAGGCGATTTACGCAATCACAAACAATCGCCGCCTAGTTCAGATGCTTCATCAACTAAAAGAGCACATCTTTAGATATCGCCTTGAATATATTAAAGACATGAAAAATAAAGAGACGATTGTAGACGAGCATACCCGCATAATCGAGGCAATCGCCACGAACGATTCGAAAACAGCGAAAAAAGAAATCGAAAAACATATAGAAATGCAAGAAAGATACATCCTTAATACATTGATAAAGAACGCAAAATAGTGTAGAATACGAAAATCACGAAAGAAAGAGGAAAACCAAATGAGCGCAGGTTGGATAATATTAATAGTAGTTGTAGTAGTAATGATAGGCTTGTTCATCTTCTTATACTTCTTTGGAAAGAGAACACAAAAGAAGCAAGAAGAACAACAAGAAGACATGAAGAAGACAGCAATGCAAATGTCCTTCTATGTCATCGACAAGAAAAAAATGTTTCTTAAAAATGCAGGCCTTCCAAAAATTGTTTACGACAGCGCAAACTTTATGGCAAAGGTAACAAGAGTGCCAGTAGTTAAAGTTAAAGTCGGCAACAAAGTAACGAGCCTCGTGTGCGATCCAGAAGTATATAAAACGCTCCTTCCAAAGCAAGAAGTTAGAGCGCAAGTTAGCGGCATCTATGTAATCTCAGCCAAGAGAGTAAGAGGCCCTGTATACGAAGGCAAAATTAAAAGAGATAAAAACGGAAATAAGAAAGAAAGCTTTATTGATAAGTTAAGATAAGCTGTTCATGTTCCGAAAAGGAATTTACGAAAGAACAGCAAGCTGCGTGTTGATTGTTTCAAGTTCTAAGATATCGCTTGCGAAAGATTTGAAATTATCAGCACCGTCACTTACATAAAAAGAGTGAGAATTATCAGATAAGATTTCAGTATTAAGAAGGTTCTGGGAAGAAAGTAAATTTTCCAGAGCCTTTGCTGTTTCATAAGCCGGATTAACTAAAGTAACCCCAGCGCCAACCTCGCGTTTAATAACGCTTCCTAAGATAGGATAGTGCGTACAGCCTAAAACCAAAGTATCAATTTTTTCATCATTAACAAGCCCGTCGATATAACGGTGAATCATAGTAATGGTGACTTCGTCATCAATCATTTTTTCTTCAACAAGATTAGTAAATAAAGGACACGCTTTGCCGAAAATTTGAGCAGAAGGCAAAAGTTCACTTATACATTTATCGTATAAGCGGCTATTAATTGTTGCACTTGTACCAATGATGCCAATTTTTCCAGACTTGGTTGCGCCAGCAGCAGCCTTTGCGCCAGGATAAACAACGCCAATAACCGGAACAGGAACAATTTCGCTAACCGCATCAAGCGCAAGAGCACTAGCAGTGTTACATGCAATGACGATAGCCTTAACACCTTTAGATACCAAAAACGAAGCAATCTGCTTTGAATAGCGGATTACAGTTTCAGGAGATTTGTTTCCATAAGGAACGCGAGCGGTGTCTCCAAAATATATAATTTTCTCGTTTGGCAAGTTTTTGAAGATCTCTTTAACGACCGTAATGCCGCCAACGCCAGAGTCAAAAACGCCTATTGGTAAAGACTTTTTATCCATGTTCCTAATATAGCACCTTGTTGAATTTTAGTAAAGAATTGACTATAATAAATTTACTGTGGGGTTTTGTGTTTTCAAGTAAAATCCCGTAGGAAAGTTGCGCATATAAGCGCCGAAAGGCAAATTAGGAGGAGTAAAATGGAAGGAAGAAATCTAACATTACTCACTGATTTATATGAACTAACAATGATGCAAGGTTACTACAAAAGTGGCAAGCAAGAGACAGTCGTATTCGATGCGTTTTATAGAAAAAATCCATGCGAAGGCGGCTATGCAATCTGCTGCGGATTAGAGCAAGTAGTCGAATATATAAAAAATTTACACTTCACATACGAAGACATCGAATATCTCCGTAGCTTAAAAATATTTGACGAAGAATTCTTAAACTTTTTAAGCTCATACCATTTTTCGGGCAACGTATACGCAATCCCAGAAGGCACAGTAGTCTTCCCGTATGAGCCGCTTGTAAAAGTAGTTGCACCAATAATGGAAGCGCAACTCTTAGAAGCAGCACTTCTTAACATAATAAATCACCAAAGCTTAATTGCGACAAAGGCTAGCCGAGTTGTTTATGCTGCAGGTGGTGGCGTTATGGAGTTCGGACTTAGAAGAGCACAAGGACCTGATGCCGGAATATATGGAGCCAGAGCTGCATGTATCGCCGGATGCGTAGGAACTAGCAACGTCCTTACAGGACAAATGTTTGAAGTAGCTGTAAAAGGAACACATGCACATAGCTGGGTTATGAGTTTCGAAGATGAATACACAGCATTCAAAACATATGCGCGCATGTACCCAGACGCATGTATTTTATTAGTAGATACTTACGACACACTTAAGTCAGGTGTGCCAAATGCAATAAAAGTTTTTAAGGAAATGAAAGAAGAAGGAATTAAGCTTGGCTACTACGGAATCAGACTCGACTCCGGCGACTTAGCGTACCTTTCAAAGAAAGCAAGAGTGATGCTAGATGAAGCAGGCTTTACAGACGCAGTAATTTCCGCATCATCAGACTTAGATGAAACCTTAATCTCATCTCTTAAAAACCAAGGCGCAAAAATTACATCCTGGGGCGTTGGCACAAATCTTATTACATCAAAAGATTGGCCATCCTTCGGAGGCGTATATAAATTAGTTGCAGTAAAAAATGAAGACGAAGAATTCACACCGAAGATAAAAGTTTCGGAGAATGTAGAAAAAATTACAAACCCAGGAAACAAGACAATATATCGCCTCTACTCAAAAGATTCAGGAAAGATAATCGGCGATTTAATCGCACTAGCAGATGAAAAATATAGTGAGGACGAAGATATCTTGCTCTTTGATCCAGTCAACACATGGAAGAAAACACTTGTAAAAGCAGGCACATTTAAGGTTCGCGAATTATTAGTTCCAGTCTTTGAAAAAGGAATCTGCGTTTACGAAAATCCAAGCGTTGAAGAGATAACAAAAAATTGCAAAGAAGAAATGAATACACTTTGGGACGAAACAAAACGTCTCGTTAATCCAAATAAAGTTTATGTTGATTTGTCAGAAAAACTTTACAACATGAAAAAGAGCTTGCTAGACGAAGCTCACAACAAACAGTGGTTATAAGCGTATAATCCCGCAGATGACGAGAAAGTCTGTGGGCATAAGGAGGATAAAAAATTGTACGAGAAAGTTAACACTAACTTAAACTTTGTTGAACGCGAAAAAAAGATTGAACAGTTTTGGAAGGACAATGACATCTTTAAAAAGAGCATGGAGCAAAAGGAAGGCTGTCCGCAATACATGTTCTACGACGGCCCACCTACAGCAAATGGAAAGCCACACATAGGCCATGTTCTAACAAGAGTTATTAAAGACTTAGTTCCACGTTACTGGACAATGAAAGGTTACGAGGTGCCAAGAAAGGCTGGTTGGGATACGCATGGACTTCCAGTAGAGATTGAAGTTGAAAAACTTTTAGGCCTCGACGGAAAAGAGCAAATCGAAGAGTACGGCCTCGATCCATTCATTCGCAAATGTAAAGAAAGCGTATGGCAGTATAAAGGAATGTGGGAGGACTTTTCCTCGACGGTTGGATTTTGGGCCGACATGGAAAACCCATATGTAACATATGAAAACGATTACATCGAATCAGTTTGGTGGTCGCTAAAACAAATCTGGGACAAGGACCTTTTATATAAAGGATATAAAATCGTTCCTTATTGCCCTCGTTGCGGAACACCTCTTTCATCTCATGAAGTGGCCCAAGGCTACAAAGATGTAAAAGAGCGCACAGCGATTGCGAAATTTAAGGCAGCAGGCGAGAACGCTTACTTCCTTGCATGGACAACAACACCATGGACACTTCCATCGAACACAGCACTTTGCGTAAACCCTAAAGAGACATATGTAAAGGTGCAGCAAGGCGAAGACTTCTATTATCTTGCCGAGGCGCTTTGCGACAAGGTTTTAGGCGAAGACTATACAATAATAAAGAGATACACAGGAAAAGATTTAGAATACAAAGAGTACCATCAACTAATTGACGAAGTAGACTACTCTGGCATCGAAGGAAAAATGCACTTCGTAGTATGCGATGACTATGTAACGATGGAAGATGGTACTGGTATCGTTCATATTGCGCCGGCTTTCGGTGAAGACGACTCTAGAATCGGAAGAGGCTACAACTTACCATTCGTACAATTTGTAGATGGCAAGGGCGAGCTTACAAAAGAAACACCTTGGGAAGGCATATTTGTAAAGAAAGCAGACGAGCTTATTTTACAAAACTTAAAAGAGGCTGGCAGACTTTTTGCAGCGCCAATGAATGAGCACAGCTATCCATTCTGCTGGAGATGCGACACACCGCTTATCTACTATGCAAGAGAGAGCTGGTACATAAAGATGAGTGCGGTAAAAGAAGATCTTATCCGCAACAACAATACAGTTAACTGGGTTCCAGAAAATATTGGAAAGGGCCGTTTTGGAGATTGGCTCGAAAACGTACAAGACTGGGCAGTAAGCCGTAACCGTTATTGGGGCACACCGCTTAATATTTGGGAGTGCGAATGCGGATGCAAACATGCAATCGGAAGCATTGAAGAATTAAAATCAATGTCAGAAAATTGCCCAGACGATATCGAACTTCACCGCCCATACATCGACGACGTTACAATTAAATGTCCGAAGTGCGGCAAGGAAATGAGAAGAGTTCCAGAAGTAATTGACTGCTGGTATGATTCAGGCTCGATGCCATTTGCACAATACCACTATCCATTCGAAAACGAAGAATTATTTAAGGCACACTTCCCAGCAGACTTCATAAGCGAAGCTGTTGACCAGACGCGTGGATGGTTCTATTCATTGATGGCAATATCAACATTGATATTTAACCAAGCACCATACAAAAACGTAATCGTGCTGGGACATGTCCAGGATAAAGACGGCCAGAAGATGAGCAAGAGCAAAGGCAACGCAGTTGACCCATTCGATGCGCTTAGAGAGCTCGGCGCTGACGCAATCCGTTGGTACTTCTATACGAATTCAGCACCATGGCTTCCAAGCCGTTTCCATGATGACGCTGTTGTCGAAGGACAAAGAAAATTCATGGGCACACTTTGGAACACATACGCGTTCTACGTTCTTTATGCAAACATAGATAACTTCAACGCAAAAGACTACAAACTTGAACCGGAAAAACTTTCGGTTATGGATAAATGGATTTTGTCAAAACTTAACACGCTCATCAAAGATGTTGACGAGAACATGCAAGCCTATAAGATTCCTGAATCAGGCAGAGTTCTTCAAGACTTCATTGATGATTTAAGCAACTGGTACGTTCGCCGTTGCCGCGAGAGATTCTGGGCAAAAGGAATGGAGCAAGATAAGATTAATGCATACATGACCCTCTATACATGTATCACAACTTTCTGCCTAGTTGCAGCGCCATTTATTCCATTCATGACAGAAGATATTTATCAAAATCTTGTTCGCAAAGATTTTCCGGAAAGTCCTGAAAGCATACATTTAGCAGCATTCCCAACAGCAGATGAATCTTTCATCGATAAAGAACTTGAAGAAAATATGGAACATGTTTTGGACGTTGTTGTTATGGGTAGAGCATGCCGAAACAACGCAAACGTTAAGAACCGTCAGCCACTTGCGAACATGTACATAAAGGCTCCATGGAAGATGGAAAGCTTTTACACTGACATCGTAGCTGATGAGCTCAACGTTAAGTCAGTTGAGATGAAAGACGACGTTCGAGACTTTTCTTCATACTCATTTAAGCCACAGCTAAAGACAGTAGGACCAAAGTTTGGAAAACAAGTAGGCGAGATTCGAAACGCACTTGCAGCCTTAGATGGCAACAAGGCGATGGATGAAATAAATGAAACAGGTAGCCTTAAGCTAGCACTTGCTAACGAAGAGGTAGTCTTAGATAAAGAAGATTTACTTATCGAGACAGCGCAAGTAGAAGGCTTCGAGTCCATGAGCGATTACGGCATCACGGTTGTCTTAAACTTAAATCTTACTGACGAACTTGTAGAAGAAGGATTTATAAGAGAAATCGTTAGCAAGATCCAGACGATGCGTAAAGAAGCCGGCTTCGAAGTTATGGACATGATAACAATTTATATCAGCGATAACGAAAAAGTTGAAGATATTGTAAGAAGAAAGAAGGAGATGATGCTTACGGACGTAATGGCAACGGATGTTGTCATCGGCTCGCAAGACGGAATCACAAAGTCCTGGGATATAAACGGACAAACAGTAAATATAGGTGTTAAGAAAAACTAAACTTTGATTTAAGGGCGGTGGCTTAGGCCACCGCTTTTTTTGCATATTTTTTAAGTACCGCGAAAAAGTATGACGCTAATGGGGAAGGTTTCATCGTGGATGTATGGCATTACTTTTGGGTTTGACTTAAAAAATCGGAATCAAAGAGAAGACATATGCGGCGCGGCAACTCCGATTTATTTAGACATTAATTCTAAGCGTGATTTAGGACATCTTGAAAAATATGTTCAGGCCTTAATTCATGCTTCGCTTCATGCTACGGCTAAGAAAATAGAAACAAAACTAATTGTCTCTATGAATGGCTTTTTATCAGCCATCTTCATTAGGGACATTTTTTATGTCGAGGTTTTTAAACGCATAATTACTATTCATCATAAGGACGGCACAACCGACACATATGCGCATCTTTCCGACACTGAAGACATACTATCTCCATTTGGTTTTATTAGAACGCACAGGTCATACATAGTTTCATCTTTTGCAATAAAGAACTTATCATCAACAAAGATCACATTAATTAATGGTGAAGAAATACCTGTAAGCAAAACTTATTACCAGGCGGTTAAGAAGGCTTTTCTTGGGCAGGGGATAATGCTTGGGAAATAAGATTTTAGAAAAAGCGTTCACAAAGAGTTCACATTGCCGACCTTTTTTGTTCACAGGGCGGCGCTAATATATACGCATAGGTTGAAACAACCTAGAAATTTCTCACCTCCCTTTTTTATTATTTACATTTAACTAACAAAAAAGACGATTCGCCGCGAGTCGTCTTTTTTACTGTTTGGAAAAGAGCAAGAAGTCCGCTCCTGCGATTTATGAGTGAGGCTTTACTTAAGCTCGCGAACCGTACGAACTCGTTTCGGGCGCCAGCCAATGGCGCCTACAACGAGTTGTACGGCTTCGCTCGTAGTAAATCGCAGGAGCGGACTTCTTGCTCCAATCCCAATCATTGACAATAAGGACGAGGGGTCTTATAATGCCATAGCCGGTAGAAATCGGCTTGAAAACTTAATATGCTGCAAGCAGAAAGAAGGATTAAGATGAAAAAGTTAAAGATAACTCTTTCGGTATTAATTGCACTTGTCACAGTAGTCGCACTCGTGGGTTGCAAAAATTCCCAGCAAGGAGGCGCAAACACAGACAGGAAAGCTTCAAACTCTGTCGTTGTAGGCATAACACAAGACCTTGATAGTCTTGACCCGCATAATGCAGAAAGCGCAGGAACTAGAGAAGTTTTGTTTAATCTATTCGAGGGGCTGGTAAAGCCAACACCAGAAGGTGAACTCGAAGGAGCAGTCGCAAGCCAGTACGAGATAGCCGATGACGCTATGTCGATTACGTTTACTTTGCGTGACGGAATCAAATTCTCGGACGGAACGGATGTGACCGCGGAAGATGTCAAATATTCTATAGACCGCTATGCGCTCATTCAGGGCGAGGGTTCAGCATATTCCAATATACAAGAAGTAAAAATTGTTGATCCAAAGACGATTCAGGTAGTGTTAAACGAGCCGAACGCAGAATTTATCTATTACCTGACATGTGCCGTAATCCCGAAAGCTAATGAAGCCAATATAAACTCGGCCCCAGTAGGCACGGGTCCATTTAAGTTTGCTTCATATACACCGGGAGAGCAACTTATCGTAGAAAAAAATGAAAACTATTGGAAAGAAGGCTATCCATATTTAGATAAAGCAACCTTCAAAGTTGTTGCTGAGCCAGACATGATTGCAATGGAACTTAAAGCCGGCACAATAGATATTTACCAGCACTTAGTAGCAGACCAGGTAAGTGCTATTGGCAAAGGCTTCGATATCTTAAAAGGTAGTGAAAACATGGTTCAGGCGCTCTACATGAACAACGCATACGAACCATTTGCAAACGAAAAAGTTAGACAAGCTATATGCTATGCAATAGATAAAGATGCAATAAATGCAATGGTGCTAGATGGAAACTCACATCTAATTGGAACGCACTTTATTCCAGGCATCCAAAAATATTATGACGAATCTACTGAAAACACATACAAAAGAGATGCTGAAAAAGCAAAGAAACTCTTAAAGGAAGCAGGCTATGAGAACTTATCATTTACAATAACCGTTCCAAGCAACTTGCAAATACATATATCGACAGCAGAAGTTATTGTTGAAAATCTTGCAGAAGCGAACATCACAGCAAAGATTAAAATGGTAGACTGGCCAACATGGCTTTCAACAGTTTACCAAGGAAATCCTGCTGCATCAGATGCTTCGCATGGAAGAGATTATGAGGCAACAGTTATTGCAGTAGATAATAGATATCTTGCGCCAACAAGTTGGTTTGAAAGATATCAATCAATTAATCCAAATAACTTTATGAACTATAAGAGCAAGACTTTTGATGAGATGTTTAACAAAGTAGTTTCAGAAACAAATGAAAACACAAAAGAAAAATACATCAAAGAATTGCAAAAGATAGTAACAAACGAGGCTGCGGCCGCATACATTGAAGATCCAGCAATCTTAGTAGCTGTTAATTCAGCTTTAGAAGGATATGTATTCTATCCTATTTCAGCGCAGGATTTATCAGTTGTAAAATATAAATAACACAAACGCGGCGGCTAAAGAGCCGCCGCTTAGAACATGAAATACATCATTAAAAAAATAATTACATTAATAGTGGCGCTCTTACTTATATCGATAATCGTCTTCTTGGCGTTTTCGGTAATACCAGCGGACACAGCAATAGCTAAGCTCGGCACAAACGCAACGCCAGAGCGCGTCGCCGCACTAAGAGAGCAGATGGGACTTAACAAGCCGGTCGTAGAAAGATATTTTTGGTGGCTTTCGAACGCCGTCCGCGGCGACTTCGGCGAGTCGTTTCAATACACGGGAGTAAAAGTTACGCAGTTAATCGGCAGCAGATTGCCGGCAACAGGCTTACTTTCAATACTCTCGTTTTTGATGATAATTATTTTTTCAATTCCAATCGGAATATTTTCAGCAAAAAGAAGAAGCGCAGCAGGAAAGGCAGCGATGACGACGGTTACGCAAATAACAATGGGAATTCCGTCGTTCTTCCTTGGCGTGCTCTTAACGTTCTTCTTTTCAATACTGCTAGGCTGGTTTAGAATCGGAGACTTCGCAAGTCCAGATGTAAACTTTGGCGCAAGCCTGGCCTATTTAGTATTTCCAGCAATAGCAATAGCACTTCCTAAAATAGCGATGACAGTAAAGTTCCTTGCAGCATCTATCCGCGCGGAACTGCACAAAGACTATGTAAGAACCGCTTACGCAAAAGGCGCGAGCCGCAACCAAGTCTTTTATGGACATGTCCTTAAAAATTCACTCGTACCAGTTATCACATTCCTCGGAATCATCATCGCAGAAATTGTTGCGGGAAGCATTATTGTTGAACAAGTTTTTTCTGTGCCAGGAATAGGAACGCTCCTAATAACATCAATTACTACGCGTGACTATCCAGTCGTAGAAGCGATAGTTTTACTAATCGCATTATTCATAATAGTAATAAATTTCGTGGTTGACGTAGTTTATAAAATAATAGATCCACGAGTTGAAATATAACCGAAACATGAAAATAAAAAACAACAAAACTTTAATAATAGGAATGATTATTACCGGAGTCATTTTGCTGCTTGCGATTGTCGGTCTATTTTGGACGCCATATTCTACAACGCAGATGAGCGGTAGCCTTAAGTTCGCGCCACCTAGTATCGAGCACATTTTTGGTTGCGATAATTATGGCCGTGATATTTTTAGCCGCGTTATGAAGGGCGCCGGCACAACTTTCCTCGTTGCGATTGTAACGGTAGGTTTTGGTATGGTAGTTGGAACTGTAATCGGATTTCTTGCAGGGTACATCGGCGGATGGTTCGATGAAATAATTATGAGAATCAATGATGTTGTTAATGCATTCCCAAGTATATTGCTCGCGCTCGTATTTGTAAGCTTTCTTGGAAATGGATTAATGAATATTATACTCGCGCTCGGAATTTTATTTATCCCGAGTTTTGCTAGAATCGCTAGAAGTGAGATGCTTCGGCTAAAGGGCGCGCAGTTTGTACAAAGTGCAATTTTGATAGGCGATAGCAAAGGCAGAATAATCTTCGCGCAGATTTTACCAAACGCATACATCACAATTTTAAGTGGTGCGGCAGTAGGTTTTAACAACGCTGTTGTAGCAGAAGCTGGCATAAGCTTTTTAGGATTAGGCGTGCAACCGCCTGATGCTTCGCTCGGCCGAATGATTAGCGAGGCCGGCAGCTATCTTATGCAAGCACCATGGTACGCAATCTTCCCAGGCCTAGCAATTATTATCCTAGTGCTCGGCGTTGCGCTAATAAGTGATGGAGTAACAAAGACAGAGTAAAGATATGTTATTAAAAGTTCAAAACTTAAAAGTTGAATATCATACCGCGCAAAAAACTTCCTACGCAGTAAAGGGAGCTTCCTTCGAGATGGAAAAAGGAGAAATCTTAGGCATCGTTGGAGAAAGCGGCTCGGGCAAAACTACGCTTGGAATGGGCCTTGCGCTCCAACTTCCGCAAGTAGCAAAGTTTACGGGCAAGGTAATTTTTAAAGACAAAAACCTTGTGCCGATGACTTTTGATGAACTACGCGAAGTAAAAGGCAAAGAAATCTCCGTTGTATTTCAAGAGCCAATGGCTTCGCTAAACCCGTTGCAAAAAGTTGGAAAGCAAGTCGAAGAAATCGTATCGATACATGATAAGACATTAAGCAAAGAAGTAAAAAAAGACAAAGTCTTAAGAATGTTTAGAAATGTCGAGCTCGAAAATCCCGAAGACGTTTACGGAAAATATCCGCACGAACTTTCGGGCGGCATGCAGCAGCGCGTTATGATAGCGATGGCGCTTATGAACCACCCGGATTTACTTATTGCGGATGAGCCAACGACGGCGCTAGATGCAAAAGTTCAAGAGCAAATCTTAGACCTTCTTAAAACAATAAATCAAAGATACGGAACGAGCATCATCTTGATTTCGCATGACTTAAATGTCATAAAGAAAATCTGCGGCCGCGCGCTTGTAATGTATAAAGGTGAAATAGTTGAAGACGGCAGCATAGAGAAAATCTTTAACGCGCCGGAACATGAATATACAAAGAGCTTAATTGCAAATATTACAAAAGGTAAAAAAGAGCAAGAAACTTTCGAGGGCGAGCTGGCACTCGAAGTAAAGGGCTTAACGATAGTGCATAAAAAGAAGTCGAAGAAGTTTGGGCAAAAGCCTATAGAGCATAGAATTGTTGAGGATGTAAATTTTTGCGTAAAGAAGGGCGAGATTTTAGGGCTTATTGGCAGTAGCGGATCTGGTAAGAGTAGCATATGCCGTGGAATCCTAGGTCTTGATAAAGAGTGCACAGGCGAGGTTGTTTGGCATGTAGAAAATCCGCAAATGATTTTCCAAGACAGCGCCGGAAGCTTAAACCCAGGAAGGAAGGTAAGCTGGATTTTAGAAGAGCCTCTCAAAGTTAAAAAGGTGCCGACAAATGAGCGCAAAGATTTAATAAAAAAGATGCTTGAAAAAGTTGAATTAGACGAAAGCGTTTTAGAAAGATATCCGCGCGAACTTTCTGGCGGACAAAAGCAAAGAGTAAATATTGCGCTTGCACTTATCACGGGCTCGAAGTTTATTGTTGCAGACGAACCAGTCTCGGCTCTCGACGTTACTATCCAGGGGCAAATAATAAAGTTGCTATTAGATCTTCAAAAAGAGTTCGACCTTTCGATGCTTTTTATTTCGCATGACCAAGCGGTAGTCGAGCAAATGTGCGACCGCATCATCTACATGAGCGATTTTAAATAACCCTTAACATTTAAAAAACACAAAAGCAATGCAAACCTGAGAGCGATTTCTCAAATAGGTTTGCATTTTATTATTGAAACGCGAAGTTGACGGCGCTTGGGCTAAGTAGGGCCCTGCGCCGTCCTTCGCTACTTGCGGTGGCGGACTTTGAATGACAGCACATGTTCTTTCGAGCGCCACCTTAGTTTATAAATTTTAAAAAAAGATTTTTACCGAAAAAGGGGGCATTGGTACCCAATAAGCGCTGTGAAAAATTTTGATGTATTTTACAAAAGTTTAAAAACCTTGAAAAATCAAGGTTTTTAGATTCTATACTTTTCCAATAAGTTCTCACAATAAATAAATTTGGTAATTTTACTAAAAAAATATGTTGTTTCGGGTACCAATGCCCCCTTTTTCGGTAATTTTATCAAAACATTTTGTTTTGGATTAATATATGGAGCTGGCGTAGCCAGCGAAGCGGCGCCGGTAGGCGACGCAATGGGAGATAGTAGTAGAGGCTGTTGGATTTGTGGGTAACTGGCGTCTAGCCAGTTATCCATAAATCCACAGCCCAAAGGCCTTGGCAAGTTGCAAATTGATACAGTGTTTGAAACATGAAATTTGTGGGTGTATACTTTAATTGGGTTTAGATGGCTTGATTAAAAGTCAAGTGCTTTACATATAAGTGAAGGAGAAGATATGAAAGTATTAATTATTAATGGAAGTCCAAAAGATAATGGCAATACGGCAATAGCGATAAATGAACTAGTTGAAACATTTAAGGAAGAAGAAGTCGAGTGCGATGTTATGCATATCGGCGGCAAAGATATAAGAGGCTGCGTTGGATGCTTACAATGTGTAAAGCTTGGAAAGTGCGTAGTCGATGATGATGTTAACGAGGCCGCTAAAAAATTAGAAGAAGCAGATGGACTTATTGTTTGTTCACCAGTTTATTTTGCTAGTGCAAACGGAACAATAATTTCATTCCTCGACAGACTTTTTTACAGCACAGGATATGAAAAGTATATGAAGGTAGGCGCTAGCGTAGCAGTTGCCAGAAGAGGAGGATGCTCAGCAACCTTCGATCAACTCAACAAATATTTTACAATCCAGGGAATGCCTGTTGCATCAAGCCAGTATTGGAATAGCGTGCATGGATTAATTCCGGGTGATGCAAAGAAAGATGAAGAAGGCTTGCAAACGATGAGGACCCTAGCAAGAAATATGACATTCCTTATGAAGAGCATTGCGCTAGGCAAAGAAAAATATGGCCTTCCTAAGACAGAAGAAAGAGTCTCTACACATTTTATAAAATAAACACTGAGGGAATTATGGTTAAAGCTTATCTATTAGACAGAAACGAACTTGAAAATATTAAATATGACGAGGCAATCTTTTCGGAGGGTCGCAAAGTAAAAATCGAAAAGTGCACTCATGATGACGACAAGCAACTTAGCGCATGTGTAGAGCTTTTATTAATTCATGCGCTGAAAGCTTTAGATAAAGAGATTACTTTGCCGCTAGATATCACCGAAGAAGAAAGTGGCAATCTAATACTAAATACAAAAGTAAACGGCTTTGAAAAAATATATTTCAACATGTCCCACTCGAAAGACTACGCAGCATTAGCAATCGCAGATGCGCCGGTCGGAATAGATATTGAAACAATCAAAACAAAAGAGGTGGAGCACTTAGATAAAATCTTACATGAAGAAGAGATGCTTGTTCTTAGCTTTATTACTAACCCGCTCGAAAAGAAAAAATATTTTTACGAATGCTGGGTGGGAAAGGAAAGCTATCTTAAAAATCTTGGTTGCGGCCTCGCAGTTAGACCAAACGAGTTTAGAGTAACAGAAGAAAAACTTGTAACAAACTTAGAAAATCTTAAGCAAAGATATGTTCATGTTTTTAGATCAAGTGAAATAGAGAATGCGGATTTTAGATTTGATGCAAACTATATGCTTGCTGTTGCAACAATGCAAAAAGAACCAATAAGCGTAGAACTCTTATCAGCAAAAACGCTTATCGTCTAGAACGAGATGAACTAGAACGGGCCGAATTAGAGCGTGACGAACTAGAGCGAGTCGAGTTAGAACCTCTAGCACTAGAACGTCTACCGCTAGAACTATTAGAAACTTTGCGCCTCTTTGGCGCTTTTTTCTTAGACGCGATAATCGACGCAGTTATAATCAAAATCAAAACTACAAAAATAATTACGAACACAACGTTAATGTACTTAACGCTGATAAAGGACGCTTTCGAGATCTTAAGCTTAGGCACGGAATAAACGTTAACAGAGCCAAGCTCATGACCATCAACCTCATAATTAATTATTGCATAAAGCTTAGAACCTTTCTCGTAAGAACCGTTCTCCATAGCCTTTTTTCGCTCTTCATCGCTTAAGTCTTTTGCAAAAGTAATAGTCGAGTCTACATCCGAAAGAGGCACAGAGTTTAGCATAAGAATCTGCGCGCTGGAATCAAGAGCAATCTTAGACTTCGAAGAAGCAAACGAAAAACGATTCTCAAACTGGGCGGCGCGTTGCATAGAAAAATTCGAATAAACATAATCTAAAAGAGGAGTTGTCTCGCTAAAAACCTCTTTTAAGTTGCCGCCAAGTTGCACAGTAATAATTGTCAAATCGTTTTGATTCGCAAAAGAAACAAGGCATCTGCCAGACTCATAAAGAAAGCCCGTCTTGCCACCAATAACCCTCTCGTCATAAAATTTCGACGAAGGATGAATTAACTGATTAGTATTCATAAACTCGCGCTCTTCGTCAGTTTTGTTAGTAGGCGCGGCAATATATTTTTGAGTGCTGATAATTTTAACAAAGACAGAATTTTTGAAAGCCGCTTGCGCAATAAGGGCCATATCATGTGCCGTCGTATAATGTTCATCGTCATAAAGACCGTTTGGACTAACAAAATGAGAATTTGTCGCGCCAATCTTTTGCGCACGAGCGTTCATCATGTCTGCAAAGGCTTCAACTGAGCCCGCAACATGCTCCGCAATCGCAACAGCACAGTCGTTACCAGAAGGAAGCATCAGCCCATAAAGAGCATCTTCCATACGCATTTGCTCGCCTTCAATAGAATCGATAGTAACGGCGCCTTCTTCAAGGTTGACCGCGCGCGAAGAAAACTCCACAACTTCATCCATCGAAGAATTTTCGATTGCTAAAAGGCAGGTAAGAATTTTTGTCGTACTAGCAGGGTAGCGCAAAGCGTTGGCGTCCTTTTCAAAAAGAACGTTCGATGAATACGCCTCCATAATAACAACCGAGTCCGTATCTGGCGCTGGGTCAGCCGGCCAAACGCCAGCAAACGAAATGCTAGCCGGCACAAAAGTCAATATAAGAGCAACGATGCTTATTAAAAAGACCTTCAAAAACCTTTTCATAACTTTTTTATTTTACCACAAAAGCACGCCGCTATGGTAAAATCTAACTGAAAAATTATGGAACAAAAACAAAGAAAACAACAAATAGATGAAGTGTTTATAAACAAGAATCTAACGCGATACGCAATCTTGTATTTTGTCATATGCACAGCAATAATTCTAATAAAAATCATTGTCGAAATAATTCTGGTACATGATCCGTCGATTTTAGTAATAACAAAAATAATAGGCGAAAATATAGAACTGGTAATTTTTAAATGGGTGCCATTTATTGCGCTGCCATTGGCCATCATAATATTTTTAGTATGCTTAGCAAAAAACACAAAAGCCTATAAAGCACTAGAAAAAATCGGATGGTTAAATAAAGCAATAACGAAAGTCGCAGTGACGATAGATTTGCTAGTAAGTAAAACACTAAAAAGAAAAGAAACCTACGAACAAAGAAAGCTTGAAAAGCAACAAGAGGGCATAGGGCAAAATAAAAAGCCGCGAGATTTATCTCTCGACGTTTTAAGAGGCTTTTTTATAATATCTATGATAGTTGGCCACTATTGGATAGGTGATTCATTAATAAAAATTATTTATTCGTGTCATATGGCGGCCTTCGTAGTAGTTTCCGGCTACTTTTTTAGTAAAGAAAAAAGCCTGAAAGACACATTAAAATCTTCAGCAAAAACGCTTCTGATTCCGTATGCGGCGTTCGCTGTAGTTCAAATATTAATAAATATACCTAACTGGTCAGGCCAGTTCTTCCTAGAAGCACTTAAAAAATACCTCTCAGGCGTAATCTTAACAAAAGACATCCTAACAAACGTAGAGTCAATCGGCCCGGCATGGTTTATCTTAATGTTGTTCGTCGTAAGAATCCTATACACGCTGATTCAAAAAATCTGCAAAAAAGAATGGATTGTCACGATAGTCGTAGTAGTGTTATCAATCGGAGGCGTAGTAATTGGAAAAGCCGGTTATTGGCTCCCGTGGAGCTTTGATATAGCCCTATACTCGTTAGTTTTCTACCACGCTGGCCACCTGTTCAAAAAATTCAAAGTTCTAGAATACGTAAAAGAGCATCTAGTGCTTTACTTTGTCCTTACGCCAATCTGGGCGCACATGATTTATAAAGGAAGCGTAGAACTTTCGCGAAGAAACTATAACCTATATGCGCTAGGAATAATCGGCGCCCTTGCAGGAATCCTTACGACATACATGCTATGCACCCTTTTAGTAGATGGCTGCCCGGCAATATCAAACTTTCTTGCGCTGCTAGGAAAAGCGAGCATGTATATACTACTAGTACACACACTCTTAGATGAAATCTTAAGAGTGGCACTGATAAAAATCCTGCCACAAGGCAATATAATTATAATGATAATTGCGATGGCAGCAGAACTAATAGCCTCACTAATTATCTTTAAGTTAAAAACTAAATGTGATAAAATATAATGATGTAAAAAAATCGAAAAAGGTACGGTTAATGAATAACACACCATATTATATAATTCATAAAGCCACATTTGATAACTCTGTAAAAGAGCTTAATTTTGCTATGCAAAAATATTGGCCAAACACAAAAGTAGGCTATTCGGTTAAATCAAACTCAATGCCATGGGTTCTTAAGTACATGAAAGAGCAAGGCTTTTTAGCAGAGGTTGTTTCAGACGACGAATATTCGTTAGCTAAGGCAACCGGATTTGTTCCAAACAATATTATTTATAATGGAATAGCAAAAGAAAAAGAATCATTCCAAAATCATATTATAGGTGGCGGAATTGTTAATATCGATTCAAATAGAGAAATCGAATGGATAAAAGAGCTCCCAGACGATGTAGAGAAAAAAATCGGCATAAGGGTTAATTTCAATTTAGAAAGTATGTGCCCAGGCATTACTGCTGCAGGTACTGAAGGCAGCCGCTTCGGCATAAGCTATGAAAACGGCGATTTAAAAAAAGCTATAGAAACAATAAAAGAAATACCAAACGCAAGCATTGTTGGAATACATCTGCATAATTCTATACCTAGCAGAGTGCTAGAAGCATATGCTGCAATCTCAAAAAAAGCTTGCGAGATAGCAAACGCACTAAATCTAAAATTAGAATATGTTGATGTTGGTGGAGGCTTCTTTGGCGGACTAGAAAATCGCCCAGGATATAAAGAATATTTTGAAGTTATCTCCAAAGAACTTTCAAAAGGCTTTAACGAAAAAGAAACAACATTGATTGTTGAACCGGGAATGTCAATACTTTCGGCAGCAATAGATTATGTTACTAGCGTCGTTGATGTAAAAGATACTATATACAATAGATTTGTTGTTACAGACGGCGGAAGAACACAAATAGATCCAATGTTTAGAAAAACATCACACTTCTACGAAATAGAAGCGGATGATTATCAAAATAGAAAAGTTTGTGACAAGCAAGTTGTCGTAGGATTTACATGCGTCGAAGGCGATAGACTGTTTGAACTTATAAGCAAACCGGAATTAAAAGAAGGCGACAAAATTATATATCATAAAGTTGGCGCATATACATATACATCATCTTCAAATTTTATTAAGTTTCAACCACCGATTTATGTGGAAAACGATGGCAAAATTGAACTTGTATGTGAAAAATGGACCGCCGAAGATTTTATGAGAAAACAAAAATTTTAATTTCGTTTTCCTGGAGATAAATTAGTGAAAAAGATATTAATTATTGGCGCAGGATTTTTACAAAGTTTTGTAATAAAAAAAGCAAAGATAATGGGATATTACACAATAGCTGTCGACGGCGACCCAAACGCTATTGGATTTCAATATGCCGATAAATATAAGACAATTGATATTGTAGATGAAGAGGCATGCTTAAAATTTGCTAAAGAAAATCAAATAGACGGAGTCCTTACAGCAGCAACAGACTTTGGTGTTTTAACAACAGCTTATATAGCTAACGAAATGGGACTTTTTGGACTAAAATACGAAACGGCACAAAAAATCAAGAATAAATATCTTGTAAGAAAATGCTTATATGAAAATAAAGTCGACGATACAGAGCAAACCTTCGAGGTAAGTAGCGATACGAATCTACAGCAACTGTCAAAAAAACTACATTACCCGGTTATGGTTAAGCCCTGCGATGGTTCAGGAAGTAGAGGAGCCAGCAGAGTAGATAAACCAGAAGAATTAGAGAGGGCTTGTAAGTATGCCCTAGAAGGCTCCATTACAAACAAAGCAGAAATAGAAAGCTTTATTGAAGGCAATGAATACGGAGCCGAAAGCCTCGTTGTAGATGGAGAAATTCATGTACTGGGGGTTATGAAAAAGTGGATGACAAAGCCGCCTTATTATGCAGAGTTGGGGCATGCAATTCCAACAGATCTTTCTGGGGAGCTGGAAAATAAAATTAAAACATGCGTACAAAAAGCAATCGAGGCGCTTGAAATAAACACAGGCTCAGTAAACATGGATTTACTAGTCACAAAAGAAGGCAAAGTGCACATTGTTGATATAGGGGCTAGAATGGGTGGAAACATGATTGGCCCATGCGTCGTTCCTTATGGAACAGGAATTGATTATGTAGGCGCAATGCTTAAGGCAGCAGTAGGCGATACCGTCGATTGGACGATACATGAACATAGCGCAGTAGCAACTAAACTACTAGCATTTGACGAAGGCATCGTAAAAAAACTTCCTGATTTTAGTCAATTAGAAAAAGATTATGATGTAGAAATTTATCATCACATGAGCGTTGGCGATAAAGTAAACGAGTATCATACAAATCTAGATGGCTGCGGATATATTGTTGCTAGGGCAAGCGATATAGAAGATGCAGAAAAACGCGCAAAAAAAGTTTTGGAAATAATTAAGGAAACATCCTTTTAAATAGGGTACAGCTAAAAAATTATGAGCAAAAAAAGTGCAAAAAACACAAAAACAGCAGAATTAAATGGAAACATGATAAGAACCGGAAACAGATGGCTCTTGGTTGTTTACGATTTAATTATTTATGTAATTGCAGAACTATTAATAATAGGCCTGCATATAAGCACAGACCCTGTTTATACCACTACAGGAGTTTTATCGCAAATGATAGTGGGCTTTGTCTGCATTTTTGGAATGAGATTTGCGTTTAATATATATAGGCAGGTATGGCGCTACGGAGGAATGGGCGCATACCTTAAGTTAATTCTTTCAGATGTATGCGGTGGCGTTTTATATTTAATTCTTGAAAACCTGTTGCCACTAGAACATATTATGTTCGTATCCCTATTTTCAATAGTATGCCTTAGCTTAGTAGGTGGCATTTCTATTAGAATCATATATTACTTTGCTTACCAGGCTGCAAACAGAAGAACTAAACTGGGGAAAATTATTAGAGGCGGATTAAGAACTTTTGGACGAGTAAAAATTAATGCAGATGAACCGGGCGCAGAAGAAATAATGGCCAGAAAAATTAATGTGGCTATAGTTGGAGCGGGAAGAACGGGCGTTAGTCTCGCAGAAGAGTTAACAACAAACCAAAGAGCACAATATCAACCAGTATGTTTTATAGATGTAGACATAGATAAAGTTGGCAGACTTATTTATGGCATTCCAGTATATAACGAGGGAGAGTTAACAAAACAGATTTTACGAGAATTAGAAGTTCAAGAAATTATTTTTGCGCTTCCAGAAATGAACGTAGAAGAAAGAAAGAAAATATACGATGACTATAAAAAAGCTGGCTACAAAATAAAAGTATATGATTATCCTACAGTACAATCAGCAAGCGTAGGAAAAAGAACGCTAAGAGAGTTCGATACAGAAGAGCTGCTATTTAGAAACGAAATACAGCTAAATAGCGAAGAAACAAAAGCTTACTACAAAGGAAAAACTGTTCTTATTACTGGCGGAGGCGGAAGCATAGGCTCAGAGCTTTGCAGACAAATCGCAAAGATGAAGCCAAAGAAACTCGTAGTTTTAGACATCTACGAAAACGGTGCCTACGACATTCAACAAGAACTAAAAATTGCCTATAAAGATGCGCTAGATATAAGTGTGGAAATCGCCTCTGTATGCGATGAAAAAGCGCTAGATAAAATCTTTAGCGAATATAAACCGGATGTAGTTATTCATGCAGCGGCCCACAAACATGTCCCGCTCATGGAAAAAAATATTTGCGAAGCAATAAATAACAATGTCTTTGGAACACTTATGATAGTAAAGAAGACAGAAGAATATAAAGCATCTAAGTTTATTATGGTCAGCACAGATAAAGCGGTAAACCCAACAAATGTAATGGGCGCAACAAAGAGAATGTGCGAGATGATAGTGCTTAGTCATGCAAAGACAAACACAGACGTAAACTTTAATTGCACAAGATTTGGAAACGTACTCGGCTCAGCTGGCAGCGTAATCCCACTCTTTAAGAAACAAATTGCTAACGGCGGACCAGTAACAATTACAGATAAAGAAATCATAAGATACTTTATGACAATCCCAGAAGCAAGCCAACTAGTTCTTGAGGCTGGAGCAAAGGCTAATAACGGAGAACTCTCTGTCCTAGATATGGGCCAACCAGTTAAAATACTAGAGCTAGCCGAAAACATGATAACCCTTATGGGCTTTGAACCATATAAAGATATAGATATTGTAGAGACAGGACTTCGTCCAGGCGAAAAACTCTACGAAGAACTGCTAATCGACTCAAAGACACTTACAAAAACGCAAAACAATAAAATTTATATAGAAAAAGATGAGCCGCTCACAAAAGAAGCGCTCGAAGAAAAATTAGAAATGTTAGAGGCAGCAGTTAAAGAGGGCGATGACGAAAAAGCTAGAAAAACTCTGCACGAAACTGTCCCAACATTCAAGGAGCAAGAATGCAAGTAAAATTTTCACCACCTGATATAGGCGAAAAGGAAATTGAATATGTTAGCGAAGTTTTAAGATCTGGTTGGATAACAACAGGTCCTAAAACAAAAGAATTCGAAAAGAAACTTGCCGAATATATCGGAACGAAAAAGGTTGTTTGCTTAAATAGCCAAACTGCATGCGCCGAAACAGTCCTAAGAATATTAGGAATTGGGCAAGGCGACGAAGTAATTGTGCCAGCTTATACCTACACGGCATCCGCGTCGGTAGTGCTTCATGTTGGTGCAAAACCAGTATTAATAGATAGCCAGGAAGACTCACTTGAGATGGACTACGAAAAAGTAAAAGCGGCTATTACACCAAAAACAAAAGCGATAATTCCCGTGTCATTAGGCGGAGTGCCATGCGATTATGACAAGATAAAAGAAATCATCGAAGAAAAGAAAGAACTCTTTAGTCCAAAAGAGGGCGACAGCCTAGCTGCAAGACTACAGCAAAAGATAGGCAGAGTCATTATCGTAGAAGATGCGGCACATGCACTGGGCGCAACTTACAAAGGAGAAAAAGTCGGCCATCAATCAGACTTTACAACATATAGTTTCCATGCAGTAAAGAACTTAACGACAGCCGAAGGCGGCGCATTTACATGGAAAGTAGAGGGCTTCGACGAGGAAATTTATAAAGAGGCAATGCTGCTTAGTTTGCATGGCCAAAGTAAAGATGCACTTTCAAAAGACCAGCCGGGAGCTTGGGAGTACGATATAGTAGGAACTTATTATAAGTGCAACATGACAGATATAATGGCGGCTATCGGCCTTGCGCAGTTAGAAAGATATGATGAGATGCAAAATCGCCGTCATGAAATAATAAATAAGTATGATAAGGCACTAAAGCCACTTGGAGTAAAGAGTCTTCCACATGTAAGTAAAAACGCTAAGAGCTCGGGCCATCTTTATATTGCAAACTTGCCAGAGACTACTAAAGACCCAGTTCAAAGAAGAAACCAAGTAATTATAGATATGGCAAATAAGGGCGTTTCATGTAACGTGCACTATAAACCACTTCCTATGCATACAGCTTATAAGGAACTAGGATACGATATAAAAGATTTCCCTAATGCATACAATCACTATAAAAATGAAATAACACTTCCATTGCATACATTACTTACCGACGAAGAAGTGGAATATACTATAGAAAAACTTTCTGAGATTATACGGTAGGGAAAAATGAAGGATTCGCCCAACAAAATTATTAAGATAATATTTATTATTGTTTTGGTCGCAGTTAGCGTCTTTGCAATTGTAAGAGTAACTGACGCCAAAGTTAAAAAGATAACCGAAACTAAACATAGAATAAATATTAGTAAAGAAGAAATTAAAGAGCGCTGCGACCAATACGGAACAACGGTTGAGTTTTTCCCAGGCGACTATAATAAAACTAAAATCGTAAAAAATCTAACGACATACAAAGGCGTAGATTATAGTCTTGTATACAATCCACAATATTATTATAACAACTATGAACCAGCGAAAGAGGCCTGCGGCACCGACGCAGTTAAGCTTATTAACCATTTCATGAAAGAAGGAATGGTATTAGGCGTTAGGGCCTGCGAAGGCTTCGATGTTGCGTCTTATTATAATGCAAATAAGGATTTAAGAGAGCAGTTTGGACCAGACTTTAGGCAATATTATAAGCACTATGTAAGCACAGGACATAATGAACCAAATAGAAAAGTATTAGATGTGCCAGAAATATTAGAACCAATTACGGTATATGATGGGTTTGATTATGCAAAAGCCTATGATCTTAAATACTATATAGAAAATAACGAAGACCTTAGAGAATATGTAACAATTCCGGGTCCTGCAGGATGTATAAATGATGCAAAAGCAATTCAGCATTTTATTGAGTCGGGCATAGAAGAACTCCGTCAGGCCTCAGAAAACTTTGATTTTGTTTCATATTTCGTATCAAATCCAGATTTAAGGGAACTTTATAGAACAAACTTTTTAGCATACGTAGTTCACTATGTAAATAATGAACCGGATGAAGGAAGAGTTGCGGTAGGAAGACATAATTACGACGAATACAAGCAAGCATTATTTGATTTAAAACCAACAATAGAAAAAGAGACAATAAAGAGATTAAATATTATTGGATACAACTTATATGCTGCATACGCTTGGTGCGTAAGAATACCATATGTAAACTTGCCACTTAATTGGTCAGCAGAAAGCTATGCGATGTATGCGTTTGGAAATGGAAGAGGAAATTGCTTCTCAAAAGCTTGCGCACTTTATTATATGGCTCGTTACTTAGGATACGATGCGCATGTTGTAAGAGGCTATTGCCTAAGCGCAGCCGGCGAACGACTAAGTGCGCATGGCTGGGTTGAAATAAACGGATTGCTTTATGACCCAGACTTTGAGATGGAAAAAGGTAGAAACGGATTTGGAATATCCTATGGCGACGAAGGCACATTTAGATACGCAGATTATTGGTATATGACATAAGTTATGCTATAATTGAATATCACACTTTTGGAGAATAAAATGAAAAAAACAATATTAGGGATATTAATTATAGTAATGTCGGCGTTAATGCTAGCAGGATGCTCGTTAAGCTACGATGGTCAAGATGTAAAACCTGAAGAAACTACCGAGCAAGAAACAACGACTGAAGAAGAAAATGTAAATGATAAAGACGGATGTCTTGACGACGCATTATTCTATTAAACGTGCAAAAAGAAATTAGATATTCATTATTAAGAATACTCGCATGCATTGCCATAATAGTTTTACATATGAGCTATGGCGCAGTTTCTATATATGGCGAAACAGTAATGGCACCAACTACGTTGCTAAGCGAAGCCTTAGTTAATAATTTATATTGGGCAGTCCCGGTCTTTGTAATGGTTACGGGCGCCCTTTTATTAAATCCAAAAAGAGAGATTACATACAAGAAAATATTTAGTAAATATATTTTCAAAGTTGTAATAGCTCTTTTAATTTTTACAATTTTTTATAAGATTTTCGATGTAATAATGAATGGCGAAGTTTTTAATGTCGAGACGATTTTAGTAGCGCTCTTAAATTTTGTAACAGGAAAAAGCTGGTCACATCTTTGGTATTTATATATGCTGATTGGCCTATACCTACTTTTGCCATTCTTTAGAAAAATTACAGCACATAGTACGAATAAAGAACTTGGGATTTTAGTGTTAATTATTTTTATATTCAGTGCAGTCTTTCCGATTTTAAAAGGCGCTGGAATAGAAGTAGCTTTTTATATTCCGATAGCAACAGTATATCCGCTATATTTTGTTACGGGATACTTAATAAGCAAGGAAGACTTTAAGGTGCCAAATTGGATTTATATAGTAGGGTTCTTTGCATCGACGTTTATCTTGGTTGTTCTAACGGGCCTTATAGGACTAATAGGAATAAAATTTCAAGATGTATTCTTTAGTTATTCATCAGTTTTAGTGATAATACAGGCATTAAGTATTTTTGGAATTTTTACAAGATGCTTTATATATAAAGAAAAAGAAAGAAAAGGTTTTGGATGGAAACTATTCTTTTCGTTTGATGAATGCACATTTGGAATTTATCTAGTGCATATGTTCTTTGCTAGATTAGTTTTAAGATATCTAGCAATAAATCCATATGAAAGCCCACTTCTATTTATCATTTGTTTTATAGGCATAGTAGTTGTTTCATATCTAATCGTTTGGGCCTTAAGAAAAATCCCGAAAGTAAAGAGGGTTTTGTAATACAAAGTAGCCATTTTTGTTGGTTTTAGATTTTTTTTATGGTATAATCCCCGCATGTATAAAAAGAGTAGCCAAAGTTGGCTTAAACATCTAGACTTTGCAATATTAGACCTTATAGTTTTAGCGGTAACGTATGTCGCCGTTGTTGCTATAAGATTTGATAGTCAAGTATATGGAGATAGATTAAGTCTATATACTAGACTAGGAATAATTTTGCTAGTCTTATATTTTTTAGTAGCGCTAATTGGACAAAACTATAAAAGCATCTTACAAAGAAGTAAGTGGCAAGAATGCTTTAGGGTTTTATATCAGTTAGTAATAACTATTCTTCTTATAGTTTTATATATGTTCGCAACAAAGCAATCAGAATTGTTTAGCCGTTTGATTTTTGGCTTAACAGGAGTGTTTGCTTTTATTTTTATTACAATAGCAAGAGTCCTTTATAAGCATTTTTTAAGAATGCGCCTAAAAAAGAGAGCAAACCTTCCACAGCTTTTAATTGTTACAGATAAGCTGCATCTAGAAGCTACGTTAGAAGCAATGGAAGAAAAATCTTATACATATTTTAAGGTAAAAGGGCTTGCTTTAATAGATGAAGAAAAAATTGGCGAACAAATAGAATCAAAGAATGAAGACACAGTAACTAAGTATGAGATATTAGCTTCTAAAGAAACAATAAAGCAATATGTATTAACGGAAGTAGTTGATGAAGTTTTAATAGATATAGCTGATGAAGGTTTGGAAAAAGAATTAACAGAGTACTTCTTAGAAGCGGGAATAATTGTTCACTTAAGTGTTTCTAATAAAGGAAAAGATCTTCCTAATGCGATAGTAGAAAGAATTGGTACGGCAACAACGATAACAACGAGTAATAATGTTACCGCAACATGGAAATTAGCAGTTAAAAGAATAGTTGATATATTAGGCGGAATAATTGGATGCATAATAGTAGGAATTCTTTTTATTATTTTAGCACCACAAATAAAAGCTAAAGATAAAGGACCAGTATTTTTTAAGCAAAAGAGAGTCGGCAAAAACGGAAGACAGTTTTATATTTATAAATTTAGGTCTATGTATATAGATGCAGAAGAGCGTAAAAAAGAACTTATGGCACAAAACGAGATGGAAGGCCATATGTTTAAGATGGAAAACGACCCTAGAATTCTTCCTGGAATTGGCCATAAAATTAGAGACTGGTCTTTAGATGAGTTTCCACAATTTATAAATGTACTTAAAGGTGATATGAGTTTAGTTGGAACAAGACCACCTACGGTAGAAGAGTTTAGCCATTACGAAGCTCACCACAAAATGAGGTTATCTTTTAAGCCTGGAATAACAGGCCTTTGGCAAGTATCTGGAAGAAGTAATATAACGAAGTTTGAAGAAATCGTTGCATTAGATAACGAATATATTAAAAACTGGAACCTAATGCTAGATTTAAAAATCCTCTTAAAGACATTCAAGGTTGTATTTAAGAGAGAAGGATCTAAATAAAATGAAACTTCTTAATTGGTATAAAAGTAAAAATATTGAGGATATTTTGTTTTATTTGAGTTGGGGACTGCTATTGTTAGCAGTTCTATTAACACTAACGGGTTGGTGGCTTATTGATGTGTGTTCACCAGAACCTATTTTTTCGAATGTTACAAAGTTTATTAAATATTTTGCAACACTCCTAGCTTGCATAGTTATTTTGTTTAATTTAATTCAAAAAAAATATAGTGTTAAAGCAATAATAGGCTATGGAGTAATGTTAGTAGTATTTTTATTAAGTGCATATTTTAGTAAAAATACAGAACTGGTAGGATATTGGTTTTTCTTTGCAGCAGCCTATAAAAAAGATACAAAAAAAATATTAATTATATCGGCAACATTAATGGCCTTATTACTTTTTGTTGTTCCAGTTTGTAGCCAAATAGGATTAGCTGAAGATGTTATTTTTAATCAGGCAGTAAATGGCAGGCATAGCCTAGGCTTTAATTATTGTACGACGGTCCCAATATTATATTTTTTCTTTATCCTAAATTATATATTAATCAGAAAAGAAAAAATAAAAATTTGGGAGTTTGCAATATTAGAAGTAATAAATATATTTTTCTTTATTATGACACATGCGCAAATGGCCTTTTATTTGGGAACAGTTGCTATAGTATTTTTTGCTATACAAAGTTTATTTAAAAATCATTGGGAAATTTCACAGAAGATTCATTGGTTATGGCTAGTATTGCCGATATTAATATTTGTTGCATCAATTCTTATTCACATTCTATTTAATTATGATTCAGTACTTTTGAATTGGTTAAATAATTTTTTACATGGAAGATTAGCGTTAGGTAAAAATGCGATAAGCACATATGGCGTTACTGCTTTAGGACAGCCAATAACATGGATGGGATATAGCATAGTTCAAGGAGAAGGAATATGGGATGCGTACAACTATGTAGATTCTGCATATTTGCAAATAATGCTTGAGTTTGGAATTGTTACAATATGCCTCGTTGTTGCAATTTATTTAGTGGCAATTTATAGAGCCGAGAAAGTTAAAAACTATTGGGCAGTATTTGCGATTTTGTTTGCAATGGCACTTTGTGTTACGGAACCAAGATTAATGACTTTTGTATATAATATTTTGCCGATTATGGTAGTAACAAACTTAGACTATGAAGGATTAGTTTTTAAGAAGAAAGAAGAATAATGGAAAAAGTTAGAACATTTTGTATTGAAAGAAAATTAGAAGAAAGAATCTTTTGTATTGCTTGGATAATATTTTTATTATCTAGGCTTCTTACACTAACCGCATGGGATTATAACGATTATGCAACTGGTGGAAATATGGAAGATATATTGCAATATATTATGCTATTTTCCTTAGTGCTTTTCGCGGTAGTAATTCTAATAAAACTTATAAATAAAAACTTTACTTGGAAGATTTTAATCTTTTACGGAATCTTTTTTATAGTAGCTGCATTTTGCTTTTTAATAAGCGATGCAAAGAGCTTTTTAGCATACAGTTTGATTTTTATAGCATCTTATAAAATAAATGGAAAGAAAATAATTTCTATATCATTAATATTATCGGTAGTATTTTTCGTATTTATATTGTTGTCCATATTAGTAGAGTTGAATGAAAATTTATTGTTTTATTATGGAACACAAATAAAGAATGGATTAGGCTTTAATTATTGCACAACGCCACCTATTCTTTTATTATTTATTTTTTTGCAATATGTTTATTTAAGAAAAGAAAGAATGAAAATATGGGAATACGCAATTTTCGAAGCCACAAATATAGTATTTTTTATTCTTTGCCATGCACAGTTTGCTTTTTACGTAATGAGTGCGGCAGTAATTTTCTTTGTAATTCAAACATCAGTAAAAAAACATTGGAAAATATTAAGTAAATTAAAATGGTTATGGGTAGTAGCACCGTTTATTATTTGCATTTTTTCGATTTTGTTACATGCACTTTATCAAACTGAAAGTGAATTCTGGATAGCATTAGATAATTTATTACACACAAGATTGCAATTAGGACGAGCAGGCATAAATAATTATGGTATAAAAGCATTTGGAAATAACATAGTTTGGGTAGGATACGCAAATGCAGCTGATGGCACTTACAATTTTGTCGACTGCTCATACTTACAAATACTACTCCGAAGCGGAATATTGGCACTTATTTTAATAATGGCTGTCTACACTTATATCGTATGGAGAGGCATTAAGAAAAACGATTATTATTTAGTGTTTGTCACACTTATTTGCTTAGTATTTTGCATAACCGAACCAACTCTTTTAGATATGGCAACAAATACGCTTCCAATATTAGCTTTTACTTTACTTGATAGTAAACCAGTTGAATATAAAAAAGGATGGCTAAAAGAAATATTTACTGAAGATATTTCTGCGCAGGAACAATTCTCGTTATAAATATATGAGGCAAAATTCTGTTAAAGTAAACTTCATAATGAACGCAATACTTACGATTTCAACATTCGTATTCCCTTTAATAACGTTTCCTTATATTTCTAGAGTTTTAATGCCAGTTGGCACAGGAAAAGTTTCTTTTGCTACATCTTTAATATCTTACTTTTTAATGATTGCCCAATTAGGTATTCCTACATATGGAATAAGGGCTTGCGCTAAAGTAAGAGATGACAAAGAAAAATTAACTAAAGTTGCGCAAGAATTATTAATTATTAATTTAATAATGGCTGTGGTTTCTTATATACTTCTCGCACTAGCAATTATTTTTATTCCAGCGCTAAAGGAAGAAAGACTACTTTATATAATAGTTGGAACAACAATATTCTTAACATCCATAGGAATGGAATGGCTTTATCAAGCCTTAGAACAATATATGTTTATTACGATTAGATCGATTGCATTTAAGCTTATTGGCGTTATAGCTATGTTCCTTTTGGTAAAAGAACCAAATGATTATGTTATTTATGGAGCAATAGTTGTTGTTGCAAACTCTCTGTATGGAATATTAAATTTCTTATATGTAAGAAAATATATAAGTTTAAAACCTGTAGGTAATTATAATTTTAAGCGCCACCTAAAAGCTGTTTTAATATTTTTTGCGCTTGCTTGCGCAACAACTATCTACACGAACTTGGATATAGTTATGCTTGGATTTATGAAGAGCGATGTAGATGTTGGCTATTATAATGCAGCTGTTAGAATTAAGACTATTTTGGTAGGACTTGTAACAGCTTTAGGGGCAGTTCTTCTTCCAAGACTTTCGTATTATATTGAAGTGGGAAAAATAAAAGAATTTCAAAAAACTGCTAGAAAGGCGTTCAACTTTGTAATTATAGCAGCCCTGCCATTAACAATATATTTCATAATTTATGCTAAGTATGGAGTTTTTCTTCTTTCAGGAGATAAATATGCAGGCTCAATAGTTCCGATGCAAATAATTATGCCGACACTTATTTTTATCGGAATAACTAATATTCTTGGCATGGAAATTTTAGTTCCATTAGGAAAAGAAAAAACAGTTCTTTGGTCTTGTATATGCGGAGCAGTAATAGACCTTGTATTAAATTTTATTTTAATTCCAAAGATAGCTTCTTCTGGAGCAGCAATAGGAACGCTGACTGCGGAGTTAGCAGTGCTAATTGTTCAAGGTTTGGCTTTGAAAAACAGCAAAGAATCTGAAACAATAGGTGGCATTAGAAATATGTTTTTATCTGTTTCATACTGGAAAGTAGTATTAGGCATAATAATAGGAATAGCACTTTCATTCTGGGTAATATTCTTAAATTTAGGAAACTTTATTACACTACTTATATCAGCAGTTATATTCTTTGGCGCATATTATGCATTTCTTATGATAACAAAAGAAAGATTAACATTAGAATTAACTGAGGGCTTGATAAGCGCAATTAAAAATAGAATTTCTAATAATAGAAAATAATAGGTTGGATTTTTCTACAATATCATTACTCATAATATTTATTTTGGTACACAAAATAGGTTATCCAAATAAGGATTTCCTTTTAATGCGTTATATTCCATTTGCAAATATAAGGAAATGTCTTTGTAATATATACTATTTTTATCATATGTTCCGGTATTTTTATTGACATCTTTATATCTTCCAGAGGAAAGAAATACAGGAACTTTATCCTGTAAATCTAGAATTGTTTGATAATAAACGGATAAAGGCATATTTGCAGCTCTTAGAATATTTGGAATCAAATTTGTAACGCTTATTTCTTCAGAAACAGAAGAAAAATCCACGCCATAATTAGACCATAAAGCATAAGGCGTTGTCTTAGAAGCTATTTCTAATTCGATATCGTTATTAGTATCGATAGATGGCAAAGATCCTATAAAAGGTGGCATATGGTCGCCAAGCATACAAATAATAACTGGCCGGCTGGCTTTTTCATAATACGAAATCAATTCCTTAAAAGCGCTTGCAGAAAGCGCAATACTTGATAAACATTCATTTACTTCATTAGTTATATTTCCAAGATCCTCATTGACATGTACCGTATCAAGACTATCGTCATTTTGCTCGTAGCCACCATGATTTTGTATAGTAAGAAGATACATTAGTTGTGGCGATACACTATTTTCATCATATTCAGAAATCATATCTTTATAATTGTCAGCATCAAGATATCCACGATTTCCATTATGGCCAGTAATAAAGTTGTAGTTTTCTATAAAGTAGTTATTATCAAACCCTAATTTGGGATAAGCTGTTTGCCTTGAATAGTTAAGAGCTGTTTGACTATGCATAGCTGTAGTAACATATCCTAAGGATTTAAGATATTTAACAATACCTCCATTATTTGTAAAGTCAACGTAGTTAAATGGTGCAGGAGCATTTAGAAGGTAAGATGAATCTGAAGTAAGAAGTTCAAATTCAGTGTTATTAGTTCCGCCACCTTCAAACGGTACTACGACAGTGCCATATTTTGTATTAGGAACAGAATAAAAATCTTCTAAATAATTTTTATCAGTTGAAATAGTGCTAAATTTTGAAATATCAGCAAATGTTTCGTTCAAAATTAAAATTATATCCGGGTAAGTATTTATTGAAACATTTATTGAAGAACTTTTCAACGAAGAAAGAACATCATCATCGTAACCATCAGGAATTTTATATGGTTTGGACATTCTTTTTGCATCATCAATTAGGCATAAGAAAAATCCATTTTTTGATATTCCCTCATCCCAAGACCAGGCAATTAAAGTTTTAGATAAAACACACAAGATAATTAATAATGAACAGACGATAACACTAGCTAATTTTATTAGGAATTTTTTCCAATTCCAAGATTGTTTGTCATTAGGAATTTTGAAAATAAAAATTAGTTCTAAAGCAAATATTCCCAAAAATATCAATAGTTCTGAATCTAGACTAAAGTGGTAACCCAAAAGAACGTTTGTTGCTGTTTTGGCATTCTTAAATTCGCTAAAGAATAATGGACTTCCGTGAAATTTAATTACATAAAAGTTGGCTAAACTGTAAACAAATAAAATACTTGAGGTAATAAAAAAAGCTAATCGCCATCTTCTACAAATGGTTTCTATTACAAAAATTAAACAAACTATTATAAAAAGATTCAATAAAAGTTTCGGAAAGGGTACCTTGTAAAAGCATAAATTTTGAGAGATAGTACAAAAATTAAACTGACTAAAGATAAGGAAGACAATTAATAAAGCGAGTGATATATATTTGATAGATTGTTGCGTGCCAGTTTTTAAACTTGATGTTAATACATTAAATAATTTTATTATTATTTTTATTAATTGTAAGCAGAAAAATATTGAAAAAAAAGAAATAATAATTGTAAATAGTATTAGAATAATAGAAAAATTAATTTTCACAAGTCCGGCAAAAGAAAATAATTTACTTGAGTGAAACCATTTTTCATATTGGAGTATTCCTAGTATAAAGATGATTAAAAAGACAACACACATATCACTTTTATTGGAAGGAATAAATAAATCTTGCCAATTTTTTTTATTAAATAAAATATATAAAGCAATAGCGATAATAGGGCCTACCACCACAAAAATACAAATATGCAACATTTCTCTGGGTGATACCAAGAATGAAAAGCAAAGAGAACTTACTATATATAAAATTAAATAGAGTTTTTTATTTATTATCAACATATTCAACAGATGGGTTAAATTTAAAACCTTCAATTAAATTTTTCCAGAACACCTGAAACCTTTTTGCTTTATTGTCTTTTGCTTTTAAGAAAATGGAAATATTGTTCGAAACAATATAATAAAATAAAGCCATCCATCCGAAAAAGCCCATATGTCTATAATAATAATTGCTATTTCTTATAGCATATTTGTATCGTTCTATTCGATCTTCGCCATCTGTAGCCAAATCACTACCAACATTATTTTTTGTCATATGAACTATCTGACTATCTAAAACACTATAGCAAGGAATATTATATTTAGTTGAAACACGTCTAGTATATTCTATATCATCACACCATATAAAGAATTCCTTTATAGGTAAGCCAACTTTTTTAACTGTATTGATAGGAACTAGCAAAGAAACGAAAGTTGAAGTCACTATGGGAATGAGTTTGTTTTCACTAATCTTAGCATTATTAACTTCATTAATAGTAATTCTTGCGTTTTTGCCTAATAGGGGGCCATGTTTTTTCCTTTGTTGGTTCATAAGGCAAATGTTTCCATCTGTCCAAAGAACAAGGCTGCCTAAGAAACCATAATTATCTGGACCACCCAAGGTTTTATCGGCACCCATAAGTTTTTCTAGGGCATCAGGATTGGCAAAAGCATCATCATCCATTACCCAAGCATAATCATAGCCTAATTCGCAGGCTCTTCTAAATCCATAATTAAATCCACCAGCACCACCAATATTGGCGCCAGTGTTTTCATACATAAATTTAGAGGTGGATTCTTGGTTGATAAACTCTTTACACCAACTAGAAGTATCATCAGTACTTGCATTATCAACGATTAAACAGTCGCAAGAAAAAGATTGTGCCTTTATTTTTTCAAGGCACATCTTTAGCATATCAAGCCTATTATATGTAACTATTACTGCTAAAACATTCATAGAGACATTATAAATCAATAGACATATAAAATTCAAGAAGTTATAATTATCATATGAAAAAAATAGCTGTAGTAACCACCTCCGTGGCGCTGCCAGGAGAAAAGGGACTTACAAGGATGCATTATTTGGCCGAGATGTTAGCTCGTCGCGGCTTTTATGTTGAACTCATTACTAGTGATTTTCAGCACTGGTTAAAATCCCATAGAAATAAAGAAATATTAGAAACATCAGGGAAGTTCGCTCTTAAAGATGAAGAAAGTGGCGGCTTACTTTCGTATGTATTCTTACATGAAAGAGGATATAAGAAGAATATAGATATTAAAAGAATGGTCAGTCATTATAGATTTGCTGGTAGAGTTAAAGAATATTTGCTTAATAATGACTTTGATTTAATTTATTCTGATATTCCAGATAATAGGATGGCCAGATATTGCGCAGAAAGCGCTAAAGAAAAAGGCATTCCTTATATAGTTGATATAGAAGATCTTTGGCCAGAAGCCATGAAAATGGTCATAAATATTCCACATATTTCTGATATTCTATTCTCTTATTGGTCTAAAGATGCAAAGAAGACTTATAGCTTAGCTAATGGAGTAATAGGATCTTCTGATAGATATAGAGATGAGCCATTAGTTTATGGTATCGAGATAGAAAATAAAAAGACAGTTTATGTCGGAATTGATTTAGAAGAATTCGATAAAGGTGTAAAAGAAAATCCAAAGATTAATAAGCCTAAAGGAGAATTTTGGGTAACATATGCCGGAATGCTTGGAAGCAGTTATGATATAGAAACTCTAATTAAGGCAGCAGATATATTAGTCAAACAAGGACATAACGATATAGTTATAAAGATATTAGGAGACGGCCCTAAAAAGAAAGAGTGGGAAGAACTTGCAAACTCACTAGAAGGACGAATAGATTTTGAAGGCTATCAAGCATATAAGGATATGGCAGCATATCTTTCCGAATCGGATATAACAATTAATTCATTAGTAGAAAGCGCTGCACAAGGAATAGTTTCTAAGATAGGAGACTATTTGGCAGCAGGAATACCAATGATTAACACAGGCATGGATGAAGAATTTAAGGCTAAAGTTACCAATGATGGATTTGGAGTGAATGTTTATCCAGAAAACCCTGAAGTTCTTGCTGAGGCAATATTAGAGATAAAAAATAATCCTGTAAAAGCAAAAGAGATGGGTGAAGTTGCAAGAAAGATAGCGGTAGAGCAGTTTGATCGTCCAAAAGCGTTTGAAGAAATAATAAAAATGATAGGGGACTTATTACTATGAACAAAAGATATGCGCCAATAAAAAGAGTATTGGGAATAGTAATAACTCTTATTTTGTTTCCATTAGTTATGCTAGCGATAGGAGGTTCGGTTATTGCAATAAAGTTAGATGACGGAGGGCCAGTATTTTATCGAGGTGAAAGATTAGGAAAAGATGGAAAGACTTTTAAGATTTTTAAGCTAAGAACGATGGTAGTAAATGCGCCAGATATAAGGATGGAAGATGGATCAACATATAATGAAAAAGACGATCCTCGTATTACAAGGTTTGGAAAGTTTGCTAGAAAGACAAGCCTTGATGAATTGGCACAAGTTTTTAATGTATTAAAAGGTGATATGGCGCTAATTGGGCCAAGGCCAGATATGCCAGAAGATTGGGATTTGTATCCAGAAAAAGAAAGAATTGCTATGAGTATAAGACCGGGTATTACAGGATATAACCAGGTTGTAAATAGAAACGACGCTACAGCAGAAGAAAAACTAGATAATGATATTTACTATGTTAAGAATATGTCTTTTAGGCTAGACCTTTGGATTACAGGACAATCTGTAAAGGCAGTACTTAGTAGCAAAAACATATATAGAAATAACGAAGGTCCAAATGATGGCGAATAAAAAAGTAATGATTGTAGGAGCTTCGGTTTTACAGCTTCCTATGATATTAAAAGCAAAAGAATTAGGATATGAAGTAGGAGTAATAGATTATAACCCGGAAGCTATTGGCGTAAAGTATGCCGATAAGTTTTATGAAGTAAGCACAATAGATAAAGAAGGTGTTTATAAGGCAACTAAAGATTTTGGTGCTGATGGAATAACTACAGTTGCAACAGATATGCCTATGAGAGCAATAGCATATACATGCGAAAAACTAAAACTTAAAGGAATTTCTGAAGAGACTGCATTAAACGCAACCGATAAAGCAAGGATGATACAAAAATTTGGGGAACAAAAAGTGCCACATCCTTGGTTTTATGTTGTAAAAGGAAAAGATGTTAAAAATATTGAAGACAAATTAGAGTTTCCTTGTATATGTAAACCTATAGATAATTCGGGTAGTAGGGGCGTTGCTGTAATAAATAAGAAAGAAGAATTAGAAGATGCAATTAGCTACGCTTCTGAAAACGGAAGAAGTGGAGATGTACTGATAGAAGAGCTTTTGGTTGGAGATGAAGTAAGCGTTGAAACCTTTGTTGTTGACGAAGAAGTTTTTGTTTTACAGGTAACTGATAAATTAACAACTGGCGCGCCACATTTTGTTGAAATGGGTCATAGCCAGCCTTCGAAGTTTTTACCAGATAAAGAAAAGGAAATATATGAAGCGACCAAGGCAGCAGTTCTTTCAGTTGGAATAAAAAATGGCCCAGCGCATGTAGAGATGATGATTACTAAAGATGGTCCAAGGCTTATTGAACTAGGAGCAAGGTTAGGAGGAGATTTTATTACAACCGATTTAGTTCCTTTATCTACAGGAATTGATGTTTTAGGAGAAACAATAAAACTTGCTTGTAAAGAAAAAGTTGATGTTAGCCCCAAATTTAGAAAAGCCAGCGCAATAAGATATATTAAAACAGAAGAAGGAACGATTAAAGCTATTGAAGGCATAGAAAAAGCAAAGAAAATAGAGGGCGTTAAAACTGTAAATATGTTTAAGGGCGTTGGAGAAATTGCTAAGGATATTGAAAATAGTGTTGAAAGAGCAGGCTGCGTTATAGCGCAAGCCGATACAGCTAAGGAAGCGGTAGATATTTGCGAGAGCGCCATAATGGACAAAATAAGAATTTTTGTTGTATAATAAAATGTTAATAAAACGCTATAAAAATAGTGGATATGAGTAGAAATAAAAGAAAAAATAAACCTTTAGAAGATAAGTAAAAATATTGGAAGGACAAGAAGATGGACGAGAGAGAAAAAGAGATAAGTTTATATGATATGTTGTTATATATTTGCCAGCGTTGGAGAGCACTTCTTATATGGCTTGTTGTAGGAGCTGTTGTTTTAGGCGCATATGGATGGTGGAAGAGTGATGCAAATGTTGCAACAGAAGATACAGTTTGGGAAAGTGTTTTAACAGCAGAAGAAATAGAAGAAGTTGAAGCAGGATTTGAATATTGGGAAGAACTTCAAGAACTGAATGATAAGCAAAATGCAACTAATCAGGGCGATAAAATTCTGATAGAAAGCGAATGGAAAATTCTTTCTGATAAAATTGATGTAAGAAATAAACTGAAGACCTATATTGAAGGGTTTACAGAAAGACAAGGCAATTATTATGAATCGTTAAAAAGCAAACGACAAGATGAAGGCAATAAAAATAATACGCTTGATTCACAAAAAAAGATAAACATAAAATATTTTATAATAGGAGCAATTCTTGGAGTGATTATATCGGCGCTTATTATATTTATTAAATATGTTGCAACAAAAAATATAAAAACAATTGCAGATATAGAAAATTGTTATGACTTTCAAATATTAGGCGTGTTTGAAAGCACGAATGATTTTGATAAAAAGCATTTATTAAGTATTGATAAAAAAATAAAAGAGATAAGAAAAAAGAACAAACACAGATTAGAACGCAATGAAAACATTGAACTTACTGCAGTGAAAATTAAATTAATTGCAGAAAAGTTGAATTTAAAAAATCTATGCTTAATTACTGATATTGAAAGCGACCAGGATTTAATGACGAAGATAACAGAGAAATTAAATGGTAGTTTTAAAATAACAATTATTAAAAATGCACTTGCAAAAGCTGATGCATTGCAGGATATGGCAAAGATGGATGGTGCCGTTTTGATTGAACAAATAGATGTATCAAAAGATGAAGATATTTATGAAGAATGTTTATTATGTTCAAAATATGGAGTAAATATTATCGGGGCTATAGTTTTAGATTAAAAAAATATTATTGAAAGAGCATTATATGCTATTCAATAGGAGATGAATGATGAGTGAAACTAATATAAAAATTATTATAGCGACTCACAAGAAATATCAAATGCCAAAAGATGATATGTATATACCACTACACGTAGGAGCAGAGGGAAAAAAGGATTCTGATGGTAATGATTTGGATTTAGGGTATGCAAAAGATAATGTTGGAGAAAATATTTCAGAACGCAACGGATCTTTTTGTGAATTGACAGGATTGTATTGGGCGTGGAAAAATTTAGATGCAGATTATATTGGGTTGTCGCATTATCGTAGACATTTTTCTAAAAAAAACAAAAAAGGATTTGATAATATATTAACATATCAAGAAATAAAACCATATATTAACAACGTAAAAATTTTTGTCCCAAAAAAAAGAAGATACTATATTGAAACATTATATAGCCACTATAAGCACACACACTATTCCAGTCAACTTGACGAGGCAAGAAAAATTATAGAAAAAATATATCCGGAATATTTAAATAGTTATGATAGAGTTGTAAAACATACATATGGATATATGTTTAATATGATGATTATGAGCAAAGAGCTGTTGGATAATTATTGTAAATGGCTTTTTGACATTTTGTTTGAACTCGAAAGAAGAACTGGCGAGCAAGAGTTAAGTGCATTTCAAAGAAGATATTATGGACGCGTTTCCGAGATTATCTTTAATGTGTGGTTAGACAAAAAAATAGCCTCAAAAGAATTAGAGAAAAACCAAGTAATGGAAATTCCGTGTGTGCATATGGAACAAATAAATTGGCTAAAAAAAGGAACGGCTTTTTTACGCGCAAAATTTTTAAAAACAAAATACGAAAGCAGCTTTTAAGTCTCAGATAGAAATTGTTATGGAATAGGGGATAATGGTGACAAGGGTACTAGAAGTAAATGTTGATGATTTATATTCCGGAGGAGTATTTTCATTAATTAAAAACATAATAATTAACAACTCAAGTGAAATAAAGATAGATATCGCTTCCCTCGAACACTTTGTTAATCATAAAAATATTGAAGAATTATCTATACATAATTCGCAAGTATATTATTTTGGATATGATGGATCAAAGGTAATAAAACAGTTTGCGACTTTTAAGAATTTGAAAAAAATATTAAAAGAACATCATTATGATTATGTCCACATTCATTCAGATACTGCGGTGAGATTATTTATATATGGAATGGCTGCAAAAAAAATGAATAAGAAAAATATTATTTTACATTCACATGCATCAGGAGTTGATGGGGACCATAGATTCATAAAAAAAACATTGCATTTTATTCTTAGACCATTATTAAAAAATATAGGAACTAACTATATTGCATGTTCAGAACGTGCTCGAAAATGGATGTTCCCTAACGTAAAAAAAGAACGTGTATCGATTATTTACAATGGAATAGATATAGAAAAATTCAAGTTCAACAAAACAATTAGGGATAAGATAAGAAATGAATTAAAGTTAACAAATGAATTGTTGATTGGACATATTGGCAGATTCGATTATGTAAAAAATCATGTTTTTATGTTAAAGATAGCTAGTTACTTAAAAGAAAAAAAAGTGAATTTTAAGTATTTATTTGTTGGAAACGGACCATTGTTTTTAGAAATAGTAGAAAAGTCTAAAAGCCTAGATGTGTATGATAAATGTATTTTTTTGGGCGAATGCAATAATGTAAACGAATTATATCAGGCAATGGATGTTTTTACCTTACCATCAAAGAGCGAAGGATATGGGATTTGCGCTATCGAAGCACAAACATCGGGGCTACCTTCGATTTTTTCACATGGTATACCCGAGGAAGTTAAAGTATTGGATAGTGTGAAATATTTAGACATAGAAGATAACGATGCACAAAACTGGGTAATGGCGATTGAGGAAATGACAAAAACAAATATTAATCGAGAACAAGCGCATGAGTTGCTGTATGGCCAAAAATTATCCATCGAGAACACTGTGAAGAATTTATTAAACATTTATTCATTAAAAGGCGCGAAACTATGAATTTATCGAGATTTTTTGAATCAAAAATAGCAGCTTTCTTAATAATTCTTCCGTTTATAAAGCCGGCTTCAGAAATCACAAAATCTTTTGACATGATTTTTGACATTTGGAAAGGAATAGCAGCTTTATTAATTATTGTATGCTACGCATATTCTCAAAAAAAAATAAATAAGCCATTATGTTTTCTGGGGCTTATTCAGGTTATTTATTTTATCTCAACGTTAATTAATCATGGAGATATAAAAACAGCGCTTGTGCAAGGGGTATCAAATATTGCATTGCTATTATATGTGGATTATTTGTTTGAAAAAAATGAAAAAAATGCTATTAGAAATTTCTGCTTACCAGCAGTGTTTATGGCAATATTAACGATAATAACGATGTTTATTTTTTATCCAAATGGAATGTATCAAGTTTCAAGTGAAGCCGGTAATTATTTATGGGGATTTGATAACGCCTCAAGTTTATTGTTTATTCCAACGATAACATTTCTGATTATATATGCGATGTATGTTAATAAAAGAAAAACTTACATAAAGGCTTTTTTATTTACACTTTTAGCATTTATAGCATTTTTATATGTAAAATCGCTCACAGCATTTTTGACGATTTTATTAATCATAGTAGGATTTGTAATTATTATATTGTATCGCAAGGAAATCAAAATATTTTCTCCTAAACTAACAATACCGGGACTAATTCTTCTTTTTATTATTGTGCTTTGTTTCTGGAATAAAATCCCATTATTTGTGAATTTTATTAAGGAACAAGGAAAATACTTTAGTTTTAAGCTTCGTATTATTTTTTGGAACAAGGAATTATTTTATTTCTTAAAGTCCCCAATAATAGGATATGGAGTTGAATATAAAACAGTTTTATTAAATAAAATAGGTATTGATCATCCACATAATTTTTTCATGGACATTTTATACAGGGGAGGAATAGCCGGAGTACTTTCAGCAATACTTTTCTTTGTTAGCTTAATAAAAAATATAAAAATAAATGATTCAATAAAATCAATGGTTAATATTTGCTTATTCGCACTTTTAGTTGCAATAATGCTTGATTTCTATAATGATATATATTTGATATATCCGCAAATGTATCTATCCTATCTATTGCTTGCAAAGAGAACATATGAATTGCCATTTAATAAAATTGGAAGGCAAAGGATTTCGTCAACACGTTATATTAGTAGTTGTAAAACAAATTCAAGGTTAGAGGTTATGAAAAAATGAATATTATTGTAACAGGCGGAGCCGGCTTTATAGGTTCAAACTTTGTTTTTTATATGCTAGAGAAACATCCAGATTATAGAATTATATGTTTGGATAAGCTTACTTATGCTGGAAATTTAGAAACATTAAAGCCAGTAATGGATAACCCAAATTTTAGATTTGTTAAAGCTGATATTTGTGATAGGGAAGCAGTTTATAAACTATTTGAAGAAGAACATCCAGATATTGTTGTTAACTTCGCTGCAGAAAGTCATGTTGATAGAAGCATTGAAGATCCAGGAATTTTCTTACAAACAAATATTATGGGAACTGCAACTTTAATGGATGCTTGTAGAAAATATGGAATTACTAGATATCACCAAGTAAGTACTGATGAAGTATATGGCGATCTTCCACTAGACAGACCAGATTTATTCTTTACAGAAGAAACACCTATTCATACAAGCAGTCCTTATTCAAGTAGTAAAGCAGCAGCAGATTTATTAGTTATGGCTTATAACAGAACGTATGGATTACCTGTTACTATTAGTAGATGTTCAAATAATTATGGCCCATATCATTTTCCAGAAAAACTTATTCCTTTAATGATTGCTAATGCATTAAATGATAAACCTCTTCCAGTATATGGTGAAGGAATTAATGTAAGAGATTGGCTTTATGTAGAAGACCATTGCAAAGCTATTGATTTGATTATTCACAATGGAAGAGTTGGAGAAGTTTACAATATTGGTGGGCATAATGAAATGAAAAATATTGATATTGTTAAACTTATTTGTAAAGAACTAGGAAAGCCAGAAAGTTTAATAACTTTTGTTACGGATAGAAAAGGTCATGATATGCGTTATGCAATTGACCCGACTAAAATTCATAATGAGCTTGGATGGCTTCCAGAAACAAAGTTTGCAGATGGAATAAAGAAAACAATTAAATGGTATTTAGAAAATAAAGAGTGGTGGGAAAACATAATTAATGGTGAGTACCAACAATATTATGAAAAGATGTATGGAGATAGGTAAATGAAGGGAATTATACTTGCCGGAGGCGCTGGAACAAGATTATATCCATTAACTATGGTTACAAGTAAACAGTTACTTCCTGTTTATGATAAACCTATGATTTATTATCCACTATCAACTTTAATGTTAGCGGGGATAAAAGATATACTTATTATTTCAACGCCAGAAGATACGCCAAGATTTGAAAATCTTTTAGGAGATGGAAGCCAATTTGGAATAAGTCTTACTTATAAAGTTCAACCTAGTCCAGATGGATTAGCGCAAGCGTTTATACTAGGCGAAGAATTTATTGGAAATGATGCAGTGACATTAATATTAGGTGACAATATTTTTTATGGGAGTGGATTAACGCAAACACTTATAAAAGCAGTAAAAAATGCTGAAAAGAATAAAAGGGCAACGGTGTTCGGATATTATGTGCCGGATCCAGAAAGATTTGGAGTAGTAGAATTTGATGAAAATAATAAAGTGGTTTCGTTAAAGGAAAAGCCAAAAAAAACAACAAGCAATTATGCAGTCACTGGAATATATTTTTATCCAAAGGGTGTATCACAAAAGGCAAAAAAAGTTATACCTTCAAAAAGGGGAGAATTAGAAATAACATCTCTTAATGAGATATATCTTGAAGAAAATATTTTAGATGTTCAATTGTTGAACAGGGGATTTGCTTGGCTTGATACAGGGACAACAGATAGTCTATTGGAAGCAAGTTTATTTGTGCAAATGATTGAAAAAAGACAAGGAGTAAAAATATCTGCACCTGAAGAAATAGCGTATAGGTATAAATGGATTGATAAGAAAAAATTATTAGAGTCAGCAGAAAAATATGGTAAAAGCGCATATGGAATGCACTTAAAAAATGTGGTTAATAATAGTGTAATTAGATAAATGCATCAACAAATTGTAAAAAAGCAATACGGGGAGATAAAATGGTTTCAATAATTATTCCATGTTATAATCATGAAAAATATATATCCGATTGTTTGCAAAGTGTAATTAATCAAACATACAAAGATATTGAAGTAATAATTTGTGACGATTGTTCTAAAGATAATAGTTTTGATATTATAAAAAGTTGGGAAAAAAAACTTCGAAATCGATTTAAAAATGTAATTATATATCAAAATGAAATTAATTTAGGTGTTACGAAGAACTTAAATGAAATGATAAAACGTTCACAAGGAGATTATATAAAATCAATTGCATCAGATGATATGCTTACACCCGACGCAATTAATATTTTAATAAAAGGAGCTGAAGAAAATCCGGGATTTGATATTTATTTTAGCAATATGGTATTTATACCACAAAATACAAAATATTCGGATTTAGACATAAAAAATTATAAATTAAATTACAATGAAAAACCTTTAGATGGACGGAATTTAATAGGAGAAATATGCGCATCTAATTATATTGTAGCACCGGGTGTATTATTACCACGGGAAACGATAGTAAAATATGGCTTGTTTGATGAAAAATATTGCTTAGAAGATTTTGAATATTGGCTTCGTATTTCGGTGAATGGAGCATTAAAATATATTGATGGTGTTACTGCAATATATAGAGAATGTGAAAATTCGTTATCTAGGTTTGACACAACAAAAAAAAGTAAGGAAAGACATAGAAAATTTCATAATGATATTATGGATATTTTTCAGACCTATAAACAATATGCTAGCGTTGAACAGATAGCTGCTTTTTACAATAATCGACTAAGTTCTGCTATTGGAGTAAATGATAAAAAAGTAGTTAAATCAATAGTTATGGAAATGAAAAGAGAAGCAATCAAGATAGACACGTACAATAAGCTTAGACTCCCATTAATTGTAACAGGCATCTATCCAGTTTTCAAAATGATAAAAAACAAGAGGGGATATTGATGAACATAAAAAAATATTTTTTTTCTAATCATGAAGATAATCGAGGTCAACTTGTAGCAATTGAAGAAAAAAAAGATATACCATTTAAAATAAAGCGCATTTATTATATGTATGAAACCGTGGAAAATGTTACGAGAGGATTCCATGCACATAAATCTTTGCAACAAGTTCTTATATGTGTTCATGGGAGTTGTAAAATTAAACTAGATGATGGAAAAGAACAAGAGATAGTAGTTCTTGATAAACCAACAGAAGGCTTATATGTATCAAATGTTATGTGGAGAGAAATGTTTGATTTTTCTCCAGATGCAATATTATTAGTTTTGGCATCAGAATTATATGATGAATCAGATTATATTAGGGATTATGATGAATTTTTGAAATATGTAGGAGCAAATAGATAATGAATATTCCTTTTGTATCATTTCTTCCAATGGAAAGAGAATTGGATAAAGAACTAAGAGAAGCTTTTAACAGAGTTTTCACCAGGTCTTGGTATATTGAAGGCATTGAAGATGAAAACTTTGAAAAAGCTTTTGCCAAGTATTGTGATGTTAATTATTGCATAGGCGTTGGCAATGGTCTTGACGCTTTGATGCTTCCTCTAAAAGCATTAGGCATTGGTAAAGGCGATGAAGTCATAGTGCCTTCTAATACTTTCGTTGCTACGGCCTTGGCGGTTACATATGTTGGTGCCGATGTAGTTTTCGTAGAACCGGATATTAGAACTTTTAATATTGATCATACTAGAATAGAAGAAGCAATTACTTCTAAAACAAAAGCTATTATGCCAGTGCATTTATACGGCCAGGCATGTGATATGGACCCAATTATGGAGATTGCAAAGAAGCATAATCTTTATGTGATTGAAGATTCAGCTCAGGCTCATGGTGCAACATATAAAGGCAAAAAAGTTGGAAGCTTTGGTGATGCTTCAGGCTTTAGCTTTTACCCGGGTAAGAACTTAGGCGCATTAGGCGATGCAGGCGCGACTGTTACAAATAGTGAAGAATTAGCTACTAAAGTAAGAGCACTTGGAAACTATGGCTCAGATTATAAATATCATCATATATATCAGGGAAATAACAGCAGACTTGACGAGATGCAGGCTGCTTTCTTAACTGCTAAATTACCTCATCTTGACAGAATGAATGAAGAAAGAAGAAGGATTGCAAAGTGCTACTTAGAAGGCATAAATAATCCTGAAGTAATTCTTCCTTTTATTCCTGATTATACTAATCCGGTATGGCATATCTTTGCTGTTAGATGTAACAAAAGAGATGAATTGGAAAAATATTTAAACGATGCAGGCATAGGAACTAATAAACATTACCCTATACCGATGCATTTACAAGGTTGTTATAAAGACTTAGGATTTAAAGAAGGAGATTTCCCTATTGCAGAAGAAATAAGCAAAACTGAGCTTAGTCTTCCAATGTTTTATGGAATGACAGAGGAAGAGATAGTTTATGTTATAGAAAAGATTAATGACTTTAAGTAAAAGGACGTAACAAAATGATTGTTATAAAAAAATATTCAGAAGAAGACAAAAAAACATGGGACGAATTTAATCATAATAGCAAAAACTTTTTGTTTATGTTTGATCGCAACTATATGGATTATCATAAAGATAGGTTTGTTGATCATTCGTTAATGTTTTATAACGACGATAAATTAATTGCTTTACTTCCAATGAATGAAAAAGATCAAAAACTATATTCACATGGTGGATTAACATATGGTGGATTTATCACTGATGCAAAAATGAAACAACATATAATGAATGAGTGCTTTGAGGAACTAATGGAGTATGCAAAATCAAATGGCTTTAAAGCAATAACTTACAAGGTAATACCGCATGTTTATCACAAACAGCCAGCAGAAGAAGATAAGTATTCTTTATATGCTAGTGGAGCAAGTTTGATAACTGTTGATGCTTCTACATATGTGTACTTAAAAAATCCGTTAAAGATGCCAAAAGGAAGAAAAGCTCAAATTTCTAGAGCAAAGAGAGAGGGCGTTGAAATAGAAGTTTTGACAGAACTTTCAGATTATGAAGAGTTTATTAGTTTGGAAAACGATGTACTGAATGAAAAACATGATACAAAGGCTGTACATACGGCGGAAGAATTAAAATTATTACACGATTATTTTCCTGAGAATATTCATTTATTTGGAGCAAAGAAGGAAAACAAATTGATTGCGGGCACAGTAGTATTTGAATATGACGATATTGTGCACACACAATATATGGCAGCTAATGATGAAGCAAGACAAATAGGAGCATTAGACTTAGCTGTAAGTACTGTGATGGAAAACTATAAAGAATCTAAAAGCTGGATTGATTTTGGAATTTCGACAGAGCATAACAGAATTTTTCTAAATGAAGGACTCATAGCGCAAAAAGAAGGCTTTGGTGGAAGAACTGGAGTTTACGAGATTTGGCAAATAAATTATTAAGTAAATACAATAATATGCCAAGAGAAATAAAGGCTTCTGTGGCATATACTTTTTGTAGTATATTGCAAAAAGGCCTTTCTTTTATTACGTTGCCATTATTTACAAGATTATTAACAACAACACAGTATGGACAATATACTGTTTATGGCTCGTGGGGGTCTATTTTTACAATATTTATAACGATGAATTTAGCGTATGGAACATTTCAAACGGCTATGATTAAATTTAAAGAACATCGAATTGAATATTCCTCATCAATAGCAAGTATTTTTATAGTCTTAGGAGCAGTTTTTTCTTTAATATATTATCCATTTACCACTTTTTGGAATAAAATATTTGAATTGCCAACAATAATAGTTTCTTTTTTAATTGTTGAAATCATTATGACGGGAGTGACGGATTGTTGGTTTGCGAGAAATCGATTTGAGTATAAATACAGGGAAGTAGTTATAGTAACACTAGTTAAGACTATCTTAAGTCCATTGTTAGCTTTTTTCCTGGTGATGATATCAGAGGAAAAGGGATATGCAAGAATAATTGGATATGGAATTGTAAACATAGTGTTTGGCATAGTTATAATGATAAAAACATATTGTCAAGGAAAAACATTTTTTAATAAAACCTTTTGGAAATATGCTTTTACATTTAATTTGCCATTAATTCCGTATTATATTTCTCAAATGATTTTTAATGCAAGTGATAGAATTATGATAAGCAAATTTTGCGGAGAAGACAAAGCTGCCATATATGGAGTCGCTTATTCACTAGCAATTGTCTTAACATTTGTTATTAATGCTATTAATGATTCATATGCGCCATGGTTTTTTAGAAAAATAGAAAACAGAGAGGGTAAAGAAAATAAAAAAATATCAACAATGCTTACTTTAATTGTTGCATTAGGACTATGGATAATTGTTGCAATAACACCTGAATTTATAAAAATAATGGCAGGAGAAAAATATATATCAGGAATTTGGGCAGTTCCACCAGTAGCAGCTAGTATGTTAATGCTTTTTTATACACAGCTGTTTGATAGGGTATTGTTTTTCTTCGAAAAAAAATATTTATTAATTTTAGGAGGAATTATTCCAAGCATAGTGAATCTTGTATTAAATTATTTCTTTATTCCAAAATATGGATTTGTTGCGGCAGCATATACCACATTGGTTAGTTATATGTTGTTTGTGGTAATTAATTATTTTTCTATGAGACACACAATAAAGAAAAAAGGTGTAGAAAACGATTTATACAGTTTACCAAAATTGATCGGAATATTTATTGTTTTTGTTATGGCATCAATAATAATGATGCTTTTATATAACAAGATTATAATAAGATATGCAATAATTATAGTGGTATGTATTATAGTATTTGTATTAAGAAAAAAAATAATAACCTTATTTAAGGAGGTAAAATAAATAATGAAATTACCCCAAAATGTTAAAAATAGGCTGCTGAAAGTTAGAGAAAATTATCGTGATATAAGAGCAACTCATTATTTAAAGAACATCAAAAAAAAGAAAAATAGTAAACATAAAACGCTTAAAATAGCATTTATTGTTTTTGAACCAGAAACATGGGATAAACAAGCACCAGTATATGAAGAATTTAAAAAAAGAAAGATACCGACGGATTTGATTGTTGTACCATCTTTTAATATTAAGTTATGTTTAATAAAAGAATATGGAAAAGAATGGGATTTTTTTCATAAATATGACAGTAATGCAATTAAAGCATATGATGATAATTTAAGGTTAATTAACATAAAAAAAAGAAAATATGATTATGTATTTTATCAAGATCCATATAATGCCCATATGCCAAAGGAATTAAAAAGCAATGATGTCTTTAAACATAGTAAAATATGTTATGTGCCATATGGGTATACGGTAGCAGAAAATTTTAGTGATTTAATAATGCAAAATAGAGATTTTTTTCGAACGGTTAGTTATTTTTTTTCTGATTCAGAATCTGTATCAAAGGTTGTTGAAAAAATATTTATTAATTCAGAGAATTGTAAATACCAAAATATACTAAATTTAGGCTACCCTGGATTTGAGAAATATATTAATTTACAAAATACTAATATTATCGATGCATCAATTACATGGGCACCAAGGTGGACGTATGACGAAAATGTTGGAGGTAGTCATTTCATAGAATATAAGGAAAAATTCATTTCATTAAGAGAAAAATATGCCGATATTTCATTAATTGTTCGCCCGCATCCTATGCTGTTTGAGAACATGAAAAAAACAGGATACATGACTGAAAATAGTATTAATGAATATAAACTAAAATTAAAAAATAATAAAATATTATTAATGGATCAAGGAGCAACGTATGATGTATTTAAGCAGACTCAAATATTAATATCAGATATATCTTCAGTTATCCCTTCTTTTTTTATGACTGGACGTCCAATAATATATTGTAAAAGTAATTTAGAAATAAATAAAGAATTTGATGAACTACTAAAGGGAATATATGTTGCAGATAGTTGGGAAGATGTTGAAAAATATCTTGATATGTTGTTGAATGGTAATGATCCACTGAAAACGATAAGAGGACAAATAATAAACAACGGAATTATGAGCGCGCATAAAGGCGCAGAAATAAGAATTGTAGATTATTTAATAGAACAATTTGAAAAATATATTTAAGTATAAATAATTAAATACGTAAGTAGATAATGAAAAAATAATGAAATTATTATGAAAATAAAATATATTTAAAAGATATAGAAAACTGTTTAAAACTACCAGTGACGTGGGAAAAGATTAGAAATAAAAGTATTATGATATCAGGTGCTACCGGATTGATTGGCAGTTTTTTAGTTGATGTTATTCTTGAAAAAATATTCAAGATAATCTAAATTGTTCAGTATATGCATTGGAACAGGCTATTGATGAAATCAGTTGTGAAATAACAGGAATGGATATTTTGTGAACCGGTTATAGAAAATAAATATTAAACGGACATTTAACATTTTCAACATTAATTTTTGAGAAAGTTAGAACAAGAATTATGGCAATACGCTGACTATGAAAATTGGAGTTGACTAAAAAATAATGGAAATTATTTCAATAGAATTTTGTTCATATATATTAATATCGTTATTAATATATTATATAATCCCACTCAAAGCCAGATGGGTTGTTTTGTTAATATCTGGAATAGGGCTTGTTTCAATTATTGATTATAGATATCTTTTTTTTATTCTTTTTAGTATTATAACCTCTTTTGCGGGGGGGGTACTATTACCAAACAGAAAAAAAACAATAAAAGTTATTATTTTGATATTAGTAATTGTATTAAACATAGGAATTCTATTTTTACTAAAGTATTTGGATTGGTTTAATACTATGACATCTAATGTTTTACATTTAGATGGTGTTATAGCTAATATTATTATTCCTATTGGTATTTCTTATTACACGTTACAAATAGTTGGATATGTAATTGACGTTTATAGAGGGGAGATAGTACCGAATAAGAATATCTTCCAATATGTAGCATTTGTTTTATTCTTTCCACAGTTGTATCAAGGACCTATCCCAAGATACAACTTTCTTATGCCACAAATAAAAGAAGGTCATAAGCTTCAATATGAAAATATTAAACATGGGGCACAACTTATATTATGGGGTCTATTTAAGAAGCTAGTTATTGCTAATCAACTTTCAGTGATAGTTGCTTCTGTGTATGATAATTTTTCTGCTGAAATCGGTGGAAGTGAAGTGGTTCTTGCAACAATTGCCTTTTCAATAGAACTATATATGGATTTTTCTGGGTGCACAGATATAGTAAGAGGCTGTGGCCAACTTTTTGGAATAGATCTTCCAATAAACTTTAAGCAACCTTATTTTGCAACTTCACTTTCAGAATTTTGGCGTAATTGGCACATCTCTTTAACTAGCTGGTTTAAGGATTATATTTATATTCCGCTAGGCGGAAACAAAAAAGGGAAATTTAGGCAATATATTAATATAATAATAATATTTATCATTAGTGGATTATGGCATGGAGCAGGATTTAAGTTTATTATTTGGGGAACACTTCATGGTCTGTTTCAGGTAATTGGAAGAATTCTCGCTAAACCAGCTAATAAAGTGCTAAAGGCAATGAAAGTAAAAACCAATACTTTTGGGTTTAAATTTTTACAATCAACAGGAGTATCTATCCTAGTAACATTTCTTTGGATTTTCTTTAGAGCCCCAAGTGCTACGGTTGCATTTGATATGGTAAAAACAATATTCACCAAATTTGAAATTGAAAAAGTAATTAATAAATTATTTGCATATGGACTAAAACCACAACAATTAGGTATTATAGTAACAGCCACAGTTTTATTGGTTATAGTTGAATACATACAATATAAAAAAGATATATCGATACGAAAATATATAGATAAGCAACCATTTTTATTTAGATGGATAATTTATATAGTATTAATTATTGCAGTAATTTTATTTGGCAGATATGGCGTTGGCCTTGATAACGCAGCCTTTATATATGAGCAGTTTTAAGATTATGAAAAAAGTATGGAAAATAATTAAAATTTTTATATTGTTAATAATTATTGTTGTAATAAGCGAAGTTATATTAAAGTGGGTTTATACGCCTGCGATTTCTGACAATACAAAATCAAGTTTTCTCAAAACGCCGGAGAAAACTTATGACATATTATATATAGGAAATTGTCATTGTTATTCAACATTTATGCCAAGTTTGATAGAAGAAAAAACAAATCTCTCAGGGTATGTTTTTGCGGCAGGTAATTTGGATGCGATGGGCAGTTATTATTTACTTAAAACGGCATTAAATTATCAAACACCAAAGTATGTTGTATTTGAAACATTTCCATATGTTATTTTTGATTCATATGTTGATCAGGACTTGATGAAGGCATATAAATGTTCGTTGTCTATAGATTTGCCATATAAGGAGCGAATATTGTATAGTTTAGACGCAAAAAAATATGGAGATAATTATTGGAAAAATTATTTATTTGGAATTTTGTATTTCCATGAGGGATGGCTTAATAATGAAAATATTCCTGTCAAAAAAGTTTCAGAAGATAATGGATTTTTGGAATATTGGAATGATGAACCATTAGACAATCCTAGCGATATATTGTCTATAGATATTAAGTCAGATAAAAAGTTAAATTTAAGCGATGAATATAAAGAATATTTTGATAAAATAATTAAGTTAGCAAAAGAAAATGATATAACACTTATATTCGCGCAGGTTCCATATGTAGGAATAACAGAAAATGAAGTGAAAAGATATAATTATCTTAAGGATGAAATTCGAAAAAATGGATATAAATATATAGATTTTACTAGCGACGAAATGCTACAAAAATTAAATTTTACTAGAAATTGCATGAAGGATATAAACCATGTAAATAAAAAAGGAGCAACAATAATTTCTAATTATATGGCAGATTTTATTAATGAAAATTATAAGCAGTGAGGGGCTGAGAAAAGAAAAAATATTAATGAATGTCAGGGTCCGGAAAACCGGACCCTGAGCTATTATTTAGCCAAAGTATTTGTTACTTATATCATCATAAGCAGAATAGACTGCTTCAATTGCAGCTGTTTACGAATATGCAATCAACCACGCAATATCAAGGGCTCGCGAAGCAACGGCCCTTGCCTTAATTCTTAAATTCGGATTTAAAACCCTTAAAAACAATTTTAAAATCTAAAAATCCGGACTTCCCATCCGAATTTTTCTGAACTAAAGCCCGCGAGACATGAAAAATCATCAAAAAAACAAACATACGTTCGACTTTTTGTTATTGCTGTGTTATAATGAATTCAGCTAGAGAAATAGGGCAGGAGGAATTGAAGCATGAGCGAAAAATTGATTAATTATAGTGAACAAACTTTCGAAAGTATAAAGCATATCAATGAAGCAGGCCAGGAGTATTGGCTTGCGAGGGAATTACAACCTATACTTGAGTATAAGAGATGGGAAAATTTTGAAAAGGCAATAAATAGAGCTAAACAAGCATGCAAAAATACAGGCAATTATATTAATGACCATTTTCGTGAGTCCACGAAAATGGTTCGTTTAGGCTCAGGGGCGGAACGCAATATAAATGATTTTATGCTTTCACGTTATGCATGTTATTTGATTGTAATGAATGGAGACCCAGAAAAAGAAGTAATTGCGATAGGACAAACGTATTTTGCGGTTAAAACTCGACAACAAGAATTAATCGAGAATTATGAAGATTTAACCGAAGAACAAAAACGTCTAGAGATTCGAAATGAAATGAAAAGGCATAATGTTTCTTTAGCGGATGCGGCACATGAATCAGGAGTAGTGAATCCAAAAGATTATGCGATTTTTCAAAATTATGGATATATGGGACTTTACGGTGGACTTGATGCAAAAGGAATTCACGAACGTAAAGGACTAAAGAAAAGCCAAAAAATTCTTGATTACATGGGAAGCACGGAATTGACGCGGAGGCAATATTGGTTCATAAAATGTTTACAATGTGCTGTTTACAAATGCAAATTTATAGCATATAATAGTAAACAAAGAAAGGAAGTGATTTTATGATTGGTAAAAATCTTAAATATTATCGTAAGCTTGAAGGTCTGTCACAGGATAAGCTTGCTGGTATGGTAGGCCTCACTAAAATGACAATATCCAATTATGAAAACAATAAAAGGGAGGCAAATTCTGATACCGTTATTAAGTTGGCAGATGCTCTTAATATCAAGGCAACAGCTCTTTTGATGAATCCTAAAGGAGCTGCTGTAATCACGCATGCTGAGTTTAGAAAGAAAAGTGGCATGTCCCTTTCTTCGATTGATATGGTGTTTGAGAAGGTGGATCGTTATCTAGGCCGCTTTCATACAATTCTTAGAATATTAGGAGATGCTGTTTTACCGAATGTCGCAGCAATTGATAAGACTTTTTTTACGGACATAGAGATTTCAGGCCTCAAAATGCGTGAGTTTTTGTCATTATCATCTACCGGCCCTGTTGGAAATATTGTGGACGCACTAGAAAACAGAGGTATTATTGTTTGTCAGATTGATTTTAACGATGCCCATTTTTCAGGAATTAACGGAACGCTTAATGGACGACCATATATTGCAATTAATAAAACCATGCCTTCAGAACGGCAGCGTTTCACTCTAATTCATGAACTGGCGCATATTCTTTTTAATTTTCCGGCCGGCATAAATGAAGAAAAGACAGTAGACGGTATTACCGGTGCTTTCCTTTTTCCTAAAGATGATGTTGTCAGAGAGCTTGGTTATTCGCGTACTAATATTCGTGGAGAGCTTAGAACGCTACAGCGGGAATATGGTATTTCGATGCAGAGCATTTTGATTCGCGCTAAACAGGCTGGATGTATAACGAGCGCTGTTTATGAAGACCATCAGAAATGGATTAGCAGGAATGGGTTGAGAAAAGATGAAAAATCAGGACTGATTCCGGAAGAGAGCACTCTGTTTAAAACGCTGGTTGTACGTGCGGTGTCGGAAGACATGATTAACATGACTAGGGCATCCGAACTGATGGAACTTCCTTATAATAAAGTTCAACAGCTTTGCGGGTTGGGGGTATAAACCATATGCACATAAGTAGTGACACAAACATATGGTTTGACTTTGAAACGATAGGGTTTATGGGACATCCATTTTTACTAGATAACGAATATTATCTCAGTGATGTTACCTATCACGATGAAGTACAGTTTTCTGATACAATTCAAAAAATAGTCGAGTCAGATCAACTTCATATTACATCTGTGCCAGCTAAGGAATTGCAGCAAGCAGTTGAATTTTCAGAGAATTATCCTGAGATTTCAATTCACGATGCAATCGCACTTGCTATAGCAAAAAACAGAGGATGGACACTTCTAAGTGGTGATGGAAATCTTAGAAAAGTCGCAGAAAAAGAATCTGTGGAATGCCATGGTACCCTATGGATATATTCACTTTTAAAAAAGGAAAATAAGGTGTCAGATAAAGAGTATAAAGAAGCTTTGAAAAAATTATTGGATGCCGTGAATAATAAAGGTCGTAGGCTTCCGATAAATGAAATTCGACGAATGCTTGATGAGCAGTAAAGAAGTGGTCCACATTTCTAGTTGAAATATGGTCCACTTTCTTAATTTATTCATTTCATGTAAACGTTAAATCTATATTAAGACAAAAAATATTTAGGCAGAAAGCCTATTCCAATTGATAGTTTAGCTTTTGATGAAATTTACTCCGATTTCTTAAACAATTCATTATAAACTCTCTGGCGTTCTTTCTCGTACGATGAGAGTAGCTCTTTTTTGGCTCGATGGCCGAGCTGTCTGCGAACAATTCCAGCAATATTTTCCATAGCGGAGAACGTCTTAATATTATCAGGCGTCACGCCAATGTATTGCCAACCCGAATCCTTCAAGGCAGTGGCACGATTACTGTCGTTGTAATATGTTGCATCGTTGTTGTGAACAGTCTTGCTGTTATATTCGACGGCAAGCTGTTTTTTGCGCCAAACTAAGTCGCCGCGAATCTCCGATGTACCAATTAATTCGCGACCGTGTTTTG